>ONYP01000034.1:0-67858 GCA_900322135.1 uncultured Prevotellaceae bacterium
AAACGGATGGTGGAGAAGTCCTGGATAGATCCCACCTTCTTCGAATAACTTGCCAGAGGAATGGTAAACTGGTACCATTTAGCCACCTGGGTTTCACCATTACGGGTGTGAACTTTGGCCACCTGCTTATCGGTGATATAATTCATACCCACATTCATCGAGTCAGGATGAATCGCTACACGATACTGGAAATAGCGTTCGTACTCGTTAAGGGTATTGTCCTGGTTGATATCCTCGACATCGGGCGTGGAGCGGGATGTCTGGTACTGTCCGTCAGCAGCATCACTTTGGGACAACGAGTTGCCCTCAGTGCCATTGTAATGCTTGTAACGCTCAATGATGGTACTGCGTTGCGAGTCATAATAACTGTTACGGTAGAAGGCATAGTTGTCACCAGCCGGGTCGTAGAAGGGAGAGAACGGATTCTCCAGCATTTCGGCCACAGTGGATTCGGGCAACTTTGCGCGCAGTTCATTAATGTACTTATCATAGGACTCGTGCTTGAACTCATCTTCGTCAATGAGTCCATCTAAACCCACATCCTGATTGACGCGAGAACCGTTGGTGTTGTCGAAAGCATAGGTTAATGACGTCTGTGACGATACCCTACCCCAAACCGTATTGGTAGTATTGTTAGCATTGATAGAATCGCGGTTGGCAGGCAGACCATTCTCATAGCTCTTGAGACCATCCTTCAGGATATCCTCACTCACCTCACCCAAGTTGAAGTACAACGAGCCACCATCCTTGTTGCCCAATTCATCGTCCATGAACGGGTCAAGCATCCAGAACTGGATATACTCAATGTTGGACTGCTCGAAGTTGGTGTTATCCATCTTGCGCATGATACCGCCCCAACGTCTCTCGGGATAAAGCAGATATCCTTTATCGTCAATATCGGTAGCATCCAGGTTGTACGGGCCACGCTCATTCGGGTAGAACGACAGGTTAAGCGTCTGGATTACCGAGGACTCACCATAGTTGAGCTCACGTCCAGGGAACACCTCACTGAATGCCACTTCTCGTGCATAGGGATAGGACAAAGCATCCAAATCGCTCTTAATGTAGCCAGGAGCGTAAGATGAATTGCGCTGAGTGAACAAGCGGTCCACCGTGTACCACGAAAGCAGAGCACGGTTCTTGCCATAAGTCACATCTTTGTTTAAAGACGCCTCGGGGAACAATGCACCCGACGACGGGTCATAAGGCGTCGAGGCCAGGGCCCAAGAGTATGGCGTGCGGATATCAACACCCGACTGGGTGGACTCAAAGTCATCGATATAGGAACTACCGGAATTAGAGCCACGCTTGGCCTGATGCGGCACCAACTGGGCGAATTCGCCCGTGAAACTGATACTTGAAGGAGCCACCGCATTGACGGTCGGAATCTTATTGAGCAGATTGGTGAGCCACATGAACTGTCCGTTGTAGGACATATTCACACCCCAAATCGTGTTGTTGACCAATTCGCTACCGATTGCCACCTTGTCGCCGATGGCTTTCTCGCCATAGTGCATGACGGTACCACCGACGTGGAAAGCTTTGCTGAAAGCATAGTCAAGATCCAGGCCAAGCAATGACTTGCGCTGCATGCTGAAAGTGGACTGGTTCTCAAGATCGACAGTAATGGGTGCACGTGAGTCGATGATACTCTGGTTGGTGATGGTAACGGTACCCATTGTATAATCAACCGTATAGTCTTGGTTCTCGGTCAACACCTCGGCACCGGCTTTAACGACCACCGAACCACGCGCCACATTGGTGGCGTTAAGTTTAATCACACTGCCTGAACTGGACTGATATTCACCAACGAGGACAAACTTATTCTTGTCACTGAACTGCTGGGCGACAGTGAGTGTTGAGTCATAAAGCTCGGTGTAGATATAATTCTTGGCGATGGCATCGTCCTCAAACTTGGAACGCAGGTGTTCACCGAATGGCTCTGCAACGGGGAAAATAATCTTTCCCTTTCTAGGCTGAATAGTGAATCCCTCCAAATAGTCAAATTTACCATCAATGTTGCTTTGCTGGTTTTCATCCAAGCGGTCGAGGTTGAGGACCTGCAGCAGAGGAGTTTCCTTGATTTTGCCTGCAGGAATATAAGTCAACTCATTACCAGTTGTATCGCTCAGGTACTTAATATTGAGCTTGAAGTTGCTCCTCTGAATATCATAAGCGTCGAGGGAATAGACGTTCTTCATCGCCAAGTCCCACATCGGGAAATAAGGCGAAGAAGTGGTACCCTTCAACATCTTGACATAGAGCGACTGGTCGGATGAAGTGATGTCACCCGAGAACTCACCCACCTGATAAGTTTCTCCACCATAGGTGTACTCATAGGCCACAGCCAGGATTTCATCGCTTGACAACGCCGTGTTGAGCATGATGTATCCCAAGCTGGCATTCAGCGTATAATCAGCAGATGAAAGCAATCGTGCGCTCTCGAGTTTCTCATAGTCCTTACCACCATCAAAATCATAATTGTTCTTCAAGGGTTCCAGAGCTGCGGTAGCATCTTTCATGTATCGTGCCCCAGGATAGGACTCCTTAATCTCACTCAACAGGTTATTGGAATTGTTGGACGGCATAAATGCTCCCGTCCCTTTCCAGTGAGGATTGCAGATGTTGCGTTCATCGCCCTCGCCCACATCCATAAACGCCATGAGGTTGCGGGACTCGTTGTAGTTTCTGTTTTTATTGGTGACCCACACCTCGATGCGGGTGATGTGCATACCCGATGACACCAGCGGCAGTTTTGAGCACCAGGCGTCATAATTTTCACGGAAGAAATGAGAGAGGAAGAAGTTGCGGTTCTGGTCATACTTGTCGGCAGTGATATAGAACTCGTTGGTTTGAGAACCGCCCTTGGTATTCACCGACTGGGATTGACTGTTCTGTTGTGAAACGATTGCCGTCGCCGTCAGTTTACCGAACTGTAACTTGGTTTTCACACCGAACAAGGCGGCACTACCTCGAATCAACGACGAGCCTGTCGTCAAGCTCACGTTACCAGCCTCGATATTCTTGATGATTTCGTCCTCTTTGCCCTCATAAGCGAGTTTGAGATTCTCTCGGTCGAAACTAAAGGTTGCGCCCGTGTTGTAAGTCATGTTGAAGCGCATCTTATCACCCACGGTGGCATTAATAGTGGCCTGGATTGTCTGTTCAAAATCAAAGTAAGTCTTACGACGCTGGGAAAGTGACAGAGCAGGGTTATCGGTAAAATTGCTCTTCACACCCATCTTGACAATAACCGAACCCGTCGTTTTCAACTGTACACCGCCAGGACCGAACACCGACTCAGCCGCTCCAAGGCCGAACTGCATATCCATGAAGTTGAACGGGTCTTTCTCCTGGCTCTGTGCGCTCTCGGCATTCTTCTGCCGGTAATACTCCATCATTGAGCGCCTGAAGTCCATATTACTGTACTCATCGGGCGACATGATGTAAGGGGTAACAATATCCTTGTCCCCTAAACGTGTATGAATCACATAACAACCAGTCTCGGGGTCGAACTCGACCTCGGAACTGATGTTGGAAGGCGTTTTCAAGTCGGCAGCATACTCACCCTTGTCGCTCACATCGTCATAACTCTTAGGAATGGTGGGCTTGACATCGAAGTGGAGATCAATGGGCGGTGTTTTCTGCTGGTTTAATGACGGACGTGTGTCAGGAGGCGGAGGAGGCGGAGGCAATGTGCTGGTCACATATTGCGCCAGCAATAAATTATTACCCGCCCACAGGCCAATGAGGGCGCCAATAATGATTAAAAATATTTTTTTTCTTCTCAGCATGAACAGTCACTAATCAATAAACTGCGCGTCGGTTCATCGGTCAATGTTTGTCACATCATTTTGAGTGCCTGCTTGATAGCAGCTTCGACACTCAGCCCGGGATTGCTGGAAAACAGCGATTTAAGTGCCTTTTGTGATGCTTGTTGGGAAAAACCCAACATGACAAGAGCAGCAAGTGCTTCGTCAAAGACTTCTCCGGCGGCTTGATTTGTTTGTATTAATAACGTATCACCTGTGGGTTTTATTTTATCTTTGAGGTCAACTATTATTCTTTGTGCTGTTTTTCCGCCCACACCCTTCACCGCCTTGAACATGGCGACATTGTTACCGGTAATGGCTTGAGAAAACTCGTCGACGGTCATCGACGACAGCACCATGCGCGCAATATTGGGTCCGACGCCTGAAACCGAGATGAGCAGGAGAAAGGCCTCACGCTCGCGTTTGGTGGCAAATCCGAATAGTGTATGCGCATCTTCACGAATCACCTCATAGGCATACAGCATTGCCATATCCTGCCCCACCTTGGTCAAAGCGTCATAGGTGTTCAGTGAGATATTCAACATATAGCCGATGCCGTGGTTATCGAGTACGACATAGGCAGGATTGAGTTCGGCAATAGCGCCTTTAATGTAATCTATCATCTTACTTATTGATTATCAATTGAATAACAGCATTCAAGTCGGACAGGGAAATTTCTAAGTCCTTATTCACGTCGGCCCGAATCATCGTGCCTGCATCAAATCTGGTTGTACCAGCCTGAATGACCTCGACAATGCGCATGATGTCAGCCACGGTGACCTCTCCATCGTCATTCACGTCGCCCGGCAACAGCGTTTGACTAGCCACATGATTCACAGCAGCCCAGGCATCCAGTTTTCCATTGCCCCAGCGAGGCGCGTTATCATCGTTAATAAAGTCGTCCCTCATAGAGGTTGCCTGCAGCACTTGCCGCACATCGGCAGCCGTCAAGGTCTTGTTGACCTGTAGCATCAATGCTATCGTTCCCGTCACCACGGGTGCAGACATAGAGGTGCCCATGTTGGCATAGTAAGGATACTCTATACCGTCTACTACAGCAGGAGTGAGCCAATTCTCCCTACTGGATTTCTCATCATATCGATTGGCCGAAGACAGCACCACGAATCCGGGCGCACAGACATCGGGACGAAGTTTACCGCATTCATCAGGCCCGAATGAGGAAAAGGATGCGATTTGTCCAGGATGACATTGGGGGTACGAGATTATACCTTCTTGCCAGTTCTCAAAAGTGTCGTGAGAGCAATAAGCCCCAACGGATATGACAGCGTCGGTAGTAGCCAAGTCACTGATGGAGCCGCTATTGGAGCCTCCCGTCACTCCTTCAAACCCATAGGTATAAAAGTATGCCTTTCTGGTACTCCATCCAGCCAAATCAACGTACTCGTCAGCCATATACTGCAGACCCAGCAGATAATCCGTTTCCAACGCCTTGGCATCGAACATCCAGTAGGAATGGTACCTGTAACCAACAACTTCTTCGCCTGAAGCTGAGAACTGGGGTTCTTGAGCATTGGCGAACTGGATTTCACCCTCAAAAAAAGTGGCAAAGGCAGGATTGTCATCACTGGACAATGTGTACACACTATCCTCAGGCAACATTCCCATCACTGGAGAGGCATATAGCAGTTCACCTGTATTGCGATGGATGATGATTAGCCGTGAGCGGTGCACCTGACGGCTGTCACTCCACATGCTCACATAGCCCTGATGGCGGCTACTTGAGCCTCGGCGCAGCAATGTGGTCACCGTGTCGGCGGGTCCAGCGATTGAACTGTGGAAACAGATGGGATATTCACCATCATTGCCGGCTGAAAGCACACAGATGCGGCCTGGTCCAGAAAGCCGTTCAAAAACGCGGCATTGGGGTGATGTGCCATCGTTCGGTCCGCTATTGGTGCCAAGGCTCATATTGATGACGCAAGGCTTCCCCACCCTGCGGGCATAGTCAAAGATGTAGTTGACAGAATTCACAACATTGACATCGGTGAGGGAATCGCCCGGAATTCCACAGGCCACAATATCGGCCTCGGGTGCCATTCCTGACCAGGCATTACCCATATAGCTGCCGGCAGCAGTTCCCGTCGTGTGGGTGCCATGTGAGGAGAGCGTGTTATCGGTCGTGAGTGTCGCTATCTGCGATGGTGTTTCATAGCAACTGCCAGGCAACGTGAAGCCGTCTATAACGGGACTAGTACCACTATAATCACAAGGGAGATACACCGCTTTGATACGATTCTGCCCATTCTCATCCTTAAAATTGATGTGGTTATAGTCAATACCCGTATCAATCATGCCGACAATCACGCCACGCCCCTTGAGAGGGACCACCTGACCTACAGCCTCATGCACCCAATCGACATGGGACAACTGTGAAGCCATGTCGTTGCAGAAATGCAGCGGTTGAGCCAGGGAAACACCGTTCACGCAATTCAGCCCCGAAACCTCATCAAGCGAAGCCACCGGGATGCCAGCACTCACCACGCCACCAAACAAACCATTGACCTCAACGCCATGCTGTTGCAATTGTTGAACAGCCGACTGGTCATTTATCGTGATAAAAGCCTGAATGCGCTCCATTCCGTTTTGTGGCATCTTGTGTCGGGCAGGAGCATGCAGATAACGCGAATATAAAACTTTGGATGGAGCACTCAACGACCCGTCAGCCCATCCCACAAGGGAAACGAGCAGAAGAACAAGAGACAATATCAGTCTATCGAGTCTCACCACAAGCGGCGTATCAGTTATTCAAAATCAAGCTAAGGATAGTGTTGACGTCACTGATGCTGATTTCTCCATCATGGTTCACGTCGGCACGTCGCATCGTCGCGTCATCAAAATGACCACCCAGAATAATCGAGATGACAATATTCATGTCATTGATGGTGATTTCACCGTCATGGTCCACGTCACCCTTCAACTCATCGGCACTGAGGACGTAACGCATGCCAGCATAGATGTCGAGTTTACCATAACCCCAGCGCTGTCGGTCACCATGGATAACGGGTGAATCCTTGTAACTGGAGTATTTGAGCACTTCACGCACATTGGCAGTACTCAGATTGGGGTTGGCCTGCATCCACAAGGCAATAGCTCCAGTCACTACAGGAGCCGACATCGACGTGCCCAAGTCAGGACAATAAGGATACTCCTCACCGTCGACAAATGCCGGGGTCTGCCAATAAGCCAAGTTGGGCGCTTCGGTGTCAAAACGATTGGCTGAAGAAATGACAACACTACCGGGGGCACAAACGTCAGGACGGTTAATACCATTCTCGTCAGGGCCATAGGAAGAATAATATGAAATTTCAACAGGAGTACTCCTTGGACGGAAGTAGATAGTACCATCACGCAGCGGAACAGTCTGCCTAGTGTTATAAGAGCCGACCGAGATAATGCTATCGCAAGTCGCCAAATCGTTGATGGAGCCATTAGGGGTACCTTTAGCCGCCCAAGAAAAACCGTAATTATTGAAATAGGCATACTGTGAAGTCCAGACGACCAAATCGGTAGTCAGGGGTGAGTAATACTGGATTCCCAACACATAGTTGGAAGAACGGGTTCTCATATTCAATTCACACAAGGAACTGGGACGGCCGTTGAACTCAATCACGCCCTGAACCGTAACCGAGCCGACACAGTATTTTGCCAGGTCGGGGTCATCATCGGTCGTGAACACATCATAAACACCTGACAGGGTGGCACCCAAAGCACGCGAACGGTAGAGAATGGCACCCGTGCGACTATTCGCAACAATGAAACGAGTGTTAAAAGGTTTGTCCTTATTGCTCCAAGCATTCACATAGCCAGAATACTCATTGCCGCCACCATAACCTCTCAACAGAGTCACAACAGTATCTTCCTTGCTCTTAATGCTACTGTGCACGCACACGGGTTCGCTGCCATCATTACCAGCCGAGACAACAAACACACGTCCTGGACCGGAATACTGATTGAACACACGGCACAAGTAAGACGAGCCGTCATGGGCACCCACATTACTGCCCAGACTGATGTTGATGACACAAGGCTTGCCCATGCGACTGGCATAGTCATTGATGTAGCTGATGCAGTTGGCAACACGCACATCGGTCAGGTCACCCTCCGGCATGCCACATAGCACAAGGTCGGCATCAGGAGCGATACCATACCACCCATTGCCACGGTAACTGCCCGCAGCAATGCCTGCAGTCTGTGTACCATGGGTAGTATTGCGGTCATCTGTCGTCAGCGACATAATCTGTGACGGGGTCTCGTAGCAACTACCAGGCAAGAGGCGGTGATTGACCACCGGTTGGGAACCCGTTTTGTCGAGCGGCATATACACCGCCTTCACGCGGGTATTGCCATTCTCGTCACACAGGTTGATGTGGTTGAAGTCAAAACCGCAGTCAATGACCCCGACAATGACACCCTGACCAGTATAAGCCTGAGGCAAGGTAGCCCCCGAATGCACATTGCCGACACGTGAGAAGTACCTGACGCTGTCACTGCAAGTCAAGAGGGTCAAAGCCTTAGAGACGTGGTCCACACCAGGTATAGCCTTAACGGTCTGAATCGAAACATCATCCCTGATTTGAACCGTATAGAATCCGTCATACTTTGCCGTAATGACAACTCCAGCAGCTTCAAGCATATAATCCTTGAGTTCACTATTCACATCGATGAATGCCTCATAGTACCCACCACCCGCTGAGGGCGTAGCGGTAGACACAATAGAACTCATCAAGGCAATTGCCACAAACAAATAAAACAATCTTTTCATTATAGTTATACCATACTTAAATCACATTTCAAGCTACAAAAGTAATACTTTTTTTCACAGCAATTTACACATTATTTAAAAAAAAGCGCCATGGCGATGCCGCATTCCATCACCGGCAATTCGACTAGCATCAGACAGTCTATGCAAAAAACAGGAAGACGAGCCTTTACAGACCCGTCTTCAGTGATTATTACGATTGGAATAATTGCTTATTTCAAGCTCTCGACATACTTGCGCAGTGATTCATTATCAGGATCATACTTAAGCCATTTCTGGTAGTAGTCCTTTGCAGTTGCCTTGTCGCCCTTGGTGAAGTAGTAAGTTGCCAGATAGTTGTAGGCATACTTGTAGTAGCGAGCATAGTCGGCGGGGTTGTCCTTCTTATCCAGGATGGAGAGCAGTTCATTGTAAGCAGCCAGAGCAGCGCCATTGTTGGTGTCTCCCTCACGGAACTTGGCAATCTTAGCCTTCTGGTTAACAATCTGTACATTTTCGGGAACCAGCTTGTCAACCTCGTCGATGTACTTCTGTGACTTAGCTATAGCATCAGCCTTGGTAGCCTCATCGATGTCCGGAGTGCTGGCAACGCCCAGATAGTAGTTCGACAGCGTGAAGAGGTCATTCGACTTGTTATTGCCAGTGTCAACCAGACGCTGATAGTACTCGGCAGCCTTCACAAAGTTCTCGGCATCGGCATAGCTGTCACCCATGTAGCGGATCAACTCAGTGTTGCTGGGGTTGATTTCCAGGGCCTTCTCAAAAGCTGCGATAGCCTCAACGGGCATCTGCGCCTTCTGCAGAGCCTGACCGTAATCGGTGTAATCGCGAGACTCATAAGTTGAGCCCTTGGGGAGCACATTGGCAAAGAACGACTTACCTGCCTCGACGGCTTCGGGCCACTTCTCGAGCTGCACCAGGTTGTAGAGCTGCATACGCTTCATGTAGAACACATTGTCATCACTGGGGCTGAGCCTGTTGACGAGCTGTGTTGCCAAATCGTAAGACTCCTGGTATTTCTCGCCGAAGAACAAGAGCTGTACATAGCGTACCTCATCCTGAGCAAAGTGGTTGGGGTTCTTGATGTACTTGCCGTACTGCTCGGCTGCCTTGGCACCCAGGTTGTCGGCATAGTACTTCTCAGCAAGTTCGCGCTGAACGAGAGCCGAGTTGGGCACTCTGGCCTGGAGTTCCTCGAGACGCTCGATAGCAACAGCGGGCACCACATTGAAGTAGGTGTTGGCATATTTCACATAGGCCTCGATATTCTTGGGATCCTTGCCAAAGGCCAGCTCATAGATACCGGCTGCGTTGCCCCAGTCCATCTTGTCGGCCTTGGTGTCGGCCTCAAAGATGTAGCTGTCGGGGTGATCAGGATTCCACTTGCGGGCATTCTTGATGCATTTCTCAATATCCTTGGCATAGGTAGTGGGATTTGCATCATAGTAGGCACGAGCAATTTCGATCTCCAGTTTGGGGTCCTTCTTGGACAACTTGCGTGCCTTCTCGAACAGAGCCTTGGCTTCGCCACCGTTGCGCAGCGCGATTGCAGCCTGTCCCACATAGTTGTAGGGATTGTCTGCATTGGCAGCGATACCTTTCTCAAAGTTGGCTGCAGCCTCGCTAACCTTTCCCTGGTGCAGAGCGATCTGGCCCAGGTAGTAGTAAGATTCAGCCTTGTCGGTGGTGGCAGCGTTGAGGTTGCGGTCAAGCAGTTCCTTAGCGTTGTCCAGCCTGTCAACTTTGTAGTACTCAATACCGTCTTTGTAACCCTGTGCGCTGGTTACCAGCGATGCACCCATCAGGAAGAGTGATGCAAATAAGAATTTAGTTTTCATTGCAGTAACAATTAGATGTTAATATTTGATGTTTCGTTTCTGATTTTCAGTTTTTAGCCCCATGGCTTTAGACTTTGCAATCTAAATGGCAAATTCCGTGCCAAGTTGTCAACTCACTCAACTTCAACATATCTAACGGGCTCTGCAGCGGGCAAGATACCGGTCTGCAGAATGATTTTCTGCCCAATAACGCCAGTGAGGAAGGTAAAGAAGCCGTGATCGAGAGAGCCCAGGTAGGCGGCATCAATGGCCCAGATAGTGCGCACCAAGGGATAATCTCCGCTATTGATGTGCGCTTGATAGGGTTTGAAGGCCTCGAGTTTATCGTCTTCCCTGACTGGCATCACCTTGATGCGGTCGGTAAAGTTGATGAGACTGACCTCATTGTTATTTATTAATTCTTCATACTTCTCGTCAATAGGTTTCTCCAGGCTCTTGAGATCGCTGGTAATCCAGCTCACGCCGATGAAGCCAATGAGATTCTTGTGTTTCTCGACAGCCTCAAAGACATCGGTGCTGTTAGTCTTGGCATACACATTGGAGCCGAAAGAAGCACCCTTGAGGAATTTTTCCTTCATATAGTGCACCACGCCGCTACCCGAACCGTCGAACATGACTTTGATGGAATCATTCTTGAGCTTGGTGGGAAATACCTCTCCCCAACGCTTCACCTTACCGGTAAAGATGTCAGACAGGTCCTCCATGGTAAGCTCTTCGATATCGTTCTGCTTGTTGACGATAATGGCAATGGCATCAACAGCAATCATTCTAGAACGGTAAGCCCTACTCTGCAGTTTCAGCAGTTTGCGCTGGTTGTCGGTGAGGTCATGCGATACTATAATCAGGTCGACCTTCTCTTGAAGAAGCGAGTCGAGGGCATCGTGCTCGTTGATATACTCGGGCACAATGCTTGCCTCGGGGTATTGGTATTCAAACACGGCTATTTCCTGCTCGAGCACGCTCTGGAATGACTCGTCGCTCAATATCCTTGCAACGCCGCGAGTACTTGTACTCTTGGGCTGCTGGTTTTTACCACAGCCGGTCATGGCGAGTAGCGACACAACCAGTGTGGCAATCAATATGAGATCAGTTTTCTTCATTTCTAGTACTATTAGTCGTCGTCACGGTGCATGCCATAGGTGTGATGTCCCTTAATCTCGCGGTAAGCCCTGTAGATGCCATAGGCTGCCAGAATAGTGGCAAACAACCACCTGACCATTGTCCATGTGGTCGTGCCCGGCCACCAGTGATAGTAGTTAGTAGCCACCAGGACAGCCATCCCAAGGTAGACCAGAACCATGAAGAAGCCGAAGAACAACTTCAGCGCTTGGACTGGCCCTATATGTTTGTTATCTTTCATCATCAATGCCAATTTATGTCGGTTTGCCATTAGACTGCCAGGGTCCAAAATGGTTTACAACAATCAAACGACAAAATTAACAAATTCTCCTTAATGAGCGGTGTTAAAATATATAAAATTGCAAATATTGACCTAAATCAACCTCCCTTGGGGCAAGGAACCACTTGTCACAATGAGGCAAAACACAAACAAGATAAGAGCTAAAAGTGTATTATTTACCAAAAAAAGTTGCATCATTCAAATAAATGCAGTACATTTGCAAAACCTTAAATCAACT
The DNA here is from genome assembly GCA_900322135.1 of uncultured Prevotellaceae bacterium. Taxonomy (GTDB): domain Bacteria; phylum Bacteroidota; class Bacteroidia; order Bacteroidales; family Muribaculaceae; genus Sodaliphilus. Next base: position 12,068 of record ONYP01000034.1, read on the forward strand.
ATTATTCATACTATTTTTCCTAGGGCACCTTCGTTGTGATAACGAAGTGCTTTTTTTACAGGATTAACCTGCACAAAAAAACGGTTGCGGGAATCCTGACGACTCCCGCAACCGGTTGATGATAAAACGCTAGTTATTTAGTAGTTACGCGCAAAGATGACACGGCGCTTGCTGGGCTTGCCCGTGTAGATGCACTTGCCATCCTCCTCGGGGGCATCCAGCGGGATGCAACGGATGGTAGCCTTGGTCTCCTCCTTGATTTTCTCTTCGGTCTCGGTGGTGCCGTCCCAATGGGCAAGGATAAAACCGCCCTTCTCGATCTGCTCCTTGAATTCGTCCCAGGTGTCGACCGTGAAGGTCATCTCCTCACGGTGACGCAGAGCCTTGTTGTAGATGTTCTGCTGGATTTCCTCAAGCAGGTCCTTGACGCGGTTCTCGATGCCGGCCAGTTGCTCGCTGCTCTTCTCGAGGGTGTCGCGGCGCATAACCTCGACAGTGCCGGCCTCGATGTCGCGCGCACCGAGCACGAGACGCACGGGCACACCCTTGAGTTCATAGTCGGCAAACTTGAATCCCGGACGCTTGTTGTCGGCATTGTCATACTTCACCGAGATGCCCATGGCGCGCAGGTTGGCAACGATGGGTTCAACAACCTTGTTGACCTGCTGGAGCTGGTCGTCGGTCTTGTAAACGGGAACGATCACGACCTGGATAGGAGCCAGATGCGGCGGCAGCACGAGTCCGTTGTCGTCGCTGTGTGTCATGATGAGCGCACCCATCAATCGTGTCGAGACACCCCAAGAGGTGGCCCACACATCCTGCAGTTTATTCTCCTTGTCGATGAACTTGACATCAAATGCCTTGGCGAAATTCTGGCCCAGGAAGTGGCTGGTACCGGACTGCAGTGCCTTGCCATCCTGCATCATGGCCTCGATGGTATAAGTCTCGAGAGCGCCGGCAAAACGCTCATTGGCGGTCTTGATACCCTTGATAACGGGCAATGCCATATATTTCTCGGCAAAATCGGAATAGACATTGAGCATCTCGATAGCCTTGGCCTCGGCCTCTTCCTTAGAGGCATGGGCGGTATGTCCCTCCTGCCACAGGAACTCGGCCGTGCGCAGGAACATGCGTGTGCGCATTTCCCAACGGAATACATTTGCCCACTGATTGATGAGCAGCGGCAGGTCACGGTAACTGTTGATCCAGTTGCGGTAGGTGTTCCAGATGATGGTTTCGCTGGTGGGGCGTATAACCAGTTCTTCCTCAAGCCTTGCCGAGGGGTCAACAACGACACCCTTGCCGTTGGGGTCATTCATCAGACGATAATGGGTGACGACCGCGCACTCCTTGGCGAAGCCTTCCACATGGTCGGCCTCACGGCTGAGGAACGACTTGGGGATGAGCAGGGGGAAATAGGCGTTCTGCACACCCGTAGCCTTGAACATGTCATCAAGTTGGCGCTGCATTTTTTCCCAGATGGCATAGCCATAGGGCTTGATTACCATGCAGCCACGCACCGCCGATTGCTCAGCGAGATCGGCTTTCACTACCAGTTCGTTATACCATTGAGAGTAATTGTCGGCTCTCTTTGTCAAATCCTTTAATTCTTTTGCCATTTCTAATGTGCTATATATATAATTATGTGTTGTTATTTCTCTTTTGCCTTCTGGCGAATGTTGATGGTGCCTTTCTTGGCCTGCTGCAGCATTACCTTGTCGGGGACGAGATAAATCTCCAGCCGGCGGTTAGTCTTGCGGTTCTCTACCGAGTTGTTGTCAACAATCGGGTCGGTGGCGCCCAGGGCATAGGGGACGACATAGTCCACGCTGCCATTTGCCTCAAACCAGTCAAAGATAGCGTTAACGCGCTGCCGTGTCAGGTTGAGCGTGTATTCCGAACTACCCGTGTCGTCGCTGTGCATCACGAGCAGCATCTTGTAGAACCCCGGATTATTGATCATCCTGAGGAAAGGCTTGAGCTGAGTCTCTCCTAATTTGCTGACGACGGTGTCGTTAGGGTCAAACAATTGGCTGGCGGGAATGGTGATGACGATAATCTCGTCGTCACGCATGAGTTCCACCTCATAGTTTGACTTCTTGAAAGCCACAGCCATATCGTATTGGAAATCCTGGATTTTATCGGCCTGCTTGTTATTCTTTATCTCAGGCGTAGCCAGGTTCTCGTCAAGCGACAACTCATAAATATCCTCTTCATGTTCTCTCGCAACCAAGTGCTGCGGACAGAGCACGGTGAACATCGCTATCGCTATTACAAAGATATACGGAAACCGTTGCATGCTTCTTGTGTCGTTATAACTGTTTACTTGTTGAGGTCAAGAAGCCCTTCAGGCAGATCCATGACCATCACTTTGCTGTCCAAATCAAATTCCACGATCAAGTCATCGTTGGCAGGAACCATGAGTTCTCCCCCATCGACCCCGACGATGAACATCGCATTCTCGGTCTGCTCGTCCACATCGGTAATTACTCCCACCACGGTGTTGTCGCTGTCCCTAAGTTCAAAGCCGATGAAAAAATCCAGGGGATATCCGTCGGCATCCACATTGTCGCTCTCGCTGCGGTAATCACGCTTGAGAGCATAGATGTCGTGATTGACCAAACGCGCGGCTTCGGTCTCATTGCCGATGCCGTCGATGGTGAGCAATACGGTCTCACTGGTTTTAGGTCGGCACGAGTTGACAAAGAACGGCACAAAGATGCCATCGATGTCGCTCACCAGACATGACAAGCCCTGCAGAACCTCCACATCAACATCAATGGTAGCCGAAATCTCTCCAGACACACCATGCGGCTTATTGTAGCGGCCTATTGCTATGAGTTCGTCACGCGTAATCATTATTCTCCAGTATTTGGTTTATCGTTATTACCCCAGTTCATCTAGCCCTGTCAAGCAATGGATAAAGGGCTAAAGGGCGGTTTATTTCTTCTTTTTCTTCTTGCTAGCGGGTTGAGCAGGTTTAACAATCTGATACTCGTGCAGGTGATGGGTCTCGGGGTTTAACCTGATGGCGCCATGGCTATAGAAGGCCAGATCCTTGAAAATCTTGGCATCTTCCACATCCTCGTTGTTGATTTGGAAGATCAGTTTCTTCATGTGGTTGGCCAGGAGCATTACCAGCGCATCCCGTTCCTCGCCCTCGGGGTAGGTTGCGGCACGCTCGATCATGCGCTCGATATTCTTTCCATAATGGCGGAACTTGATAGGTTCCAACTCATATTGGATAGGTTCTGGCGTTGTTTCCAGGCTTTCTTCCTTGATGATGTCATCAAAGGGGAAATCCACATCCAGCCTGAAACCGCTCATGATCATCAGGTGATCCCACAGTTTGTGCTGATAGTCGGTCTCGGCACGCAACTGCGGGAAAATGTTGGCCATGTTCTGCACGATGGTATAAGCGCAGCGTGTGCGCTCATCGCGGTCCTCGATTGTGAGGCAGTGGTCAACCATCTGTTGGATGTTGCGGCCATACTCGGGCAACACCAGTTTCTTGAGTTGTGAATTATATGTCAACATAATCTGCAAATATACGATAAAAAAATCAACTGCGAAAATCCGACCTCATTTCGCCGCCATCCTATCAGAGACCCAGAATGGGGTTTTTGGGCTTAGTGGCCTGAAATTCTTTTAGATACAACGGGGTGCTGTAGGCCACATCAATGAAGTCGTTCTCGCGGAAGGCTTTCTCGGCCAGCGCCATCATCTCCATCGCCACAGGCTTTATGCCCTCAACAAAGCGCACACCGTCACGGGTAAGCACTTGACGAGCCTTGTTGCTGCCGTTGCCCATCATGATGAGCGTATTGCCCCGGTCGAGCAAAGCATCAAAAGAATGCTCGTCGAGAATCATCGCCTGGGGTTCAAGCACGGGCTCAAGAGCGGGATTATAGACCGCAGTGTAGACCTCCATGCGGCGGGCATCAATCATGGGCACATAAAGCACATTATCCTCCTCGATAAAGTGATTGAACATTGTGCTGACGGCAAGCAGTTGCAAGGTGTTCACACCGATAAGAGGCACATTGAAGCCAAAAGCCAGTCCCTTGGCCTCGCTCAAGCCGATGCGCAGTCCCGTATAGGAGCCCGGTCCGATGCTCACGGCGATGGCATCGAGTTTCATTTCCCGCGAACGGGCATAGTCCAGCATCTCCTTGACATACTGGCTCAGCATGGTAGCATGGGTTTGTCCCTCGTAGTTTTCACGATGGTCAAGCACCTGTCCCTCGCTGGTCAATGCCACCGAGCACACTTCGGTCGATGTCTCTATGTTCAGGATATTCGCCATCTCCTTAGTCTAAAAACATGCAAAGGTACAAAATAGTTTAGAGTTAAAGGGGGTAAGTTTACAGTTTTTTGAAAAAACCGCTCATCACAACGCTGCGATGAGGGCATCAACATCCTCGGGGCGGGTGGCCCAACTGGTGACGAAACGGCAGTTCATCATGTCGCCAACAGGATACCACTGCTCAAAGACGAAGTCCTTCTCCAGTCGCTCGACAGTTGCCTTGTCCAAGAGGACAAACTGCTGATTAGTAGGCGAATCGGAGTACATCTTGTAGCCTTTTCTGACAAAGGCATCACGCAAGCGCATCGCTTGCTGGACGGCATGCCCGGCAAGGGTGAAATAGAGTCCGTCCTGCATCAGCGTGTCGAACTGGATGCCCAGTAAGCGGCCCTTGGCCATGAGTGCACCATGCTGCTTGACGATGGTGAAGAAATGGGCGGGCGCATTGTGATGCGGGAACACGACGGCCTCGCCGCAGTAAGCTCCGCACTTGGTACCGCCAATGTAGAACACATCACACAGGTCGGCCAACTGCTCCAGGCTCACATCACTGCCCTGTGCCATGAGACCGTAACCCAGACGGGCTCCATCGATAAAGAGGGGCAACTCATACCTGTGGCAGATGTCGCTGATAGCTTGAAGTTCGGCTCTCGAGTAAACTGAGCCCATCTCGGTGGCTTGTGTGATGTAAACGATTCCCGGGAACACCATGTGGTCATAGGTGGGGTCGGCATAAAAGTCATGCAGCCACTGTGCCAGCTCGCCGCTGTCCATCTTGCCGTCATGGCTGGGCAAGGTGAGCACCTTGTGCCCGCCGAACTCGATGGCCCCCGACTCGTGCACATTGATATGGCCCGTCTCCACAGCGAGCACGCCCTGATAGGACTGCAACATCGCATCGATGACGGTGGCGTTGGTCTGTGTGCCGCCCACAAGGAAGAACACATCAGCATCGGGCTTGCCGCAAGCAAGGCGGATTTTCTCCTTGGCCGCCGTGCAGTAATCGTCCAGGCCGTAACCGGTGGCACACTCGTTGTTGGTCTCTATCAGGCGCTTGAGGATTGCCTCGTGGCAACCATTATTGTAATCACTCTCAAATGAAATCATAGTTTCTCTTGAATTGGAGACGCAAGATGCTGCGTCTCTACATTATAAATTTAAATCATCGGTGCAAAGATAGTCAAAAACGGGAAAAATGACTATCTTTGCATTATGAAAGAGAAGAAAAAGATGATTATCTACCAGTTGATGCCTCGTTGGTTTACTAACCTCAACGACCATTGTGTACCCAACGGAACGCTTAAGCAGAACGGCTGCGGCAAGTTCAACGAGATAGACGACAGCAAACTGCGTTCTATCAAATCGTTGGGAGCCACCCATGTGTGGTATACCGGCATTATCGAACATGCCACAGCCACCGACTATAGCAAACACGGCATTGCACAGTGCAACCCGCATGTTGTCAAAGGGTTAGCCGGTTCGCCTTATGCCATCCGCGACTACTATGATGTGTGCCCCGACATGGCCGTCAAGGTGAAGAACCGCATGCGTGAGTTTGAAGCGCTGGTCGAGCGTACCCACAAGAATGGCCTGAAAGTCATCATCGACTTCGTGCCCAACCATGTGGCACGCGAATATGAGAGCGACGCCAAACCCGCCGGTGTCCAGGACCTGGGCGAGGGTGACAACCCGATGATGTTCTTTGATGCGCGCAATAACTTTTTCTATCTCACAGGTCAGGAATTTGCCCCAAAAGGTGTGAACTTGGGCAGCGGCAAGGAAGCCTACTGTGAGTTCCCAGCCCGCGCGACGGGTAATGACTGCTATACCGCCTCACCGAGCCGCGACGACTGGTATGAGACCGTGAAACTCAACTACGGCGTCGACCCGTGGAACGGCAGCACCCACTTCGACCCCACCCCACCCACCTGGAGCAAGATGCTCGACATCCTCAAGTTCTGGGCCGGGAAAGGTGTGGACGGTTTCCGCTGCGACATGGCACACATGGTTCCCGTACAATTCTGGCAGTGGGCCATCAGCCAAATCAAAGACATTAACCCTGACATCATCTTCATTGCCGAAATCTATGACACCGCACTGTACCACAGTTACATTTATGACGGCGGATTTGACTATCTGTATGACAAGGTGACGCTCTATGACGCGCTACGCGGCATCCTGTGTGACGGCTGGCCCGCCAGCGACCTCACCCGCTGCTGGCAGACCGTCGAGGGCATCGGCGACCATATGCTTGCATTTCTCGAGAACCATGACGAGCAACGCATCGCTTCACAACAGTTCTGCGGCGAACCATGGCGGGCAGTTCCTGCACTGGTGGTTGCCGCCACAATGTGCACGGGTCCGTTCATGCTCTACTCAGGACAGGAACTGGGCGAAAAGGCCGACGATGCAGAGGGCTTCAGCGGACACGACGGACGCACGACCATCTTTGACTACTGGAGCGTTCCCACCCTGCGCCGCTGGCACCAGGACAAGCCGACGGGCGACGAGCGCCGCCTGCGTTCATGGTACCGTAAGGTCCTGCGCCTGTGCAACAGCGAGAAGACGCTGTCCGAGGGACAATTCTTTGACCTGATGTATGTCAACCAGGACACGGTCGACACAAGGTTTGTATATGCCTACCTGCGCCACTGCGGTGGTGAGATGACGCTGGTTGTCGCCAACTTCGGCGATACGGCTGTCGAGACCGGCATCCGCATCCCGCAGCACGCCCTCGACTGCGCCGGAATGGCCCATGGCCAGTACTCCTGCGTTGACCTGATGAATGGTGCATCGACTATGGTGAACTTGCAGGGCGACATGCCGTTACCCGTCCAAGTCAAGGGTCACGATGCCGCGCTGTACCGCCTCTCGGCAACAGAGTGACACCAGGGGTGCGCGTTGCCAACGCGCAAGACGGAACAGCACCGACAGAAACGCACAAGACCGGGCGAGCGACAGCGCGTTGTGCTGGACAACGACAACTCACTAGACCCCGGATAATGACAGTAAGGCAGTGCTGTGGAGCGCTGCCTTGCTGTTGCTAACCCTCACTGTAAAATGGTGGATTTAATAATTATTTTGAGTTATTATTTTTTAATGTGGGGAATTTGCTCTACTTTTGTGGGTAGTTTAGATAGACATGATGAAATACCTGAGTCTGCCTGACCACACGACGCACATTCTTCCGTTCTATTTAGCAATGGAGGAGTATGCTGCACGCATCATTGGAGAGGATGACATCTTCTTCATGTGGCAGGTGGAGCCCACGGTTATCTTCGGTCGCAACCAGTTGATAGCGAACGAGGTGAATGTGGATTATTGCCGTGAGCACGGCATCGCCTTCTACCGTCGACGCAGTGGCGGCGGTTGCGTGTATGCCGACAGGGACAACATCATGTTCAGTTACATCACCCGCAGCGACGAGGTGCAGACGACATTCAGCGCCTACACTACCGCCGTTGCCAAGATGCTGCAAGGATTGGGGCTCGATGCCAGCGCCAGCGACCGCAACGATGTTCTCATCGGCAATCGCAAAGTGAGCGGCAACGCGTTCTACCACATTCCAGGCCGCAGCATCGTACATGGCACCATGCTGTATGACACCAACATGGAGCACATGCTGAACGCCATCACGCCCTCGCGCGAGAAACTGACGAGCAAGGGCGTTGAGTCGGTGAGGAGCCATATCACGACATTGAGTGAGCACCTGACGATGGACATCGAGTCGTTCAAACGCCATGTGCGCGAGACATTGTGTGACGGCGACATCGCGCTGACGGCCGATGACATCGCCGAGATTGAGCGGCTCACCCTGCCCTACCTGGAGCCGTCGTTCCTGTGGGGCAACGACCCACGGTGTGAAATGAGCCGCGGCGGCCGCATCGAGGGCGTGGGCAGCATCCATGCCGACATGTCGCTCAAGGGCGGCACGGTTCACGACCTGCACCTGAGGGGCGACTTCCTGCCACTGTGCGAGGATGTGGACAAAGTGCTGCTTGACAGGCTGCGCGGAGCACAACTCACCGCCGAAGACCTGCGCCTCGCCCTAGACGGCGCTGATGCAGGCAAGTGGATACTGAACTTAACAAACGAACAATTAATAACACTATTAACCAATTAAAAACCATTTCAAACCGTGACTGAAGAAATCAAAGTTACCTGTCTGCACGACAGGCACATCGCGCAAGGCGCTCTCATGTCCCCCTTTGCAGGTTACGACATGCCCATCCAGTATGTAGACATCACCACCGAGCACAACGCTGTTCGCCAAAAGGTGGGCGTGTTTGATGTATCTCACATGGGTGAGGTGGAAATCACCGGCCCCGATGCCGCCAAGTTCACCAACTACATCTTCACCAATGACATCAACGCCATTAAGGCCGGCCAGATTCTGTACGGCATGATGCTGTACCCCGACGGCGGCACTGTTGACGACCTGCTGGTTTACCGTGTTGACGACAATGACTACTTCCTGGTCATCAACGCAGCCAATATCGACAAGGATGTGGCTTGGATCATGGAGCAGGCCAAGAACTTCGATGTGAAGGTAGACCACCAGAGCGAACTCTACGGCCAGATTGCCGTTCAGGGTCCCGATGCCGAGAAGACGATGGCTGCAGTGCTGAACATCGACACCACCGACCTGACATTCTACACATTCAAGAAACTGCAATATGACGGCAAGACCATCATCGTGAGCCGCACCGGTTACACCGGCGAGGACGGCTTTGAGGTGTATGCCGATCCCGCCATCATCTGCAAGATGTGGGATATGCTGATGGAAGCCGGCGTACAGCCCTGCGGTCTGGGTTGCCGTGACACCCTGCGCTTTGAGGCTGGTCTGCCCCTGTATGGCGACGAGTTGACCGCCGAGATTTCACCTATCGCAGCCACCTTCGGCATGTTTGTGAAACTCGACAAGGAAGGCGGCTTCATCGGCCGTGATGCCTGCGCCCAGCAGAAGGCTGAAGGCACCCCCAAGAAACTGGTGGGTCTGGAACTTGAAGGCAAGGCTATCCCCCGCCACGGCTACGAGGTGCTCGACGGCGAGAATGTAGTGGGCTACATCACTACCGGCTATCACAGTATCACGCTGGACAAGAGCGTTGCATTCGCACTGGTTGACCGTGCCGTTGGCGCTCTGGGCAACACGCTGAATGTGCGCATCCGCAAGAAAGTGTTCCCTGCAACCGTGGTAAAGAAACGCTTCTATACCCCCAACTATAAGAAGTGATTTAGATTATAGTGGCGTGATTTTCAAGAAGAGTTTAAAACAAAAACATATTTAACTAATTAATAATTTATAACACAATGAGTAAGATTATCGACGGACTCTATTACAGCGAGTCACATGAGTATGTAAAGGTAGAAGGCGACTTCGGTTTCATCGGCATCACCGACTATGAGGTAACCGCAGGTGAGGACTTTGGCGCTGTTGAGAGCGTTAAGGCTGCCAGCGACCTGATGTCGCCCGTAAGCGGCACCGTTGTTGAGGTAAACGAGGCCCTCGAGGACGAGCCCGGCCTGATCAACAAGGACGCCTTTGAGAACTGGATCATCAAGGTTGAGATGAGCGACAAGAGCGAACTCGAAGGCCTGATGGATGCCGCTGCCTACAAGGCCATGATCGGCGAGTGATTGGAGTTAGAAGTTAGGAGTTAGAAGTTAGGAGTTAGAAGTTAGAAGTTAAAAGATAACCGACAACTGTAAACTAATCAATAATGAGTTATAAATTTTTCCCGCACACCGACGATGAGATGCAGGCCATGCTGAAGACTGCCGGCGTCAAATCGTTGGATGACCTCTATCAGGATGTGCCCCAGGAACTCCAACTCAAGAAAGAGTATGAGTTGCCGACGGCAATGAGCGAGATTGAGGTACGCCGTTTTTTCGACGGTCTGGGCATGGGCAACATTACCATGCGCACCTTCCTGGGCGCTGGTTACTACGACCACTACAGCCCCGCCGTTGTTCAGGACATCCTGAAACGCAGCGAGTTCCTCACCGCCTACACCCCCTATCAGGCCGAGATTTCGCAGGGCACCCTGCAATACATCTTTGAGTACCAGAGCATGATGGCTGAGTTGACCGGCATGGAAGTGAGCAACGCTTCGATGTATGACGGCACGACCGCCACTGCCGAGGCCATGATGATGGCTGTTGCCAACGCCAAGAAGCGCAAACGCGTGCTGGTGAGCGAGACCATCAGCCCCTATGTGCTGCGCGTGGTGAAGACCTACGCCAAGTACCAGGGCATCCAAATCGACATGGTTCCCGCCAAGGATGGCGTGATGGACCGTGACGCGCTGAAGGTGGAACTCGAGAAGGACGATGTGGCAGGCGTTATCGTTGCCACCCCCAACTTCTACGGTATCCTCGAGGACTTTACCGGCATTGCCGACCTGTGCCACGAGCACAAGGCACTGCTCATCATGAACTGCGTGGCTACCGCACTGAGCGTTGTCAAGTCGCCCGGTGAATGGGGTGCCGACATCGCAGTGGGCGACGGCCAGAGCCTGGGTATCCCCCTGAACTATGGCGGTCCCTATGTTGGCTTCCTGTGCACTACCAAGAAACTGATCCGCAAGATGCCGGGCCGCATCGTTGGTGCCACCAAGGATGCTGACGGCAAGCGTGCATTTGTACTCACCCTGCAGGCCCGCGAGCAACACATCCGCCGCGAGAAGGCCACCAGCAACATCTGCTCCAACCAGAGCCTGATGGCGCTGTATGTGACCATCTACATGGGCCTGATGGGTGCCAAGGGTCTGAAGGAGGTTAACTCCATCAGCTACAGCAACGCCCACTACCTGGCCGAGAGTCTGGTGAATACCGGCCTGTTTGAGATGGCTTATCCCGACAAGCCCTTCCTCAACGAGTTTGCCGTGAAGACCAAACTCAATATCGACGAGTTGCAACAGTACTGCAATGACGAGTACATGCAGTGCGGTCTCAAGATTGCCGACGACACGCTGTTGATCGCCGTGACCGAGACCTACAGCCGTGAGGATTGTGACGACCTTGTTGACGCATGTGTAACCTTTAACGAAGAAAAGGAGGGCAAGTAAGTTATGAATAACACTTTTTACGGTAAACTCATATTTTTGAGTTGTCACAGAATGGCCGTCAGGGTTATTCCCTGCCCGAGAACAGGTGTGCAGAGTACAACATGAACGACCTGCCCAAGGACCTGATGCGTGAGAACGCACCCCTGCTGCCCGAGGTTGACGAGTTGAGCGTTGTGCGCCACTACACCAACATGAGCAACAACAACTTCGGTGTGGACACGGGCTTCTATCCCCTGGGTTCCTGCACGATGAAGTACAATCCCAAAATCAACGAGGAAATCCCAAAATCAACGAGGAGATTGCCGCCCACCGCGAGTTCACGGGCCTGCACCCGCTGCAGAACCCCGAGACCACCCAGGGCGCTCTCGCCGTTTACTACTTCCTGCAGACCAGCCTTGCCGAGATTTCGGGCCTGAAGGAGTTCACCTTGAACCCCTATGCCGGAGCCCATGGCGAGTTGACCGGCCTGATGATTATGCGCGGCTACCACCTGGAGCGTGGCGATGTGAAGCGCACCAAGGTCATCATCCCCGACAGCGCCCACGGCACCAACCCCGCCAGTTCGGCCGTCTGCGGCCTTGATGTGGTGGTTGTAAAGAGCCGTCCCGACGGCACCGTCGATGTGGACGACCTGCGTCCGCTGCTCGACGACACCATCGCCGGCATGATGATGACCAACCCCAACACGCTGGGTATCTTTGAGCACAACATCGGCGAGATTGCCAAGGCCGTTCATGACTGCGGCGGCCTGATGTACTACGACGGCGCCAACCTCAACCCCATGCTGGGAAAGGTGCGTCCCGGTGACATCGGCTTCGACATCATGCACATCAACCTGCACAAGACCTTCTCGACGCCTCACGGCGGTGGTGGTCCCGGCAGTGGTCCCGTCGGCGTGCGCGAGGGTCTGGAGCACCTGCTCCCCAATCCCCGTGTCATCAAGATTGAAGAGGAGGATTACGACTACTTCAAACTTGAGTGCAGCGACAAGTCCATCGGCAGCATCAGCGGTCACCTGGGCAACTTCGGCGTGATGATGCGCGCTCTGGCCTATATCCTGACGCTGGGCCGCGACCAGTTGAAGTGGGTCGGCCCGCTGGCTACGCTCAACGCCAACTATATCAAGGAGTCGTTGAAGGATGTATATGAGTTGCCTATCGGCGGCGTGTGCAAGCACGAGTTCGTGTATGACGGCTTGAAGGACAAGTCCACCGGTGTGACCACACTCGATGTGGCCAAGCGCCTGCTGGACTACGGCTTCCATGCCCCCACGATCTACTTCCCCTTGCTGTTCCACGAGGCCCTGATGATAGAGCCCACCGAGAACGAGAGCAAGCAGACCCTCGACGAGTTCATCCGCATCATGCGCGTTATCGCCCAGGAAGCAAAGGATGATCCCGAGATGGTGAAGACCGCTCCGCACAACACGCCCGTTCGTCGTCTCGATGACACCCAGGCAGCGCTGCATCCCATCGTTACCTGGCGCGAACTCGTTGCCGACAACCAGTAAACTCATTTAGAAGACAAGAAGGACAAGAAAGACTATTTCCTTTTTAAAAATTTGTCTTATTTGTCTTTCTTGTCTTTAGTATTACACACTACATATTTGAACAGACTATGTTTGACATTATTATTATAGGTGCCGGTCCCGGCGGTTATGAAACCGCTGCTGAAGCCGCTGCCCACGGGCTCACGGTCGGCATCGTCGAGCGTGACCAGATGGGAGGCACCTGCCTGAACCGCGGCTGCATCCCCACCAAGGCCCTGTGCCGCAATGCCGAGGTTGTCAACCTGATGGAAGACGGGTGAGATGGCATTTGACTATGCCCCCGTATTTGAGCGCAAAGAGGCTGTCGTCAAGCAGTTGCGCGAAGGAGTGGAGATGCTCATGGGTGCTCCAGGCATCACCGCCATCAAGGGCGAAGCAAGCCTCAAGGACGCCAACACCGTTGTCGTGAACGGCGAGGAGTACCAAGCCAAAAACATCATCATCGCCACCGGTTCCGCCCCCCGCGGCCTGCCCATCGAGGGTGCCGACCTGGCGATGACCAGCGATGACATCCTGGCGATGGAAACGCTGCCCAAGAGCCTGTGTATCGTGGGTGGAGGTGTCATCGGCATGGAGTTTGCCGCTGTATTCAGCACATTCGGCGTCGAGGTGACCGTCATCGAGTACTGCAAGGAAATCCTGCCGCCGTTTGACAAGGATGTGGCCAAGCGCCTAAAGACCGTGCTGAGCAAGCGTGGCATCAAGATCATCACCAGCGCCGCCGTCAATGGCATCACCAAGGGCGAAGACGGCATGACCGTGACCTATGAACTCAAGGGCAAGCCCCAGAGCGTGACCTGCGAGAAGGTGCTGATGTCCGTTGGACGCCAGCCCGTGCTGCCTCAGGGTCTTGACACTGTAGGCGTCACCGTGGGCCGCCGTGGCATCGAGGTGGACGACAACATGATGACCAATGTCAAGGGCGTTTACGCCATCGGTGATGTGAACGGCCGCATGATGCTCGCCCATGCCGCCAGCGCACAAGGTCAGCGTGCCCTGAACGCCATTCTGGGCAAGGCTGACGAGATCAAACTCGACATCGTTCCCAGCGCCGTGTTCACCGTACCCGAGTTGGCCATGGTGGGCCTTACTGAGGAACAGTGCTCCGAGAAAGGCCTTGATGTAACCGTGAAGAAGTCATTCTTCCGCAGCAACGGCAAGGCTGTTGCCATGAACGAGACCGACGGCCTCATCAAGATGATTGTCGACAACGCGACGCGCCAGATTGTGGGCTGCCACATCTGCGGAGCACACGCTGCCGACCTCATCCAGGAAGTGGTTACCGCCATGAACGCCGGTGCCACAGTCGACCTGCTGTCGCGCAGCATCCACGGCCACCCCACCCTGAGCGAGGTGATGCTGACCGCTGCCAGGCAGTTCTAACCCCTTCATGCAAGCCAGGCTTGCAATACACCAACATGACGCGCCACGCGCGGATTTTCACCCCACTGCAGTTCAGCAGTGGGGTTTTGTTATAATTACCGGAGATGGTGAGCAAGATGTGAAAAGTTTTTTGTATCTTTGTAGTTTAAACAAGTGAAGAGGGCGATGGAGTACAGATTGCATAGTGATTATGAACCAACGGGCGACCAGCCGCAGGCAATAGCCGAACTGGCTGGCGGCGTGAACGACGGCGTTCCCTATCAGACGCTGCTGGGTGTGACGGGCTCGGGCAAGACATTCACGATGGCTAATGTCATCGCGCGCACAGGACGCCCCACGCTGGTCTTGTCACACAACAAGACGCTGGCGGCGCAGTTGTATGCCGAGTTCAAGAGTTTCTTCCCCGAGAATGCGGTGCACTACTTCGTGTCCTACTATGACTACTACCAGCCCGAGGCCTATATCCCCTCGACTGATAAGTATATCGAGAAAGACCTCGCCATTAATGACGAGATTGAGCGCCTGAGGCTCTCGACGGTAACGGCACTGCTGTCGGGCCGCCGCGACATTGTGGTGGTATCGAGCGTGTCGTGCCTTTACGGCATGGGCAATCCCGAGGACATCACCGCCAACGCCATCGAGTTGAAGGTGGGGCAAGTCATCGGACGCGACGAACTGCTGCACCGCCTGGTGGATGCCCTGTACTCACGCAGTGACACCGAGTTGAGGATGGGCACCTTCCGCGTCAAGGGCGACACGGTCGACATATTCCTGAGCGATGAGGATATCATGCTGCGCATCATCTTTTGGGGCAACGAGATAGAACGCATCCAGATTCTGGACAGCGAGACACAGATGCCCACCGAGGATGTGGAGGGCTTCAAAATCTTCCCTGCCAACATCTTTGTCACGACCAAGGAGCGCATGCGTGCCGCTATGGGCCAGATTGACCTGGACCGTGAGAACCAGGTGGCCGCCTTTGCCCGCGAGAACCGCTTTGCCGAGGCCAAGCGACTGAACGAGCGCGTGACCTATGATATGGAGATGATGCGCGAAGTGGGTTACTGCTCCGGTATCGAGAACTATTCAAGATATTTTGACGGGCGCCGTCCCGGCATGCGACCCTTTTGCCTGCTGGACTATTTCCCTGACGATTTCCTTACCATCATCGACGAGAGCCATGTGACCGTGCCTCAAATCCGTGCCATGTACGGCGGCGACCAGTCACGCAAGACCAATCTGGTGCATTATGGTTTCCGTCTGGAGGCTGCATTGGACAACAGACCGTTGAGGTTTGAGGAGTTTGAGACCATGACCCACCAGACCATCTATGTGAGCGCAACGCCAGCCGATTACGAATTGAACAAGAGCGAAGGCATCATCACCGAGCAGTTGATTCGCCCGACAGGCTTGCTTGACCCGCAGATTATCGTGCGCCCGTCACAAGGGCAGGTCGATGACCTGGTGGAGGAAATCCAACTGCGCATCGAGCGCGGCGAACGCACCCTGGTGACCACGCTGACCAAACGCATGGCCGAGGAGTTGAGCGACTACCTGAAGCGACTTGACATCCGCACGGCCTATATGCACAGCGATGTCGAGACCATGGAGCGCATCGAGATTATCGACAACCTGCGCGCCGGAGCCATCGATGTGCTGGTGGGTGTGAACCTGCTGCGCGAGGGCCTTGACTTGCCCGAAGTGTCGCTTGTCGCCATCCTCGATGCCGACAAGGAGGGTTTCCTGCGCAGTCGCCGCTCGCTGACCCAGACGGCAGGCCGTGCCGCACGCAACCTGAACGGCACAGTAATCATGTATGCCGACAACATCACCGACTCGATGCGCCAGACCATCGACGAAACGGAGCGGCGTCGCACCCTGCAGTTGAAATACAACGAGGAGCACAATATCACCCCCACGGCGATTATCAAGGCCCGAACGGCAATTATCGGTCAGGACACCGACATGCACCACCCGACAACACCGAGCCGCCACAGCCAGGGCCTTGTTCCGGAACCGCCAACATCGCACATGCGCTATACCGAGGAATTTGACAGCAGCGCCGGTGTGGCAGCCGATCCAGTGGTCGCCTATATGAGCAGCAAGGATATGCAGGCCGCCATCGACCGCCTGAAAACCCAGATGATTGAGGCCGCCAAGCGAATGGACTTCCTCGAGGCCGCACAGTACCGCGACGAGATCCTGAAACTGGAAGAAATGCTTGATGTGAGAGTTAAGAGTTAACAGTTAAGAGTTAAGAGATATATTTTTATTTTGAAGGAGGAGAAGGGACATAAGGACCACCGCATCAAGGGGCAATGGCTGCCGACGACGCGCAAGGAGATGGAGCACCTGGGCTGGGAGCAGGCCGATGTCATCCTGTTCAGCGGTGATGCCTATATCGACCACCCGTCGATGGGCAGCGCCGTCATCGGTCGTGTACTGGAGGCTCACGGCTACAAAGTGGCCATTGTGCCTCAGCCTAACTGGCGTGACGACCTGCGCGACTTCAAGAAGTTGGGACGCCCGCGGTTGTACTTCGGCGTTTCGGCCGGCGCTATGGACTCGATGGTGAACCATTACACCGCCGCCCGCCGCAAGCGCAGCGATGACGCCTACACCCCTGACGGCCGTGCCGGAGCCCGCCCCGACTACCCCACCATCGTCTATTGCGACATCCTCAAGCGCCTGTTCCCCGATGTCCCTGTCGTGGCTGGCGGCATCGAGGTGTCGTTGAGGAGGCTGGCCCACTATGACTACTGGCAGGACAAGTTAAGACCGTCTATCATCATGGACTGCCCCGCCGACATCCTGATTTATGGCATGGGTGAACTGCCCAACATCGCCATTGCCGATGCCCTGGCTGCAGGAAAGCGCATCGAGGAATTGACCGATATTCCGCAGACCGTGGTGCGCCGCCCCCTGAGCGAGATGCCCGCAGGTGACAGCGATACTGATATCATTCTGCACAGTTACAAGGAATGCCAGCAGTCCAAAAAGGCCCAAGCCGAGAATTTCAAGGATATAGAAATCGAGAGCAACCTGTGGCACGGCCACAATGTGTGGCAAGCCACCGGCGACATCGCCGTGAAAGTCAACCGCACCAACCCGCCATTGACGACAGAGCAGATTGACGCCTCGTTTGACCTGCCCTATACCCGCCTGCCCCACCCCCGCTACCAGGGCAAGCGCATTCCCGCCTATGAGATGATCAGGCACTCGGTGTGCATGCACCGCGGCTGCTTTGGCGGCTGTGCGTTCTGCACCATCAGCGCCCATCAGGGCAAGTTCATCGCCTCGCGCAGCAAGGAGTCTATCCTGCGTGAGGTCAAGCAGGTGGTAGAGATGGAAGATTTCAAGGGCTACATCAGCGACCTGGGCGGTCCCAGTGCCAACATGTACGGCATGCACGGCAAGGACCTGGAACGCTGCCAGCGTTGCAAGCGCCCCTCATGCCTGCATCCCCTGCCGTGCAGCAACCTGAATACCGACCATAGCCAACTGCTCGACATCTACCATGCCGTGGATGCGCTGCCCGAGGTAAAGAAATCCTTCATCGGCAGCGGTGTGCGCTACGACCTGTCGATGCACCGCACCGGCGACCCGCGCGTGGACCGAGTCAACGCCCAGTATAACGAGGAACTCATCCGCTTCCATGTGTCGGGCCGCTTGAAAGTGGCACCCGAACACACCAGCGATGATGTGCTGATGCTCATGCGCAAGCCCTCGTTTGAACTGTTTAGGCGTTTCAAGGCGTTGTTTGACCGCGTGAACAAGAAATACAACCTGCGCCAGCAACTCATCCCCTACTTCATCTCCTCACATCCCGGCTGCCACGAAGCCGACATGGCAGAACTCGCAGCCATCACCAAGGAGCTGGACTTCCGTCTGGAACAGGTGCAGGACTTCACGCCCACGCCGATGACCATCTCGACCGAGACCTACTATACCGGCTTCCATCCCTACACCCTGAAGCCCGTGTATTGTGCCAAGACCCCGATGGAGAAGCAAGCCCAGCGGCTGTTCTTCTTCTGGTATGACCGCAAGAACCGCGCCGCCATCACCGCAGCGCTGAAACGCATCCACCGCAGCGACCTGCTGCGCAAACTGTACCCTTGAATCCGCTTTTAGCATTTAGACAAACTGAACCCGATGAAATCCTTGAGAATAATCCTTGCAGTGCTGCTGCTGGCCACGGGCAATGTCAGCCATGCCGATGACGACGCGCTGCGCCACACGACCGATGTGTTGTGCCTTGTTCCAGACGCTACCGCGGTGGGTGTCGCCCTTGCCAAGCATGACACCGAAGGCCTCAAGCAACTGGGCCTGAGCACAGCGACCTGCCTCGCCGTGAACTACGGACTGGAGCTGTGCATCAAAAAAGACCGCCCCGACGGCACCGGGCACCACGCCTTTCCCAGCACCCACACGGCAGTCGCCTTCAACGGATCAACCTTCTTGATGAAACGCTACGGCTGGAAATGGGGAGTCCCCGCCTATGTGGTATCAAGTTTTGTGGCTTGGGGACGCGTTCACACCGACCGCCATGACTGGTGGGATGCGCTGGGCGGAGCCGCCATCGGTGCCGGCAGTGCCTATATCTTCACACGCCCATTTGTCAAAGATGTTGAGGTAACAATAAGCCCGACCACCTTTGGTGACCGGGCCTATGGGTTGACAGCGACGATTCAGTTCTGAATAGTCGTCATTACAAGGTTTCTCACTTCACGAACACTTTTCGGGTAGTGCCGTCACTCATCTTCACGATATTGATGCCTTGCTGTAAAGTATCATACTGGTGACCAGTAATATCGTAGTAGCTGACAGGAACAGCATTGGGGTCGGTTTCAATTTCCTCGACAGCATCGCTGATCTGGAACTTGAACTTATCGGCATTATTAACCGCCATATCGGTGAAACCGTTGACATAATTGCTCAAGGGGCGGCTGATAAATGCCACGACATTCAAGTTGTGCCAATTCCATCCACTGGGCACCTGGAACCTATATACATTCTTGTATTGGCCGCCAAAGCGATTCAGGTCTTCGCCCATGACGGAACCGAGCGCCATGCGGAACACGCCATTGTGCACATAATTACTAATCCATGTGCCATTGTCCAACTGCCTTGCCGTCAAGCTATCCTCAGTGAGATAGACCGTGAGTTTAGCGTCGTCACCCACCATCAGGTCAAAGTCGGGCGAAATCCTGCCATGTACCGACACAGTGGCCATGCGGGTTGACTCGTTGAACGAGCAATTGGCTTTAATCTCGGCAAAGCAGGGATTGGCTTCGGTGATGTAATCAAAGAACTCACCCAGATAATCTGCTACCAACTGATGATACTCCTCATAGTAACCGAGGCCGTTGACGATATTCACATCATCGTTCCATCCCGTCGAACGGTCGAATGCGCCCGAAGGATAAGAGATTGAACCGCCCGTCATGTAGACCATGATAGAGTCGGCCTGGTTGGAGCGGAAGGGATCAACACCCGAGGAGGATGCTGAGCATCGAGTTACCCAGCGGACAATAGGTGCAATAGGTTGAAGTGAGCTGCTCAACGAGGTGTTTCTGTCGAGGATAGCTGTTTTTATAAGATAAGAACTTGGTTTCCAACACAATGGGCTCATCGAGCGCAATGCCGTCAACCGCTTGCAGGGTCACGGTAAGGGTATGCTCACGCGACTCCAGACCGTCGGTCGGGATTGCATCTATGATGGTGCAATATCCATTCTCAAAGGGATTTTCATTGGTAATATTGGCTACCAATTCACCATCAACATCGACATCCATCAAAAGTCCGCCAGCACCAATCTGCTTGATGCCACGGTTATGAACATCCAGGGCAAAAGGCAATGAGTCACCCTCTTGAATCATGGATAAGGTGCGCAAATTGCTTGCCAAAATCCTGTAATCGGGATAACTGTCCTTCTCGACGATACACTGTAGACTCAAGTTGCCGTACTCAGTCGTGTTAATCGGTTTCCACTTGAAGCGACTTCCAACTTTAGTATAGGAATAGGTGTCGTAGGCCTCGCCGATATTCACAAACGAGAGGGGGCTGATACCTGCCGCCTGCTGAAAATAGAAACCTACCAACAATTTATCATTTTCTCCGAGATTGATTTCATAAGGCGTGGGCAACTCAAATACATTCCAGCCATCAGCATTCATCTCGCAATCCCACTCGACGCGTTCACCATACTGGTCATCACCCGTCACTGGTGTAATCAGCACCTTGGATATCAGCGTCGGCTCGGACAGACCGACGCGAATGGCTGTAATCTTACCACCCTGATAAATCTCCAGTTCCTCGGGGTGCAGCATGATGGCAATCGAACGAGTGCCAGACTGGGTCACAGTAGTACCCTCGGGGCTGATGCTGTCGTTCTCGTAATGCCCCATTATTTTCTGTACCGGTTGTGCTCCGACGGCCATCGGCAGCAACAAGGCAGCAGACAAAAGAAGTAGTAATTTTTTCATGTGTCAGTTTTTATTTTACTAGTTAGTTATTGCCTCAGAATCATGGCGATAGCTTCATTGATGTCAGCAATGTTCACCTCGCCGTCACCGTTCACATCACCTGAAGGCGTGATGTTCTGTGACAGAATCATATCGATAACAGCATTAATATCGGCGATATTGATTTCACCGTCGCCATTGACATCACCAGGCAAGGGTTCTGGCGTCTTTCCCTTGACGAAGTCCAGAGTGATGGTCGGCCCAATGCCCAAGCTCTCATAAGTGGGCGGGAATCCGCCCTGCTTGGCAAAGACCTCGATGGTCAGCGTGACGATGCACTCGCCGTCGTCCTCAGGAAACCACTCGCTCTGGATATCCTGCACCTGTCCCATGAGTTGCCCGATTGCGGTCTCGTAACCACCAGGCTCGTCCTGGGTGTTACAAGTCGCGGGGAAACAGATCTGGTAGGCGCCGTTCTCGATAAGTTCAATTTCATAATACACCTTGAGGAAGTCGGACGATCCAGTCATGTTCTTGACAAATATGCCAGATTTAATCATCTCATTCCCGTCGTCGTCGGTTTCTACCAGGTCGCGGGTGATGACCGATTCGTTCTCGATGACATTACCATCGGCATCAACAAACTGGAAAGTCTCGTTAATGTCCTGGGCCTGCAAAGGTCCGGCTGCTAAAGCAAATGCAAGCAAAAATAAAGTAATCGTTTTTTTCATATTATTCAGTAGTTAATATTAATCAGTCAATCTGGTTTTAGACACTTGACGGACACCACTCTCATCATACAGGAAGGTGACAACCGAACAGTGTTCGGGCACCCATGCGGGATCTAAGGTGATGTTATAGGATTTGGTAACAACTTCACCACGATAAACATTTAAGCTTTCACCCCACGGGTCGTTAACGCTGGCACGCAGCACATGCATGTGGTTATAATGTTCCTGTGTCGAACCATCGGGCATCAGCTGGAAGTTGTCGATGCTGTCCTCGACTAACCACACTTGCAAATTGCCGCTGACCTTTGTCGAATCGAGTCCGATAGTCTGCACCTCGATGGAAGCCTGACGGTTATCAAAGTCCAGAGTCGTAGCGGTAAGAAATGCCACAGGAGCCTTGGGCGTAGCTGATTGGGTGAGTTCATAATTCACACCTCCACCCCAATCGGTGAAACTGAGTGCCATTCCACCAAACATCCTGTCCACCAATCCAACAGGTTGAGCCGAGAGCCCCCATTTGTTAAAGTACATGTCACCAAGTTCAGTATAAAGCGGTGAAGGAGTGCCATTCTTCTTGGAGAAAGGACCCGAATGTATCGCTACGGCAATGATGACCGAATCGCCATACTGCTCAACCAATCGCTCGATTTCCTCAGTAGCACGCGGACAATTCACACAGTACTGGCCCGTAAAGTCCTCTATCAGGACGGCGCGTCCCACCTCAGGCGGTTCAACATAGGTCAAACGCTCGTTGACTGGCACATCATCGCAAGACGCCAGAGCCAAGAGGCACAATACCGGTAAAAACAGATATATCTTTCTCATCGTCTAGAAGCTGTAATTATAAGATAATGTGAAGCCACGGGTTGCAGGCACCCAGCGGCACACGCCACCCGAGCAGTTGAATCCGGCTTTGGTGCGGCCATAACCGGCCTGGATGCGATGAGCCTTGAGACTGTAAGTCACCAGGGCCTGGTAGTAGTGGACATTGGTCTCACCGCAGTTCCACATATCGCTCACGGTAAACATCCAGTGAGGAGCCCATGAGAGTTCAGCCAAGCCGAACGCCCAGTCGCCGTCGTCGCCTTCACAGAACTGATACTGCAGTTCACAACGCAATGTCAATTTTGGTGAGAACTTGTACTTGCCGTCGGCAATCAGGATATTGCTCTTGATCATGCCGCCGTGGCCCTCGACGATAGTCATATTGTATCGCTCGTTCATATACATGAATATCAACGAGAAATCACGAGTGAACCGTTTATCTATCTGTATGTCGATATCCTGGTAATAAGTCTCATCGCCCATCTTGAAGAAACTGGACTTGTAGCCATCGCTACCCATGATGCGCCCCTCGGTAACGGGATTCTTGATGCCGTCATACTTCAAACCGCGCACATGAGACACATTCAGTTTCAGTTTAGTGCCATACTTGCCGCCCAAAGCGGTCCCTTTCTTGAACGAGTATCCAAATTCGCCCTGGAAAGCCCACTCGCCATCAGGATTGGTGGCATAGGGGTACTGTGCTGCCAAGGCATAGGTCTGGTCGTGTGTGAATGCCGGCAGGTGGTTGATGAAACTTGAGGTACCGTTCATGCTGCGGCAGCTGCGGAACGACATGCCCTGGCTGCGCTTGGCCTGCAAGAGGATGCTCATACCTTTCTGGGAGTAGGAAGCACTGAGCATAGCCACATTGCCCTTGCCATAATGGTAACCGTTATCAAAGGAAGGGTCCTGTGTCTTTTGGGCATATTCAGCAAGGATGCTGAAGCCCTTGTGCGTCAAGTTCAAGCGGGCATCCCATGCATTGACAAACTCGGGTAAGTTCAACTTGTGGGTGACATCGACAAAGATGGCATCATCACTGGCACTTTCGTGCTTATTGACCCAAGAGCCACCCAGCATGATGTGTGTGCCATGAGACTCGAGCGACTTGATGTACTGCTCCAGACCCACTTCAACATCCACACCGCTCACCAGCGCATCGTTGTGATGCCAATAGCGACGCTGCTTGCCGCTCAAGGCCTTGATGGTCGTGCCGGGAACGGGCGAATAGACAATGCGGCCGCCACGCAGGGCATTGTCGATGCCCAGCGAGCGTTCCTCGTAGGTGCGCAACACGAAGCCGGACCCGAACTGTTCATAGAAGTCACCCGCCGTGAGTTCCACATTCTTGTAGTGTCCCTTTACATAGAAGTGGGGCAAGCCCCACCCTTTAAAATCAGGCTCATAGCCGGGCAGTGGATGCTGTAGAAACTCAAACCGGGTGCCTGCCTCGACATACTTGCTGCCTAATTTCAGGTCCACATAGGTATTAGTCAGCACTTTATCATCGGTGTGCTCGGTACCGATCTTCTCATCGTCCTGCGGGAACAGGATGTCGCTTTGCACACTGCCAGATACCGTCACCTGGGCCGAAGCACTAAATGCCGTCATCAACAGCACAGGCAACAGCAACAGACATACAAACGGTTTAGCCATACTTACTCAGGGTTTTGGGATAGAAGCTTGCGCACCTCCTCGATGAGTTCCTCCTCGGCCCCGTCGGTGTAACTGCTATGTTTTGACACGACCTTGCCCTCACCGTCGACAACGACGACAAAGGGAATCATATGGCCGCCCATAGCCTTCAGCAGGTCGCTGTTGGGGTCGAGCAGCACTTCATATTCCCATTCGTTCTGATCCACCAGCGGTTTTACCTTGTGGATGTTTTGAGCCTGGTCAATGCTTACGGCATAAATTTTCACGCCGGTCTCTTCTTTCCACTCGTCATAGACCTCGGCAATCGCCGAGAGTTCCCTGTTGCAGGGTTTGCACCAGGTAGCAAAGAAATCGATGATGAACGGCTTGCCGTCGTTACTGAGCGTCTCGCTCTGAACCGTGGTTCCGTCAATACTCTTGAGCGTGACAGCGGGAATTTGAGCCTGGGCGATGCCGAAACCAGCCATCAGACAAACAATCAAAGTAAGAAAAAACTTCTTCATATACCTAATAATTTTGGGTTCATATTTAAAATGCAAAGATACGCAATAATGCAAAACACTCTTACAAAAACCGTTAAAAAAAGTTAATTCCCTCATTTTTTTTGGTTTTGCATCTAGTAATTGCAAAAAGCATGCCTTGTCTCCCCCTGGGGAATGACAAGGCATACTGTATCATTTATTGCCGCCTGAAGCAGCAGGCCGGGTCATCAATGGAGCACCTTGGTGGTCTTCACATTGCCATTGGTATCGGTAGTGCGAACGATGTTAACGCCCTGCTCCAACTGGTTGACACGACGGCCATCGATGGTGTAAATCTCGGTCGACACCTCACCCTCGCTGGTCTCAACCTCGTTGATAGCAGTCTGCTGACCCTTGATATCAACACACATGACAAACATGCCGCCAGAGCCGGGAATAACATTCCAATCGTCATCGTACTGTTCTTCCTGGGTGTAGAAGATGTAGGCATACCTGTCATCATAGGTAATTGAGAAGCCACTAGACTTGAAATCTTCCTCACAAATCTGCTTAGCCCAAACGGTAGCGCCATAGTCATCGAGTTTTTCTACCATGAAGTCGGCACCGTTCCAGCTGGTGCTGATGCCATAGAGCACCACCCAACCATCACTTGCAGGAATCACCTTGACGGGGGTGAAGCCCCAATCCTCGGTCATATCGAGGGACAAACCGTACATGCACTCATCGGTCCAGCAATAGTTGTTGTTCTCGTCAACAACATTCACATTCATATAGATCTCGCTGGCAGAGTAAGCATATTCCCAAGCGACACATGCCCTATTGTTCTTAACGCCCATCTGTGCCGTGCCGGCGTCGCCATCAATGTGGCCGGTAAGGCTCACGCCTTCAGGAGCGGTTGCTCCATTGGGGCTCAGGGAGTTGACCACCTGGAAGCCATAGAAATCAGACAGCACCCTGTAAGAGATGAACAATACGCCGTCCTCGGCAAGAGTGGTGAGCGGCTTGGGCATAAACATTCCGCTCGACAGAGGCCTATCCTCGACAGTCACAGGGCTGTCCCACTGATTGTTCAGTTCATTAGTCAGCAATTGCGCATCGAGCCCGAGATCACTGTTATCGTAGAGCAAGTAGATGTTCCCGTTGGGAGCAGGATCCATGGAAACTATCTTAGACTGCAGTGACAAGGGAGCCTCGTTAATCATCATGCCGTCATTGTCCAGAGCAACAATCAACCACTCGCTGTTATTCACGAGTACCGAGTCGGGCATCTGCTGGTTGGGGAACCAGGGTGAAGGCGACCAGTTGTCCTCGTTGGCCTCTTCCATGTAATACTCGGTGTGATTGGCAGCAGCAAAAATGTTGCCACCGCTGACGCAGATAGCCGGAGCGACATCCTCGACCGACAAGGCATTCTCATGAATCTTGTCGGAGGGGAACAGGATACCGTCAGCATCCCACACAGGCTCACCTTGCTGGGTGTAGCGATACAGGTATGTCTCGGCGTTCTCCTCGTTGGGGTCATTCCTGATGTCGGTATAGGCCAAGAGGATGTCACCATTAGGAGCCAATGCCAGACCATAGTCGGTTGTCCAGGTGCGCGTCCGCTTATCGCAGACGATAATGCCCTCGTCGCCAAACTGTGGATTGCCGTTGGCATCAAACAACTGCAGGTGCAACTGATAGGAGAAAACACTGTTGACGCGTTCACCGCGCAACCAGGTCAGAATGATGTTGCCGTCATCGGTGCGCAGCGTCTTCATCTGCACTTGGCCACTAGCGCCTTCTTTGTCGAGTTTGGTAGCATTGATGTCGCTGGGTTGCCAATTGGCCATCATTGTACTCATGGCAAAGATAGCCATACAAACAAAAGTCAATAACTTTTTCATAAGCGATACGGTTTAATGATTATTAAAAAATGGTTTAAGAACATATACCAGAATATAATTACATTTCATCATGCCGGAAAACGGGCACAGGCAAGACCCGGTATTTGCATTTTGCCTGCAAATATAATGATTTGCTTTCAATTAGAAAGAAAAATCGGAAACACAACAGCAAAATTCTTGAAAAACCACTTATTCCGTCAAAAAGAGCATTATCTAGATGCCTTGTAATAGAGGACGGCGGCAATGATGATATAGACAAAGTTGGGAATCCACATCGCAATGCGGGGTGAAGTATAACCTGAAACGGCAAATGTAGAAGTCACGGTCATGAACAGAATGTAGGAGAAACTGAGCAGCAGACCGAGTCCGATGTTGAGGCCGATACCGCCACGCACCTTGCGAGAGGACAGTGACAACCCGATGATGGTGAGGATGAATGCGGCAGCCGTCATGGCGATGCGTCGCTCATACTCAATCTCAAAATTCTTGATGTTGGCGACACCGCGAGCCTTCTGCTTGGCAATGTACTCCTTGAGTTCGGGCGATGTCATGGTCTGCTCGTCATTCTTGGAGATGAGGAAATCGCGAGGGTCGATGTTGAGCAGCGTGTCCATCACCGTGCCCTTGGTCATGGTCTCTTTCAGTCCCTTGAAGTTGCGGATGGTGTAGTTGCGCACTGTCCACAGGCCGACGGAGTCGTACTTGACCGACTCGGCTGTGAGGCGGGACTTGAGCGTGTTGCCCTCAAACTCCTCGAGCGAGAAGCGGAAACCGCTGCGGGTCGTATTGTCGTAGCGCGCCATGTAGGCCATCACGCCAGGCTTGACCTGCAACTGGATATTGTCGCCGTAGATGACCGCCTTGTTCTTTACCCACTTGTTGGTGTAAGCGATGCGCTCGATATTGGCAGGCGGGATGATGTAGGCGGCCAGCAGATAACTGCCCGCTGCGATGATGGCAGCCGAGAAGATATAGGGGACCGCCAAGCGATGGAAACTGATGCCATTGGACAACATGGCGATGATCTCGCTGCGGTCGGCAAGACGCGAGGTGAAGAAAATCACCGAGATAAAGGTGAACAGCGGGCTGAACTGGCTGAGCACAAAGGGCAGGAAGTTCATGAAGTACTGGAAGACGGTCGCCTTCCATGGTGCGGTGAGGACGGCATCGAGTTTCTCGTTGATGTCAAACATCACCACAATGGCAAACAACAACAGGATGGCAAAGAAGAAGGTACCCAGGAAGTTCTTGATGATATAGCGGTCGAAGCGCTTCACGAAATACCAGGGGTATCGCTTGCGGGTGTCCCGGACGGGCTGGACTTCCTGGACGGGCTGGGGGTCCTGGACTTCCTGGATGGGTTGCTGCTCTATGTCGCGGATTTCTTCTTCCATCACTTCTTATTACAGGCGTTGCTGAACATCGTGGAGCATCTGTCGTTTCCAAGCTGGGAAATCGCCCTCGATGATGTGCTTGCGGGCCTCGCCCACGAGCCACAGGTAGAAGGCCAGGTTATGGATGCTGGCAATCTGCATGGCCAGGATTTCCTGGGCAATGAACAGGTGGCGCACATAGGCCTTGCTGTACAATTGGTCGACAACCGAGGGTCCGTCTTCCTGCAAGGGGGAGAAATCATCGGCCCACTTCTTGTTGCGCATGTTCATGATGCCGTGACGGGTAAAGAGCATGCCGTTGCGGCCATTGCGAGTGGGCATCACGCAGTCCATCATGTCCACGCCGCGGTCGATGGCCTCGAGGATGTTGGCAGGCGTGCCCACACCCATAAGGTAGCGGGGACGGTCCTGCGGCAGGATGTCGTTGACGATTTCTATCATCTCATACATTACCTCGGTGGGCTCACCGACGGCAAGACCGCCAATGGCGTTGCCGTCGGCACCCAGGTCGGCGACAAACTTGGAGGATTCCTGGCGCAGGTCCTTATAGACACACCCCTGCACAATGGGGTAATAGGCCTGGCTGTGACCGTAACGGGGCTGGGTGTTCTTGAAGTGCTTCCATCCACGGGCGAGCCAATTATGGGTCAGCGACAATGACTTGCGGGCATAGTTGTAGTCACTGGTACCCGGCGGGCACTCGTCCAGCGCCATCATGATGTCACTGCCGATGCTGCGCTCGATATCCACCACCTTCTCGGGGGTGAACAGGTGCTTGCTGCCGTCGATGTGGCTGCGGAAGGTCACGCCCTCATCAGTTAACTTGCGGTTGTCTGCCAGTGAGAACACCTGGAAGCCGCCGCTATCAGTCAGGATGGGACGGTCCCAACTGTTGAACTTGTGCAGACCGCCTGCCCGCTCGATGATGTCCATGCCGGGACGCAGGTACAGGTGGTAGGTGTTGCCAAGGATGATTTGGGCCTTGATATCGTCACGCAGTTCAGTCATGTGTACGGCCTTGACGGCTCCTACCGTGCCCACTGGCATAAAGATAGGAGTCTCGATCTGGCCATGATCGGTGGTGATGAGTCCGGCGCGGGCATTGGTGCCGCCGGGAGTGGCTATGAGTTGATAGTCCATTCGGTTATCTTGCTATAAAAATCGTGCAAAGATAATGAAAAAAATGGTAGTATCGGTTGACAGCTACCATCAGTCCACAATAATATACACGAATTTCGCTAATTTTAACGAATTGCACAAAACCAAAGTTCGTGGAATCCGCTGTCAATTAGCGAAATTCGTATTATGTAATCCATTCAGCGGAATTAGCGGCGCTTTTCCCACTCGCGCTGAGCCTTATTGAGGTTCTGCTCGGCCTTTTCAAGGTCACGGAAGGCCTTCTCGTACTCCTTCTGAGCCTTGAGATTCTGCTTAGCGACCTTCTCGTCAAACTTCTTCTGTTCGGTCTCTTTCTTCAAGGGATCGTCCATCTTGTCGATTTTCTTGCGCACTTTCTCGGCTTCTTTAGCCTGCTCACTGGGCAGTTTGCTCAACTTGTCCTGGGCATCTTTGTATTTCTCTTGAGCCTTCTGCAAGCGCTGCTGAGCCTTTTGGTACTTGGCCTGTGCTTTCTCTCGCTCCTGGATAGCCTTTTGCTCTTTCTTGGCTTCTTTTTCGGCTTTTTTAGCCTCTTTTTCTTGCTTTTCGGCAGCTTTTTTTGCTTCCTTAGCCTTCTTCTCCTGCTCCTTGTAAGCCTCCTTCTGCTTCTTGGCCTCCTCGGCAGCTACCTTGGCCTGCTTCTCCTGGTCTTTCAACGCCTGCTGGTCACGCTTATTCTGCTGGTCCATCTTGTTGAAGTCGGTCTGTTTAAGGGTGTTGCCCTTGCCATTGTTGGCTTTCATACGCTCAGCCTCAGCATTCTTGATCATCTGATGCTGCTGGGGGTCGGGGATCATCGGCTCCTGAGCATGCAAGGCGGGTGCTGCTACAAAACAACACAACACTGCCATCAATAATAATTTCTTCATAGTCATTATATTTATTAATTAAACATTTTGGTTCCTGATTGCAAAGATACAATTTAGATACGAACTGAGCAAAAAAGTTTAAAAATTAACGACACAGGTAAGTGAATTCGTCAAATCGTGTGACGCCCATGGTAGCAAGATGCCGGCGGGTGTACTGCACATCATTATCGGTATTGAAATCAGGAATGTGTGGCAGGCGCACCATGACACGGTCGGCCATGCCGTCGTGGCTCAAGAGCCATTGCAGGTTATCGAGCACACGGCTATTGTCCTGTCCCGTGTAACGCTTGTAGATATCGGGGTTGACATCCTTGATGTCGATGATGTATTCATGAATGAGTGGCAAGAGGCGCTCAAGGTGCTGACGGTCGACATTGAGGGCGGTCTCTATCGTGAAGTGCCACTCGGGCGGTGCGATGCGGCAGAAGGCGTCAATGAACTCGCTGCGGATGGCAGGTTCCCCGCCGCCGAAGGTGATCCCCCCGCCCGTGGCTAGGAAATAGAGGTTGTCAATCATCACCTCGTCGAGCAACTCGGCAGGAGTGGCCGTCCTTGAGAAACCATCGGGCCTCAAGCACTGAGCATTCAGGCAGTACTGGCACCTCAACGTGCAGCCGTGGAAGGCGACCAGTGTGGTTACCCCCTGTCCATCAACCGCCAGCCGATGACGGGCCACCCCGATAATCGGCACCCTATTTTTCTCTTCACTCATCATTGTTCATCAACGGGCATGTTGTCAACGCTCCTGGAGCACTCGTCGACGCTGTCACCCTGATGGGGAACATCGGAAACATCGACACAATCAATTTCGCCCAAAAGAATGGCGGTATCAACGATTTCGCCCGATTCTTGCCCCTCTTTGTCAATCCTCATATCAATCTCTATACTCTCGCCCATAGGGTCATTACTACTCAGTTTTTTAGACTGGTCACACGATGTAGCCAAAAAACTCATCAGGCCCAGGCTCACGCCAGCGATGAGGGCGGCCTTGCCGTGGGAGCGGCGACGGGCGATTTCCCGTTCCAGAAAACGCATCTCACTCTCACAGGCCGGGCAAGTGCCCGCGCAATCACCCTCGTGGTGACACTCACGGGGCGCGTACTCAATGCCGTTGGCGCGCGCAATGTCAAGACGGACTTTCTTGAGTTGATCGCAAATAAATCTACCGTTTTTCATATCGCATTGAGTTTTATTACCATGAATGGTGCAAAATTAATCACAAAAAAACAGAAAACCAAAACTATTTCTCATTCAAGGACTTCATTTTCTTCTGACAGTTTAAACTCTACAGGAAGTGTAAACCACATCGCAACTGCCTTGCATCCAACTCTGCCAGGAAAGAACCTGGGTAACGACTTGCAGACGCGGACGACTTCGTTGTCGAGCAATTCATGAACTGGACGGACAACCTGCACCTCGGCGACCTCGCCATTCCTTTCAATGAGCAACTGCACGACCACACGACCCTGGATGCTATCCTTGACGGCCTCAGGCGGATACTTGATATTGTCATGCAAGTACTTGACCAAAGCATCATTGCCACCACGAAAGTAGGGCATCTGCTCAACAAAACCAACGGTTTCGAACCTCTTAGTCGTGTCATTGGCATGAATGGTATGGTTATGTGAAGTTACCTGTTGCGAGGCACTGTTTGCCGCCGTTGCCGTGAGGCTCGACACCGCCAGACTCACGCCGGCCACAAGGGCGGCCTTGCCCAACAAACGCCTGCGAGCGATTTCGTTTTCCAGGTAGCGCATCTCGCTCTCACAGGCGGGGCAAGTGCCCGCGCAATCACCCTTGTGGTGACACTCGCAAGGCGAGTACTCAATACCATTGGCGCGCGCAATATCAAGACGAATCGCCTTGAGCGTGTTGCAGATGAATTTACCGTGTTTCATAACAATCAATTTTTCGGGTTATTTCTCGATGACAAAGTTACAACCGATTTTTGAAATAACGCCCAAAAACGCTAACATTCGATGGTCATTTTAAAAAACAAGAAACACTCATTTTCAGTTATTTACAAAACAAAAAAGTCATTTTCGGGTAATTTGTTGATTCTTACCTGCCAAAAAAGGCGTATTTTTGCAGTGTTTAATCCCAAAATGACCAATTGATGAGAACTACCCAACATATACTGTTTGCCCTCACTTCAGTCATCCTCCTGATTACTCTGGGTGGATGTGGACATCCTGCCGACAACGATCAACTCATTGCCGTTGATTCGCTGCTTACTCAGAACCGCGACGAGGAAGCATTGCAGATGCTGCAGATACTGAACACCTCCTCGTTCAATCATAACGACAAGGCATATCTTGCCCTGTTGACCACCCAGGCCAATCTCAACAACCACATGGCCCAGACCGACGACAAAGAAATCGATGAAGCGGTTAAATATTTCCAGGCACATGGTGATAAGGAAAAACACGCAAGAGCCCTGATCTGTCAAGGATGTGTCAACAAGCAACTGGGCAACCTTGACAAGGCCATCGCCTGCCTGCGCCAAGCCGAGGACATTGCAGGTGATGACGACCTGAAGAACCGTGCCATGGCCAAGATGATGATGGGCGAACTTTACCAGTCCCAAGTCATCGGAGCCAAAACCCTGGGCGCGGAAAAATACCGTGAGGCGCTTGCCCTGTTCAAGAAGCTGGGCGACAAGCATCACCAAATCATCTGCCTGAGCGAGTTGGGCGGCCTGTACCGCATCAACAAGGAGAAAGAGGACAGCGCCCTGCTCTACATCAATGCTGCCATAACCCTTGCCAAGCAGGAAGTTGAGCCCCAGTGTGTGATGGCAAACCTCTTCAGCCGTGCCGAATACCGTGCCTCACGCGGCAATTACCAGGGCGCCAAGGATGACGCGGTCGAAGCCATCAGCTGGAGTGGCAAGGGCAGGATTCATCCCCGCATACACTATTGTGCCGCATCGGCCTACCTGCACCTGGGCCGTGTGGATTCAGCGCGCTATTATCTTGAACACGCACCAGCGATGGTGACGGCAGCCGACAGCATCATGCACTATCAGCTACTGGCCGACCTCGCTCGCCACGACGGCAAGATTGATGATGCCATCAACTACCTGAACATGACGCATAATTTTGCCGACTCGGTGGTAATGAGCGGCTTGAACCACCGCCTGCTGGAAGTAGAAAAGAAATATGACACGCAACAGGCCGAACTTGAAAACGCATTGTTGAGTTCCCGTCTCAGGGGAACCCTGCTAGGTCTTGCGTTGCTGGCACTGGCGGCGGGGGCATTGGCCTTCATGATGTGGCGCTACCGCAACAAGCTGAAAATCCAACAGGCAGAATATGAATTGATGAAGTCTGACCTCGACCAGTCCATCACGAGCCTGCAACAGATGCATGGGATGCTTGCCGAACGAGAAAGCGCCAAGCAACAGTCCGATGAACTTAAAGCCATCGTAGACAACCAGATACAGGTCGTCCACCAGCTGTTGCAATGGTCCTATGAATGCAACGAGACGACCTTTGCCCGCCGTTTCAACAAGTTGATGACGATGCGTGGCCCCGACGAGGTGGGCGCATCCTACTGGGACAACCTGCAATCGCTGGCCAACGAGCTATATGACAATGTGCTGGTCAAGGCCCAAGAGGCGGCCGACGGCACACTGCGCGAGGACGAAATCAACATGATTGCACTGCACTGCCACGGTTTCTCGCGTACAGTTATCATGATATGCATGCGCTACCGGAACCTGAGGACGGTGTCCAACAAGCGTACCCAGATTGCCCATAAACTGCATGCCAACACCCTCGACGAATTCCTGCAGCCCTACCTCAAAGACAGAAACCAGAAATGATGAACGAGGCAACGATAAGGTTTGTAACTGAGCACCGTGAGGATGATGTGCGGGCGCTAGCCCTCAAGGAACGCGGCAACGGTGAAATAGACCTGCCGTGGGCGCTGGACCAGATACAGGGCTGGCAAACGGCGCGCCGCAAGCTGCCGTCGTGGGCAGCCACCGAGGGCATCATATATCCACCCCACCTGTCGATGGAGCAATGCTCGAGCGAGCGCACCGCTATATATAAATGTGGCATCGTGGAACGGCTGCCACAGGAATGCCGTGAGACATTGATTGACTTGACAGGCGGTTTCGGGGTAGACTTTGCTTTTCTTGCCAAGAATTTCGGCCAGGCGTTTTATGTCGAGCGCCAAGCGCACCTGTGCGAGGTAGCAAGCCACAACTGTGAGTTACTCGGGCTGAATCATGCAACGGTCATCAATGCCGACGCTGAAGGGGTGATGAACGCCCCAAGCCACTATTTCAGGAATGTCCATCTGGCCTCGACGCTCATCTATCTGGATCCCGCACGGCGCGACAACAACAGTAACCGCACCTATGCCATTGCCGACTGCACGCCCAATGTGCTGGAACTGCTCGACCCTCTGTTCCGTGCAGCCCGCTATATCCTCATCAAACTCTCACCCATGCTTGACTGGCACAAGGCGGTGAGCGACCTGGGTGAGCATGTTGCCGAGGTGCACATCGTGAGTGTCGCCAACGAGTGCAAAGAACTGCTCATCCTCCTTAGTGCCGAACACACTGGAGCGCCCGATATCCACTGCGTGAACGATGACCAGCGGCTCATCTATCCACATCATGGGGAACAATGCGCCCCCAGCATAGCGGATGACGAGCGCGCCAACTTCCTGTATGAGCCTAACGCCTCTATCATGAAGGCGGGTTGCTTTGGCATCCTCACGCAACACTATCCAGTCAAGGCCCTGGCTGCCGACAGCCACCTGTTCGTGTCGAGCAACGCCGTCGACGGCTTCCCCGGGCGCCGTTTTGTCATCACCGAAGTCACAACGATGAACAAGAAGGA
The DNA here is from genome assembly GCA_900322135.1 of uncultured Prevotellaceae bacterium. Classification (GTDB taxonomy): domain Bacteria; phylum Bacteroidota; class Bacteroidia; order Bacteroidales; family Muribaculaceae; genus Sodaliphilus. The sequence goes on from ONYP01000034.1 coordinate 46,697, forward strand.
ACTGTCCCGGGCCATGAACGGTATCACCCGCGCCAATGTCGCCACACGCAACTTCCCGATGACGGCCCAGCAACTGCGGCAGCGCCTGCGGCTGCAAGACGGTGGCGACTGGTACATCTTCGGCACCACGAGAGCCGACGGGCAGCGGGTGGTTTACATCTGCAAGAAGGGGTGACTGACAAGCCGCAGCTGAGTTGCGGCACGGGGAACCCTGGCCGATGCTTTACAACAACAAACAAGAAAGCCTCCAGCACGAATGCTGAAGGCTTTGCTTGGTAGAGAAACAGGGACTCGAACCCTGGTTTCCGCCGTGAGAGGGCGGCGTCCATATCTCCGTCGAAAAGCGTTGCAAAATTACTGCCATTTTTGATACTGGCAAATTTTTTGAGCACTTTTTTTCAAAAAATAACAAAAAACGCATTTTTTTGGCGGTTTTCGGCATTTTTTAGACCAAAAGCCCCCATTAATGGGATAAATTGTGTACCTTAGCGCATTGTTACAAACATTATCATTTGTATAAACTTAATCATTATGGCAAACAAGAGACAAATCAAGAAGGCTATCCAGAATGCCTGTGGCGACATCGCAGGTGAGTGCATCTTTGCAGAATCAGCATTTGGCGCTGACAAAATCGAGGAATGGGACAGCATCATCATCGACACCGCCCTGCTGCAGCAAGAGGCAGTGAACCGTGTGAACAACCGTTTCGGCAAGAAGGTGAAAGACTTTGCCAACCGCAAGGAGTACAAGAAGGCTCGCCGCGCCTTCTTCAAGGAGCGCGAGAAGGAACTGAGCGAGTACTTCCGTGCCGAGGTGGAGAACATCGCCAAGCGCATGAACGAGCTCATGCCTTCCAACAAGTGATCTCTGTTGCATGAACCTCTCTGGTTGGATATTGAAGAAAGCCGGTTGGACCTTCAAGGTCAACCTGACGATGCCCGACAAGTGCATCATCGTCATTGCCCCGCACACCAGCAACTGGGATTTCATCCTGGGAGAGCTGGGCATCCACTCGGTGGGCATGAAGGCTGGTTTCCTGATGAAGGACACATGGTTTTTCTTCCCGCTGGGTTACCTGTTGCGCGGACTGGGTGGCATTCCTGTCAACCGCCGCCAGCACGGCAACCTCACGCAATCCATCGTTGAGGCATTCAACTCTACACCCAAACTCGCCATCGGCGTGACACCTGAAGGCACCCGCAGCGCCAATCCCCATTGGCACAAGGGTGCCATTTTCATGGCGCGCGACGCACAGGTGCCTCTGGTTCTCGCCTACTTTGACTACAGCCAGAAGGTGGTGTGCATCGACAAGGAATTTGAGCTCAGCGACGATGCCGAGGCCGACCTGTTGCGCATCAAGCAATATTACCAGCCCTTCAAGGGCCGTTACCCTGAGAAATTTGACACTGGGCTGGAATAGGCATGGGCTGCCGTGACATCACGGCACCGTATAACACTAAACCTCTGAAACGCAAAACCATGCGTTTCTACTAATAATTGAGAGAGATGATATCACGCAATCTGCGCGTCACACTCATCGAGGACGACATCGTGTGGGGTGACCGCGAAGCCAATATCAAGCAGCTGGAGCGCAACCTGCGCAATATGCCTGATGACACCGATCTGGTGATTTTGCCCGAACTGTTCACAACCGGTTTCATGACAGGTGACCGCGAACAGGCGGCTGCCGTGGCCGAGTGGAACAGCGGCGACACGCTGCACACGCTGCGCAAGCTTGCCGGCGAGTACCATGTGGGCATCATCGGTAGTTTCCTGGCCAACACAGCGGCCCAACTCTACAACCGGGCCTTTTTCATCGAGCCCAACGGCGACGAGACCTACTACGACAAGCGCCACCTGTTCTCATTTGGTGGCGAAGACAAGGTGTTCAACCAGGGCCACACAGCGGCGCCCATCGTGCGTTTCCGCGGGTTCAACATCAAGTTGGTGGTGTGCTATGACCTAAGGTTTCCCGTCTTCTGCCGCAATGTTAAGAACAACTATGACCTGCTTGTTGTCATCGCCAACTGGCCGAAGTCTCGCGAGAAGGTGTGGCGCACGCTGCTTGCCGCCCGCGCGATGGAGAACGAGTGCTATGTGTGCGGCGTGAACCGCTGCGGCACCGACCCTGCCGGCGTGGAATATCCCGAGGGTTCGTCGCTGGTCATCGACTTCAAGGGAAAAGTCATCGCACAACGCATGACAAGCCCCGTCATCACGGCCGACCTCTCCCCCGCCCAACTGGCACAGTTCAGGGAAAAATTCCCCGCCTGGCGCGATGCCGACTCGTTTACTCTCAACATCTGATAAAGTGAGCCCACATCGAGACCGTTGAGTTCCCGGTGTTCTCTTATACTAATGAACAAGCCTGTCCCCATCGAACTGCTGGCGCCTGCCCGTGACGCCGCCATCGCCATCGCCGCCATCGACCATGGCGCCGATGCCGTGTATATGGGGGCATCGCACCACGGAGCGCGCGCCGATGCTGCCAACACGCTTGACGATGTAAAGCGCGCCTGCGAGCACGCCCACCGCTTCGGGGGGCGCATCTATGCCACGGTCAACACACTCATCTACGACAATGAACTGAAAGAAGTAGAGCAGCTGGTTAACGACCTGTACCGCATCGGCGTGGACGCGCTCATCGTCCAGGACCTGGGCCTGCTCAGGCTGGACCTGCCGCCCATCGCCCTGCACGCCAGCACCCAATGCGACCTGCGCACACCCGAGAAGGCGCGTTTTCTTGAATCATTGGGCTTCTCGCAACTGGTCATGGCACGCGAACTCACCCTGGACGAGATAGCTGATATCCGCCGTGCCACAACCGTACCGCTCGAGGCGTTTGTGCACGGAGCACTCTGCGTGAGTTACAGCGGGCGCTGTGCCATCAGCCAGGCTATCAAGGGCCGCAGCGCCAACCGTGGCGAGTGTGCCCAGATGTGCCGTCTGCCCTACGACCTTGTGGACGGTCAAGGCCGCGTCCTCGTAGCCGACAAGCACCTGCTGTCGCTGCGCGACATGGCCCGCCACGATCGGCTGGAACAGATGATGGCCGCCGGCGTGTCATCGTTCAAGATTGAGGGACGCCTGAAGGACATCGGCTATGTCAAGAATGTGGTGGCCTATTACCGCCGCGCCATCGATAAGGTAATTGACAGGCAACCTGACCGCTACCGCCGCGCCTCGTCAGGGATTGTGGAATTCACCTTTGAGCCCGCATTAGAGAAGAGTTTCAACCGCGGCTTCACGCATTATTTCCTTGATGAGCGCCACCCTGTGGACGGGTTGTCGATGGCATCCATCGACACGCCTAAATCCCAAGGTGAACGGCTAGGCCGCGTGACACGCTGCAACGGCAACACGCTCACCATCGACACACATGCGACGCTTGCCAACGGTGACGGCCTGAGTTACTATAATGCCCAAGGCGAGTTCACGGGAGTGCGCGTCAACCGTGTTACCAGCAACGGCACTGTGCTGTTGCGTGAACCGGCCGCCATCACACGCGGCACGCTGGTTTACCGTACTGCCGATAAAGACTTTAGCGACCGGCTGGCGAAAGCATCGGCCACCCGCTGCATCGCCGTCGATGCCGAGTTGCGCTACACAGCAGGGCTGCTCTCGCTGTCGCTCGCCGACGAGCGAGGCAACCGCGTGACACACACCCTGCCCTGCGACCTGCAGCCCGCAGCCAAGCCGCAGGGAAACCGCCAGAGGGCAGAACTTGGCAAACTGGGCGGCACCGTCTACCGCTTGCGTGAGGCGAAAGTGCCCGGTGATGTTTTCATCCCCGCCTCGTTGCTCTCGCAACTGCGCCGCGAGACCGTCGAGCTGCTCGACCGAGCCCACTGCATCACCCGCCCCGTGGACAAAAGGCGCCCAGAAGACAAAACCACCCAATGCCCTACCCCTGAACTCACCCCTGCCGACAATGTAGCCAACCACCTCGCCGAGCAACTCTACCGCGACCATGGCGTGAGCAGGATTGAGCCTGCACTCGAGGCCGGTGCCCCTCTCACCACGGCCACGCCGCTGATGCACACCCGCTACTGCCTGCGCCGCCAACTGGGTGCATGCCTCAAGGGCAAGAACGCCAACCGTCTGCCCCGCGACCTATACCTGAAAACCGGCACAACCCTGCTCAAGGTCACCTGTGATTGCAAGAACTGCGAGATGACCCTCACCCTCGCCCGCCAAGCCTAACCCGGCAGCAGACACAAGCCGATGGCTTGCACTACAAAAACTATCACAACCGAGCACTTCACATCAAGAAAAACCGCCATTAGGATTATCAATTGGTGATTTTTCACTACTTTTGCCCTTGATATGAAAAAGGACACGATACAACTGATTATGATACTGGCGGTGCTGGCGGCTATTGTCGTTGCCATCCTCAAGTATATGCCTCACGATATCCTGACCATCTACAGCTGGTACAAGGAGCACTTGACCTACGGCACCATCCTGCTGCTGATGATCATCGAGAGTTCGTTTATTCCCTTCCCCAGCGAGATCGTCATCCCGCCAGCAGCCTACTTTGCAGCACGCAACAGCGACATGAATGTAGTGATGATTGTTGTGGTTGCCACACTGGGCGCTCTAATCGGAGCCGCCATCAACTATGTGCTGTCGTTGCTCATCGGGCGACCTGTAGTTTACAAGTTCGCCAACAGCCGCATCGGTCACATGTGCCTGATTGATGCCGAGAAGGTGCAGAAGGCCGAAGCCTACTTTGACCGCCACGGTGCCATCTCGACCTTCCTGGGCCGATTGATTCCAGCTATCCGCCAACTCATCTCCATCCCTGCCGGCCTGTCGCGCATGAATTTCGGCACTTTTGCCCTGTTCACGACGCTGGGTGCCGGCATCTGGAATGTGGTGCTGGCCGCCCTGGGTTATTGGCTCAGCCAAAATGTCCTCGAGGAAGACTTGCTCTTCCAGCTTGAGCACTACAACCGTTACCTGTCGTGGGCCGGCTATGCCCTCGCCATCTTCATCGTCCTCTTCCTCGCCTATCAGGCCATTAGAAAAAAGCCTGCGAAATTGCCCAAAGATATTGACAACAAATAACATAGCATCATGACACAAGTATCCCCATCCCTGTTATCGGCCGACTTTGGCAACCTGGCCAAGGACATCGACATGATTAACCGCAGCCAAGCCGACCTGCTGCACCTCGACATCATGGACGGCGTGTTCGTGCCTAACATCTCGTTCGGATTCCCCGTCATCAAGCATGTGCAACGCCTGTGCCAAAAGCCCCTCGACGCACACCTGATGATTGTCGAGCCCCAGAAGTTCATTCCCCAGGTGCGTGACTGCGGTGCCAGCATCATGACCGTACACCAGGAAGCCTGCATTCACCTGAACCGCGTGGTGCAGCAGATCCACGATGCCGGCATGCAGGCAGGTGTAGCCCTCAACCCCGCCACCCCGGTGATGATGCTGCGCGACATCATCTGCGATGTGGACCTCGTGCTGCTCATGTCGGTCAACCCCGGCTTTGGCGGCCAGAAGTTTATCGTGCAGACGCTGAACAAAGTGCGCGAACTGCGCCAACTCATCACCCTCAACGGCTCCAATGCCCTCATCGAGATTGACGGCGGCGTGAACGACATCACCGGAGCCCAACTCGTTGAAGCAGGAGCCGATATCCTCGTCGCCGGCAGCTATGTCTTTGGCGCCGAAGACCCCATCAAAACCATTGAGGGATTGAAAAATCTGTGAAAATATTTTGTCGGGTGAAAAATTTGCCATAACTTTGCACCCGCTTTCGGAAGATAATATCCCGAGGGCAAGACTGGAAAGGTGCCGGAGTGGTCGATCGGGGCGGTCTCGAAAACCGTTGTACGCTTTGCGTACCGTGGGTTCGAATCCCTCCCTTTCCGCACAAGCTGAATGAACGATTAAGAGAAATCTTAATCGTTTCATTTTTTTGTGCGATGGCTTGAGCTTGCTCAAAGCACTGGCACAAAGAAATGAAACAAGAGGCACGCCAGTGCAGTTCATTCAACTTGTTGCGCCCCGGCGGGGCGCAGAGGGATGCACGAAGTGAATCCCTCCCGTTCTTGATGCTTTCACCATGCCATTAATTCACAGGGTTCGCCATCGACCTTTAGGTCGGTTTCGCAGCGAAGCGGAGAAAGAATCACCCCTTTCCACAATTTAATGTAATAAATTGAAAATCAATTCATTACATTAAATTTTTATACCTATCGGGACGCCATAGAGACGGTTTTTTGCAAGCCTTCAGTATTAAGTATTTTTTATCAACTGAGTTCCAAGTCATTAACCATAGTTCAAATATTGAATTCTCGGGACATTATCCCTCTTTTACGATGATTTTGAGAAATTAATGAATCGAAAGAAGTAATAGAGCACCTGCTTTCCATATATGATCTCCAGTTCCGTAGCCAACGATATCAAAATGAGAGTTCCTAATCTCACCTTTTGCTACATATACATATCCTTTTTCATCATAATTACGATCAAAAATTTTATAGATTGACTCAGTTTGATTAACAACAGAGCCCACATAGACATAATGGCTGTCTGTTACTTCTCCATCAGAATTAATGTACCCCACAATATCATAATGCCTATCTTTAATAGAACCATTGGAATAAATATATCCTATGGTTGTATGTGATTTGTCCATTAGAGTAGTGTCGAGTGGAAATGACACATAGTTTGACTCGTCAAACTCATCATCACAAGCCAATAGCGCCATCAAGATCAATATAGATAATACAATTATGTTGAATCTCATACCGCAAATATAGTGATTATATCTCATTTTGCGGTACTACTTGGTTTTTTCTCTTTTGTTTTGACTATTTGATGATGTAAATAAATAGAGTTTTTGGCAAGATTTTTGTAATAGTATTTGGGTGGTAACTGTTTTTTAGTTACATTTGCAGCATCAAAAAGCAATGACATGAGTACAAAAGAGAAACTCAGGAAACGATTTCTGTCGATGCCATCGGATTTTACATTCGATGAGATGCAGCAACTCTTGGCTGGATACGGCTATGTGCGAGGTGAAAAAGGCCACACATCTGGCTCTCGAGTAATTTTCAAAAACGGAGACAAGCGACCTATCATGTTGCACAAGCCACATCCAGGTAACATTGTCAAAAGATATGCGATGCAGCAAGTATTGGAAGAATTGAAAGAAGCAGGATTTATTAAATAAGAAAGATATGAATACGATGAGTTATAAGGGCTATTTGGGCTCAGTCGCTTTTAGTGAACAGGATGGTGTTTTCTACGGTAAGGTGGAGGGCATCAACGGTTTGGTGAACTTTGAAGGCGAGAGCGTGAAGGAACTGACCGAGGCATTTCATGAGGCAGTGGACGATTACCTTGCCTACTGTGCCGATGAAGGCATCGAACCGGATAAGAGCTATTCGGGCGCACTGAATGTGAGGTTAACACCTGCCATCCACCGCAGAATCGCTATGCTTGCCAAGCAAGCTGGCCTCACCATCAATGCTTTTATCCGCAAGACGCTTGAAGAAAAGGCAGAATCAGAAATGGTCGTATAACAATCTAACGCGAAATAAAGATTAATTAACTATCTATAAGTCGCTTAAAAGCTATTTTTCAGGGACAGTATAGGGACACTAACCATGGATTTTCCCTCTTTTACGAAAATGTAAGTCGTTGTGTATCAGATGGATAATATTTCAGATTTCCAAGCAGAAAATCCCTCCCTTTCCGCAAAATGATAAAGAAGTCCCTTGTGGGCTTCTTTTTTTTGTTTGTACTATAGTCAGAGCGGTTCCTCCCAAATCCGATGGAGGAACCGCTCTGATTGCTTATCGTATAGACCGCTTACTCCTGAGGGAGACGGCGGAAACCCTCGCCGAGGATTTCGGAACTCTCGAGGATGTTGACAAAGGCGTGGGGGTCGATGTTGTAAAGCACTGAACGCAGCTTGATCATATCGGAACGGTCGAGGGTGACATAGAGCATGTTGCGCTCGGTGCCCTTATAGAGGCCAGTTCCGGCGATGAGCGTGCCACCGCGCTTGATATCGTTGATGATGTAGTCGCGAACGGCCTCGGCTTCGTCGGTAACAATGAACATGGTCTTGTAGGTCTTGATACCATCGACAACGAGGTCGATGACCTTGCCCTCGATGAAAATGATGATGACGGAGTAGATGGGGAGACGGATGTCACCGAAAGCGATGAGGGTGCTCAGGGTGATGATGCCATCGACGATCATGACGAGGGTACCCAGGGAAATCTTGGTGTACTTGTGCAGGATCATCGAGATGATGTCCGAGCCGCCGCTTGTAGCACCCGAGCGGAAAATCAGACCAATTGCCACACCGTAGATGATGCCGGCGACGACGGTGTTGAGGAAGTAGTCAGGATGGAACCAGCCGCCGTGATGGGGAATCTCGACCATCGACTTGGCCATTGAGGGGTCGACAGTTTCCATGATTGCACCGTCGAGGATGACCGGGTTGTAGCCCCACCAACTCTCGAGAATAAAGGTGAACAGGAATATCAGCGCTGTCGAGACGATGGTCTTGATACCGAATTTGGGACCAAGAATCCATGTGCCGATGATGAGCAGGGGGATATCCATGCAGATGGCGTAGAGGGAGATTTTCCAGGGCCACAGGGTGTTGAACACATTGGAGAGGCCGTAGGTGCCGCCAGGCGCCATCAGGTAGGGGTTCACAAACATCACATCGCCAACGGCGAACAGCAGGCTACCCACCGTGAGCAACATGTAGGCGAGGACTTCCTGCCACAACTTTTTCTTGGGATCAATCTTAATCATAGTATTAATATTCTGAATTTGGCTGCAAAGGTACTCATTTTTTTTCAAACAAGTGAAACATCTTGACAGGCAACGGTAACGACATTAATAATTAAAAAGGCTCAGCGCATCTTTTTGGGTGCATCAATAGTTTTTTCTTCACAAATTATCGAAATGTGGGAAAAACTCATTACCTTTGCCTATGGCAAACAAATTCAAATAATATTTTAAATCAGATATCTTATGGCTGACAAAACACCTACTCCGCACATCGGCGCCAAGTATGGCGAGATTGCACCCACAGTGATTATGGCCGGCGACCCCTTGCGCGCCAAGTTGATGGCAGAACGCTATCTTGAGAATCCCACGCTCTATAACCAGGTGCGCGGCATGCTGGGTTATACCGGCATGTACAAGGGCAAACGCGTGTCGGTCCAGGGCCACGGCATGGGCATTCCCTCGATTGGCATCTACAGCTACGAGTTGTTCAACTTCTATGATGTGAAGACCATCATCCGTGTGGGCTCGGCGGGCTCGATGCATCCCGACCTGCACATCGGCGACCTGGTGATGGCAATGGGCGCCTGCACCAACAGCGCCTATGCCGAGCAGTTCCGTCTGCCCGGCACCTATGCCCCGATTGCCGACTTTGACCTGCTGCGTGCAGCCGTCGAGAAGGCGGAGGAACTGGGCTACCGTTACAAGGTGGGCAATGTGTACTCGTCGGACACTTTCTACGATGACAGCCCTGACACCGACCAGTGGCAGAAGATGGGCGTCCTGGCCGTTGAAATGGAGGCTCCCGCACTGTACATGAACGCAGCCCGCAGCGGCGCTCGCGCCCTGTGCATGTGCACCATCAGCGACTCGCTGGTAACCGGCGAGGTGACCACCGCCGAGGAGCGCCAGAACAACTTCACCCAGATGATGGATGTAGCCTTTGGAATCATCTAAATCAATGAGAGGTATATAACATGGCAATGCTATCCAGAATCACCGAACTGTTTGAAATCGACTATCCTGTGATTTCGGGCGGTATGGTGTGGTGCAGCGGGTGGGAACTCGCTGCTGCCGTGAGTAATGCAGGGGGCCTGGGCCTGATAGGTGCCGGATCGATGACCCCCGAGGTACTGCGAGAGCACATTGTCAAGTGCCGTGAGGCCACAGCCTACAACTTTGGTGTCAATGTCCCGCTGATGCGTCCACAGGCTGCCGAGCTGATGGAAGTCATTGCCGAGCAGAAGGTTCCCATCGTGTTCACCTCGGCCGGAAGCCCCAAGAAATGGACGGGCTGGCTCCACGAACGCGGCATCAAAGTCGCCCATGTGGTGGCTTCGTCGGCATTTGCCGCCAAGTGTGAAGCAGCCGGTGTTGACGCCGTAGTGGCCGAGGGCTTTGAGGCCGGTGGCCACAACGGCAAGGAGGAAACGACCACGATGTGCCTGATTCCTGCCGCGCGCCAAGCTACCAGCCTGCCCCTGATAGCCGCCGGAGGCATCGCCACCGGTGATGCCATGCTGGCCGCTGAGGCAATGGGCGCCGACGGTGTACAGGTCGGCACCTTGTTCGCCCTGACCCAGGAAAGCTCGGCCCACGAGAACTTCAAACGCCTGTGCCTTAACCTTGACGAGGGAGGCACGCGGCTCCACTTCAGGAAACTATCACCTACCCGACTGGTCAAGAACGGATTCCAGGCCGCTGTTCAAGAGGCCGAGAACCGCGGAGCCAGCGAAGAGGAACTGCTCGAACTCATCGGCATCGGCAAAACCCGCACGGGCATCTTTGAGGGCGATGTAGAGAACGGAGAACTGGAAATCGGGCAAGCCGCCAGCCTGCTCAAGGGCCGGGAAATAGAACCCGTAGAGGTGGTGATGCAACGCTTCGTAAGCGAGTATTATATTGCACGCAAGCAACTCATCAACCAAGCGATGGAAGAGCAAATCTCAAGGAGAACTTTAATGTGATTATTCCATTTGGAAATCTCCAAATGGAAGTTTAGAGGTTAAAGGTTAGAGTTTAGAGGTTGAGGTTTAGAGAATACCACTCAATGGCTTGTCAATTGGCAAGTTAGTAGTATATATGTGAAATCGCAGTTAATATTTAATATTTAAATTATCACTTTAAAATTATAAAATCAAATAACTATGCCACAGTGGTTTGAATGCAAAGTAAAATATGACCGCATGATGGAAAACGGAGTCATGAAGGCCGTCTCGGAACCGTATCTGGTAGACGCCTTGTCCTTTACCGAGGCCGAAGCCCGCATCACCGACAAGATGCAGCCCTACATCAGCGGCGAATTCAAAGTGGATGCCGTCAAGCGTGTGAACCTGAGCGACATCTTTTATAATGAAGGCGGCGACCGCTGGTACAAGGTGAAAACCAACTTCATCACCATCGACGAGAAAACCGCCGTCGAGAAGCGCACAGCCAGTTACCAGCTGGTACAGGCCAGCGACCTGAAAGGCGCACTAGCCGTTTTCATGGAGGGAATGCACGACACGATGGCCGACTTTGAAATCGCATCGATTACCGAGACTCCGCTCATGGATGTTTTCCCTGTGGACCTCAGCGAAACCCGTGCTGACCGTGAAGCCCGCCAGAATGCACAACAACAGTAAACAGCCATGTCAAGCATCAAGGAAAATCTAGAGAAAGTAGCCGCTGAACTGCCTAAAGGCGTGCGACTTGTTGCTGTCTCAAAATTTCACCCAGTGGAGGAACTGGCCGAGGCTTACGAAGCCGGCCAGCGCCTGTTCGGCGAAAACCGCGCCCAGGAGCTTGTAGCCAAAGCCCCCGAGTTGCCCAAGGATATCCATTGGCACTTCATCGGGCACCTGCAGAAGAACAAGGTGCGCGCCATCATGCCCCATGTGAGTGTGATTGAGAGCGTTGACAGCGTTAAGTTGCTGAACCTCATTGAGAAAGAAGCCGCCCGTATCGACCGCACAGTCGATGTGCTGCTACAGCTGCATGTCGCACAGGAGGAAACCAAAAGCGGCTTCAGCATTGACGAAGTGCTGGAAGCCGGCGAAGCCGGACAGCTGACCGAAGGCTTACCGCATGTGCATGTGTGCGGCGTGATGGCGATGGCCTCACTGACCGACGACATGGAGCAAGTGGCAAGGGAGTTTGACCTGGTGCGCCGCACCTATCTGACCTTGAAGGACGGCTGCTTTGACGAGAGCCCCTATTTCAACGAGTTGAGCATGGGCATGAGCGACGACTGGCAGGTTGCCGTCAAGTACGGAGCGACCCTGGTGCGCATCGGCACCGCCATTTTTGGCCCGCGAAAATACTGATTTCCAAGAAAAAATTATTTAGAATAAGTCATTTTGGTAAAAATGTCGTATTTTTGCCCAAAATTATCACGAACAATATATTAATAACCAATTTTTATAACAACATGACAACTGAAAAGAAGAACGGAGCATTAGTGTCGATTATCGCCATGATGTTCCTATTTGCAATGATTTCGTTTGTAACCAACATGGCCGCCCCCTTCGGAACCATCTGGGATGACCACTACGATTGGGCTGGCATGATGGGTAACATGATGAACTTTGCGGCCTACCTCTTTATGGGTATTCCCGCCGGCATCATGATTACAAAGATCGGTTACAAGAAAACCGCGCTGGTCGCCTTGGCACTCGGCTTCATCGGTATGGCAGTACAATATATCTCCAGCACTTTGAGCGCCAGCGAAATCAGTACCTACATAATCTACCTTGTCGGTGCATTCATCTGCGGTTTCTGCGTCTGCATCCTCAACACGGTGGTCAACCCCATGCTCAACCAGTTGGGCGGTGGCGGCAACCGCGGTAACCAGTTGATACAGACCGGAGGTTCGCTCAACTCATTGGCAGCCACGCTGACCCCGATGCTCGTGGGTATGCTGATCGGCGAGACCACCGAAAAGACTTCACTCGAAGTTGTCCAGCCCCTGCTGTTCATTGCTATGGCCATTTTTGCGGTTTCATTCCTCATCATCTATCTCACCAAACTGCAAGAGCCTGAAACTGAGGCTCAGAACGTGATGGAGGGTGTGAAAGGCGCCTTGAGTTATCGCCATCTGGTGCTGGGTATCATTGCCATCTTCTTCTACGTTGGCATCGAGGTTGGCATTCCTGGCCAGTTGTTGTTCTATCTGACCGAACCCGTCGCTGAAGGTGGTGTATTGGGCAGCGCACCCATCGCCGGTACGATTGCCGGTATCTATTGGTTGCTCATGCTAGTGGGCCGCTTCAGCAGTTCAATCATCTCGGGCAAGGTATCGCCACGCACCCAGTTGGTGTTCACGTCCGCTCTCGCCATCCTGCTGCTGCTGGTTGCCATTTTCCTCCCCGAGGACATCAAGATGACGCTTAAAGGCGCAGAGGTACCCGTCAAGGTTCTGTTCATCATCCTGTGCGGTATCTGCACTTCGGTGATGTGGGGTGTTGTCTTCAACCTCGCTACCGAGGGTCTGGGCAAATTCACCGCAGCCGACATCGAGAGTTACTGGCTGGTAATCGCCATGCTGGCCTACATGCTGTTCTACGCCCTCGTTGGCAGCAAGCCGAGCAAGAAAGAGGAATAATCGTTACCGACTGATAGTCAACCTCATATTTGTGGTCGCACTTGAATGGTGCGGCCACAAATTGTTTTTTGTCCTAAAAATATCCAACCCCATTGCCGCAGTATTCAATTATTATGATTATATTTGCCGATTAAAGCATTAAAACCTCTATATATTATGATTGATTCCAAGTTGATGACACGCGCGGCAGACAACATCCGCATTCTTGCCGCTTCGATGGTTGAACAGGCCAAGTCAGGACATCCCGGTGGCGCCATGGGTGGCGCAGACTTTGTCAATGTCCTGTTCTCGAAATACTTAGTGACTGACCCCGACAATCCTTCCTGGTTTGCCCGTGACCGATTCTTCCTGGATCCGGGCCACATGTCGCCGATGCTCTATAGTGTGCTGCATCTGGCAGGCCGCTACACGACCGACGATCTCAAGGCGTTCCGTTCGTGGGGCAGCATCACCCCGGGCCACCCCGAGCTGGATGTCGAGCATGGCGTGGAGAACACTTCCGGCCCGTTGGGTCAAGGCCATGTGATGGCCGTTGGAGCCGCCATCGCCGAGCGCTTTATCGCAACACACTACAGCGAAGTATTTGCCCATAAGACTTACGCCTTCATCAGCGACGGTGGCGTGCAGGAAGGCATCTCGCAGGAGGCAGCCCGCATCGCCGGCTACCTCGGTTTGAGCAACCTGATCATGTTCTACGACAGCAACACGGTGCAACTCTCGACCGACTGCGATGCCGTGAGCAACGAGGACACCGCCATGAAATATCGCGCATGGAACTGGAATGTCATCGAGTGTGACGGCACCGACCCCATCGCACTGGCTGGAGCCCTGGACAAAGCACTTACCGAAAAAGAGCGCCCCACCATCATCATCGGCCGCACTATCATGGGTCGCGGTGCCGTGACTGCCGAGGGCGAGAACTTTGAGGGCAAGTGCAGCACCCACGGCAACCCGCTGAGCAAGTCGGGTGCCGACTACGGCAAGACCATTGAGCACCTTGGCGGCAATCCGGAAAATCCCTGGATTGTATTCCCCGAGGTGGCCGAACTCTATGCCCAACGCGCCAACGAACAACGCGACATCGTTGCCCAGCGCCAGCGTGACATCGACGCCTGGGCTCAACAGAACCCCGAGGCGATGCAGCGCCTGCAGGACTACATCGACGGCAAGGCGCCCCAGGTGGACTATGCCGCCATCGCCCATAAGCCCGGCATTGCCACGCGGGCAGCCTCGGCCAATGTGCTTGCCGCCCTTGCCGAGCAGGTTGAGAATATGATTGTCTCGTCGGCCGACCTGGCCAACAGCGACAAGACCGACGGCTTCCTGAAGGTGCGCGGAGCGTTCAAGACGCACGACTTCACGGGAGCATTCCTGCATGCCGGCGTTTCGGAGCTCGCCATGGCAGCCATCATCAACGGCATGGCCCTGCACGGAGGCGTGATTGCAGCTTGCGGCACCTTCTTCGTCTTCAGCGACTACATCAAACCCGCCGCACGCCTGTCGGCACTGATGGAGCTGCCCGTCAAGTTCATATGGACCCACGATGCCTTCCGCGTTGGCGAGGATGGCCCCACCCATGAGCCCGTCGAGCAGGAAGCCCAAATCCGCCTGATGGAGGAGCTGCAGAACCACCATGGCCGCAACAGCATGCTCGTGCTGCGTCCAGCCGATGCTGCCGAAACCTCTGTGGCCTGGAAAATGGCAATGGAAAACAACCTCACCCCCACTGCTCTCATCCTGTCGCGCCAGAACATCGAAGACCTGCCCAGCGCTTCGGGCAACCGCTATGCCGACGCCCTGGGTGCCGAGCGCGGCGGTTATGTGGTCATCAAGGAGGACCATCCCGACATTGTGCTCGTGGGCAACGGCTCAGAAGTTTCCACACTCGTTGCCGCTACCGCCATCATCAAGGAGCAGGGCATCAAGGCCCAAGTCGTATCCGTTCCGTCCATTGGCCTGTTCATGAATCAGGATGAGGAATACCGTGCTCAAGTCATCCCAAGCAATGTGCCCGTGTTCGGCCTGACTTCCGGTCTGCCCTCCACCCTGCGCCGCGTGGTACCCACCGGCATGATCTACGGTCTGGACCACTTTGGTGCCTCGGCGCCGTACAAAGTACTAGACGAAAAGTTCGGTTTTACAGCCGAAAATGTCTCAAAATGCATTTTAGACTATGTAAAATAGCACTTTTTCCTGCAAAAAGTCCGATTTTTTAGGATAAAACTTTTATGATTTCAAAAAAAATCTTAATTTTGCAGGATAAAACATACCAACTGATTGGAAAATCCGGTCAAAGTTGAATATAAATTGAATAAAAATAAAACTATAACATACAATAAACTTAAAGACATTCAGAAATTATGAAAAAGATTGCATTACTAGCTCTTCTTTTTGTAACTTACTTGATTCCTTGCAGTTCCAATGCACAGGAGGTAACTTATGTTGAAGACCCCTCTCAAGGTTATCTGTTTAACCGCATGCGCGACAATTGGTTCATCCAGGCTGACGGTGGTGTTGGTCTGATGATGTCGTCCTATGACAAGCACGAGCACTTTGGCCACCGTCTGGGTGCCAAGGCTGACTTCTTTGTCGGTAAGTGGTTCTCACCGCTGCTGGGTTTGCGTGCCGGTATGGACTACGAGCAAATCAAGGGTGCAACCTGGACTGGCAACTACGCTGCTCTGGGTTATCGTAACTGGCCCCGCCAACTCGATGGTGGCAAGTATGTTCCCCAGCACTTCAACAACTTCGGTTTTGTTGGAGATGTATTGTTCAATGTATCGAATTGGCTGTGCGGCTACAAGCCCAACCGCTTCTACAACTGCATTTGGTATGTTGGTATGACTGTTAACTGGGTATATGCCCGTGACGGTGAGCGTCCCGTATCGGATGGTCCCTGGAAGTATGGTGCTAACGATGACCCCGACCACAGCCGCAACTACAGTATGCAGACCGGTTTGCTCAACAGCTTTGCCATCACCAAGAAGCTGGACTTCAATGTTGACCTGCGCTTTGACCTGATGCAGGAGCACATCGATGGTGCCGGTATGGGTTACAGGACCTGGAACGAGTATCCCGGTATCCTTCTCGGTTTGACCTACAAGCTGGGCAAGAGCGAGTGGAACGCTCCGATTACCGCCGTTTGCCCCGAGTGGAAGTACACCGATGCTGAGGGTGACGAGTTGACCGCCAACCTGAACAACGCTAACCGCAAGATCAACGACCTGGAGAACCAGCTGCGCAAGTGCCTCGAGAAGAAGCCCGAGGCTGAAGCTGCTGATGCTCCCCTGGCAACTGTTTACTTCCCCATCAACCGCACCGAGGTTCTGGGTGTTCAGCGCAATGTCGTTGACGCTGTTGCCGAGGTCATGAAGAACGAGAACCGTGACTACCTGCTGACTGGTTGGGCCGATAACTACACTGGCAATGACCAGATCAATGTTCGTCTGCGCAAGGGTCGTGTTGCTACTGTCAAGAGCGAACTCGTGAAGAGGGGTGTCGCCGACAGCCGTCTTGAGACCCAAATCAACAACGGTGAGCTGACCAACTATGGTCCCAAGGCCGCTTCTCTCGACCGCGCCGTTACCATCGTTCGCAAGTAATCCTCATCTCAAGCGATTACAAGACAAGACTTAAAAGATGTCCCGCAGGATATGGCGGGACATCTTTTTTTGCATTACCTTTGTCGCGACATTTCCTGACCAACCCACATTATTAATAATATATATCATCATGGCCGCTCACACCAGCAAGGACACCATGTTGCGACTCATCCGCGATGGCAAGCCGTTGTCACGCGGGCAGCAGCTGCAACTCACCTTTGCCCTTAGTCTGCCCGCCATCCTGGCCAATGTGTCGGCGATGGTGATGAACTTCATCGATGCGGCAATGGTGGGACGACTGGGTGCCGACGACTCGGCATCTGTCGGGCTGATGGGCACGACCAACTGGCTCTTTGAAGGCGTGCTGAGCGCGTTTGCCGCGGGCTATGCCGTACAAGTCGCCCAACTGCTGGGAGCCAAGCGCAACACCGATGCCCGCCAGATGGTGCGCCAGTCCATCACGGTGTGCCTGCTGTTCAGCCTGTTGCTAGCCGCTTTGGGTTTGGTCCTGTGCAAGCCTCTGCCTGTATGGCTGGGTGCCGAGGCCCACATCAGGGGCAATGCGAGCATCTACTTCGGGACCTTCATGCTGTTTGTGCCGTTCTTCATGCTTGACATCGTTGCGAGCTCGATGTTGCGCAGCAGCGGCAACATGCGCGTCCCGAGCGTGCTCAACATCCTGATGTGTGTGCTGGATGTCATTTTCAACTTCTTCCTCATTTTTCCCACACGGGAGGTCATGGTAATGGGTCACAGCATGACGATGCCGGGTGCCGGCTTGGGTGTTATGGGTGCGGCCCTGGGCACGGCCTGTGCTGGATTTGTCATTGCCATGCTCATGATGTATTACCTCGTTTTCCGCTCCCGTGAGCTGCGCCTAACGCTCGACCGCGGCTCCTTCAAACCCACTTGGGCATCCTTCAAGAAGTCGATGAAAATATCGACGCCCATGGGGGTACAGCACATCATGATGTGCAGCGCGTCGATTGTCATCACGGGCATCGTGGCGCCGCTGGGCAGTATCGCCCTCGCCGCCAACTCGTTCGGCATCACGGCCGAGAGCCTGTGCTACATGTCGGGCTACGGCATTGCCGATGCTTCCACGACGCTTATCGGCCAGAGCCTGGGTGCCGGCCGCAAGCGTCTCACGCGCAGTTTTGCCTGGATTAATGTGCTGTCGGGCATGACGATCATGGGTGTGATGGCGATACTGATGTATGTGTTCGCCCCGCAGTTGATGGGGTTGATGTCCCCTGTGCCCGAAGTCGTCGACCTGGGAGCCCGCTGCCTGCGCGTCGAGGCCTGGGCCGAACCGCTGTTTGCCGCCGCCATCATCACCTACGGCATTTTTGCCGGGGCCGGATACACCATGGTGCCTTGCGGCATCAACCTGGTGAGCATGTGGATAGTGAGGCTGGGCCTGTCGGCCATTATGGTCAAGACGATGGGCCTGTACGGCGTGTGGACGGCCATGGCGATAGAGTTGTGCTTCCGCGGCACAGTCTATCTGCTCTGGCTGTCGTCAAAGCGATGGATGAAAACGGTTATTGATTAGCCTCGGGCTTGCGTTTGAATTTCTCGGCAATGATGACGCCAGCCAGGATGAGCGCACAGCCCACATAAGCCACCATCGTGGTGCGCTCACCAAACCATATGGCCGCAGCGATCATCGAGATAATGGGGCTCAAGTAGAAGTAATTGCTGGCACGCACGGCCCCGATACGCTTCACCGTGATGCCCCAGATGAAATAAGCTGCCATCGAGCAGATCAAGCCCAAGTAAAGCAGATTGCCCCACACTTCAGGCTGCTTGAGCGTTGCCCAGCTCACCTGGGTATCTTCCAGCGCCAGCAGCGGCAATGCAGAGATGATACCATAGAAGAACAGTTTGCGCGTGATAAACAAGGTCGTGTAGGTGCGGTTGAGGCGTTTCAGCGCCATTGAGTAGAAGGCCCACACGAACGCTGCCAACAGTGCAAGCAGGTCACCTGAAATGCTATCACCCCATACCAAGCCATCCTTCAGAGCCAACATTACCGAGCCCACAAAGGCGATGAGCATGCCCACACAGGTCAGCCAAGTGATACGCTCGTCGCGATAGAATATAGCACCCATCAATGCCGTCGTTAAAGGAGCTGTGCTCACCAAGACCGCCACATCGCTGATGAGCGTGAGTTCCAGGGCGGTGTTCTCGGCAATGAAGTAGGCCGAGCCTCCGGCCACGCCACACACCACGAACAGCAACTCGTCGCGCCAGCCCGTGTAACGCACCTTGAAACGGCAGATGACCAGCAACGACAGGTAGGCGATGGTGAAACGCGCCACGAAAATCTCGGTTGGAGTCATGCCGGCGTCAAGCAGCACCCTGGTGTTGAGAAATGAGATGCCCCACACCAGGATCATGGCGAAAGCCGCCACATGATACCAGAAGTCGCTATGTTTATTGACCTGACCCATGAGAAATACGGCACAAAGGTACAATTTAGTTTTGAAAAAGCACTACCTTTGCGACAGTGAATCACGAGGAATTCATTCAACATGTCTTCACCAGTGACGACAAGGTGCTAATGGGCCAGCCCGTGCTGGTGGCACTGAGCGGCGGAGCCGACTCGGTGGCATTGCTGCGTGCGCTGCATGAAGCCGGCTGCCATTGCCACGCGGCACACTGCAACTTCCACCTGCGCGGCGACGAGTCGATGCGCGACGAGCAGTTCGTGCGCGACCTGTGCACCCGCCTTGAAATACCCCTGACGGTGAAGGACTTTGATGTGGCAGCCTGGCAACAAGCCCATGGCGGCTCGGTCGAGATGGCTTGCCGCGAGTTGCGCTATGCCTGGTTTGAGCAGGAACGCGAGCGGCTACAATGCGGCGTGATTGCCGTCGCCCACCATGCCGACGACCAGATAGAGACCTTCTTCCTGAATCTGCTGCGCGGGACGGGCATCAAGGGGCTGACCGGAATGAGCCGACTGAGCGGCCACATCTGGCGCCCGCTGCTGGTAGTGAGCCGTCAGGACATCCTGGATTACCTGTCCGAAATCGGCCAGGGCTATGTCACCGACAGCACTAACGCCCAGAACGATTACCGCCGCAACCGCCTGCGCAACATCGTGTTGCCCATCATCGAGCAACAATTCCCCCACAGTGCAGAGCGCATCCTCGACACCATCGACAACCTCAAGCAGGATAGTGAACTGCTCGCTGCGCTCGTCAGCAACGCCATCCCCAATGTATGGCACATCGACATCCAGCGACTGCTCGGCCGCGACCAGGCCCCTACCCTGCTCTACCACCGCCTGCGCCACCTCGGCTTCAACCGCAACCAGTGCGAGCAAGCCATCAAAGCAGCACAATCAGGCCACAGTGGCGGACAATTCATCGTTCCTCATTACATCATGCATGTGAACAGGCAAAGCATTGATATTGAGCCCATCAACACAGTACCCGATGTCGAAATCCCTATCGACCTCCAAACAGATGTGCATACCCCTGTTCACATCACCGTTGCCCGCAACAGCACACCATTCTCGCCACTGATGTGCGACGGGAAAGGCAAAGTGGCGTTCAACACAGAATTACTTGACTGCCAACGCATTGTATTGCGACATTGGCAGCAAGGTGACCGCATAAGACCATTTGGGCTCAATGGCAGCAAACTTGTGAGCGACCTGTTCGCCGACCTCAAACTCGACCATGCCGCCAAACGCGACACATGGTTACTCGAAGCCGACGGAAACATCCTTTGGGTACTGGGCTGTCGAGCCTCGGCCCTTTATGCCGTGGAACGAGAGTCACAAGACTATCTCATGCTTCATTTTAAAAAATAATCGACAAAAATTTGCATAAAACGAAAGATGGCAGTACCTTTGCACCCCAAATGAGTGAGTTTGCCCACCAGACTCACTTTCGGAGAGATGGCAGAGTGGTCGAATGCGGCGGTCTTGAAAACCGTTGAGGCTAACTACCTCCAGGGGTTCGAATCCCTTTCTCTCCGCATTTTTTTGCCCTTATATGAGGCAATTACAGGATGGTCCTGTAGCTCAGCTGGATAGAGCAACAGCCTTCTAAGCTGTGGGTCCCGGGTTCGAATCCCGGCGGGATCACGCTTCCAATAAGGCGCTGAAAATCAGCGACATATCAACGAATTTCGGCGCCTTTTCCTTTAATTTTCACCAATAATTTCCTTAAAAAAAACGGCAAATTA
>ONYP01000034.1:67864-69987 GCA_900322135.1 uncultured Prevotellaceae bacterium
CGGTTAACCGTCAACTTGTCTTCATCAGAAAGTTCATCCATACCAAGAATGGCAATAATGTCTTGTAACTCTTTGTAGCGTTTACCTTGTACGCGACCTTGTACGTACAAGGTGAGCAAAAGAGGCAAATAAAGGTCAAAATGAAGCTAAGGCGCTAGAAAGGAGATTCATTATGGCGAAAGCAAAATTCTTCCTCGACACGAGGAGAAAGGCACAGGGAACCCCCTGCGTCTTGAAAGTGGCCATCGGCCACTTCAACAAAACGGCGTACATATCTTTGGAAACAAGGATATTGCCCGAACAATGGGATGGTGTTCACTCCAAGGTGATCAATCATCCAGAGGAACGACTGCTGAACATCTACATTGCAGGTGTGATGCAGCAAGTAGAACGAACCATTTTCTTGTTAGCCGACAGCGGTAAACTCTTAGCGATGACGGCCAATGAGATCAAGCTGGAGGTTGAGCGCAGGATCACTCCAGAGAAGGTAGCTGAAATGGAAGCAGCTGACAAGCGCAAGAAACTGTTTGAAGTTCAGTTCTTGAAGTTTGCCGATAGCAAGAAGCCCAGTACCCGCAATGTCTATATGCAGACATATAACCGGTTGCAGGCTTACCTCGGCAACAAGCTGAAAAAGCTTGCCTTTGAGGACATTACCAAGGAATGGCTCACTGCTTTTGAGAACTTCCTTGCCGAAACTGCCCCGTCGAAGAATGCGCGCAACATCCACTTGCGTAACATCCGTGCCGTGTTCAATGAGGCCATCGACAACGAGATCACTTCGTTCTACCCTTTCCGACGTTTCAAGATACGCTCCGTAGCGACCGTTAAGCGTAATCTGAAGGTCGAAGAACTGCGCACTCTCTTTGACTTCCCTGCAGAGGAGCACGCCCGTAAGTACATTGACATCTTCAAGTTGCAGTTTATGCTCATCGGCATCAACACTGTGGACTTGTGCAACCTGAAGGAGGTTGAAGACGGGCGTATCACGTTCTACCGCGCCAAGACTAACCGTTTGTATTCCATCAAGGTAGAGCCCGAAGCGATGGAAATCATCAACCGCTATCGCGGTGAGAACCAGCTGCTTTACATGCTCGACCGCTGCCCCGACCACAACGAGTTCACCCGCAAGATCAACGAGGCGTTAAAGAAAGTCGGGCCAGTGAAACGTGTCGGGCTTGGCGGCAAGAAGATTTACTCTCCCCTATTCCCCAAGATTTCAACGTATTGGGCGCGTCACTCCTGGGCCACCATCGCTGCCAGCCTTGATATTCCCAAGGACACTATTGCTCATGCGCTGGGTCACGGGAACAATACCGTCACGGACATCTACATCGAGTTTGACCAGAGTAAAGTTGATGCAGCTAACCGCATGGTATTAGACTGGGTTCTCTATGGCAAAAAGACCCGCAGAAGGGTGTAGCCAAAATTATTGCTGAAAATTAGACTGAAAGATTGCCGAAGCCTTTGCCAAAAGCTTCATTAAAGGCAAATCCGAAAAGATGGCGAAGCGTGAACCTTAAAGTGTGAATGCCACGGCACACTGAAAAATCCACAACAATCGTGTGGTATGTCTGGAAATTCCAAGACATACCACACTCTTTATTATAAGGTGTAGCCATTTTGTTTGCTTTTATGGACTCTCAACCTTGAAAAAACTCCCCTGAGGCTGTGCCCCAAGGGAGAAAACATCAAAATGGACCGAAAACGTTTGACGATTAGTCGCTAGTGATCTTGTAAAAATTGCCTTTTAGGAGGTGGGACATGCCGTCTTCGGTGAAGGTGGCTGTCAGTTTCTCGCAGAGGTAGCGTTTGCCGTCGATGTGGAAGACGGAGCGGACGTTGGGAATCTTGTCGGCAAGGAAGGAGAAGGTGTATTTCTTCTTCTGGTCGACGGGATAGAAGGTGTCGCGCTCAACGCCCTGGCCGTAGGCGGCATTGTTGATGCGCAGCGAACAGGTCTTGCCGCTATTGATGCGATTCCAGGTGACCGAGAGCACGCCCGAGTTGCTGTTGGGAGTCGGTGCGTAATAGGAGTAGTCGAGGTCGAAGGTGTCCGTCCAGGGATGCGGGTGTCGGGGCGAGAACATCATGTAACTGCCCCACCAGAAGGCGACAAAGAG
>ONYP01000028.1 GCA_900322135.1 uncultured Prevotellaceae bacterium
GGGATTTGCCCAGGGCTTTGCCGTTGACGAGACCAAATCTCCTGAAGAGCAACAGCAGCAAGCCCAACTGATTGAGGGCCTCATTGGCGACAAGACCAAGAAGATGATGGAGGAGAAGAAGGGTCTGAAGGATGTGCAGATTCTTGAGGAGACCCTCAGCGAGGACGGTAAGAAGGCTACATTGAAGGTGAAATTCATCTATGGTGACGGCACCGAGGAAGAAAACACTCAGGAAATGATTAAGCAAAACGACCAATGGAAAATGGTATTCAAGAAATAACCGATACCAACACTGCTAACAATAACAGGGCGGGCCCAAATGGGTCCGCCCTGATTGTTATGTTGATTGGACGCGCTATGGCATCAATCCATTCCCAGCACCTTGTTGATGAGTGCCGTCACATCGTTGATGTCGATGGTTCCGTTGCTGAAGACATCGGCACAAATCGGGCAGCAAAGCTCGGTGTTGTTGCCCAGCACCTGTGAGATGAGCCTGGTCACATCGTTGATGTCCACATTATTGTCGTGATTCACATCACCGGGCTGGTAGCCGTGGCCGTTCTCGAACAGGGTCACCATCTCGACATTGCTCCAGGGACTCTCGGTACCGTCACTAAACAGGGCTTTCACCTTGTAGATGAAGGTGCCGCCAGCCTCCAGGTTGTTCACGGTGTAGAACTTGTCGGTGATGCCGCTGATCAGGCGATAGGTGGCATCGCCCTGCTCGGTGGCGTTCAACTGCGCCGTAGTGAGGTCGCCGGCATAGATGTCGATGGCATGGATGGCGGTGTAACTGTCACCCGAGACAATCTTGACTTGGTCGTTGACATCACAGTCGAGTACAACCACCACATTATCAAAGTCGCTAGGCGGATTGATGGTGACCGTTTCCTTGCTGGTCTTTACCTCGAAGGTCGACTGGCCATAGTAACTGTAGTAATAGGACGATGTGTTCAGTACCACGGTCACCTTGTCATAACCGTTCAGGTTATACATCGGGCTGATGAGAGAGCCACCGTATCCAGCAATCAGATAGCCGCTGTAGGCAAACATGTAGGAGGTGCATGACCAGCCAGCGGGCATGTAAACATCGGGATTACCCGAGATGTCGATAAGGCTCTGACCGTCCTCGCTCAATCCGTCGGGCACACCGCTGAAATCGACCGTCTCCAACAGGGTCACCTCAGGCTTGACGCTTACCTCCAGGGTGTAACTGTCGATGTTCTCGGCGGGTGTCTGGTCGGTCCAGTCGGCGCGGAACTTGGTCAGGTTGATGAACATTTCGTCGGCAGGCAGCATCGTGGGAGTGTAGCCCTCGATCAGGCCATGACCCGTGAGGTTGACCGTCACATCGGCACCGCCGGGGGTGCTCAAGGTTACCGTGGCCTGGTAATCTTGAACGGCGGTGGGATTGAAGGTGGCGGTAACAAACATGCCATTGGCGGCATCGGCGCTGTTGATGACGGTGGGATTGATGGTGAATACGCCGTTCGGGTCATTCAGCGTGAGCGTCACATTGCCCGTCAGCGCTTGGCCGATGACCTTGAAGGTGCGGCTGTCGCTGTTGTTCACCATCACATTGCCAAAGTCGAGATCGTTGGTGGAAACCGAGATGACGGGATTGGTAGCGGCGCCCTTCATGTACCAGAAGCTGGCGCTGCCGTCGTTGTTGATGACCATTTCGGTCACAGGCTTGCCGAGGTAGCCGGCATTGCCGGTGATACTGCCGTTGGCCTTCATGTAGAGTTGGGTCGACGGAGTGGAATTGTCGGTCACCGCATTGTTGTTGCCCTGGGGCCATAGGTCGGTGTTCTCGTCATAGTAGGAGAAATTGTTGTCGGCAGGCAGGTAGGTCACCAACTGGATGTCCTCGTTGTTGGGGTTGTCATACCACCAGCGCTCGGCGTCAAAGGTGATGTGGGTCACCAGGATGCCCTGGCCGTCGATATACTTGTCCCAGCCCTGCTTGCGGCGGTTCTCAAAGATGAAGTACTCGTTGGGATTCAGGTCGCTGACGATGCACACGGCCTTGTCGGTATTGGCATTCTTCTGGTTCCACACCGGCAGGGTGTAGTAGGTGCCGGGTTGCGGGGTGATGTACTCTACCCAGCCCATGAACACCTTCTCGTAGGCCGAGTAACCCACCGGGGTGTAGGTGTCATCGTTATAGCAGCCGCTGCACATGATGTCCCAGTAGCCCATGCCGTAGTGGCCGCCATAGCCCGTGTCATAGAAGTCGGGCAGACCCAGGCAGTGGCCGAACTCGTGGGCAAAGGTGCCGATGCCGTCGATAGTGGTGGTGTTGTCGTTGTTGCCGTGCAACTCATTGAATACGGCAAAGGTCTCCACATACGGATCGCCGCTCTTGGGACGGAAAGCACCGTTGCCGCCCTGGCCATAATAGGAGGCCGACGACAGGTTCCAGTTGCAGGGCCAGATGGCCTCGGGGTGCGTTGTCGAGGCCTGTGCCTCGCCCACACCGGCATAGATGACGATGACCACATCACAGTAGTCGTCGTTGTTGGTATCAAATGGCTTGAACGACACGCCGTCGGCAGCAGCCATCTGGCAGGCCTCGGTCACAAACGAGCCGAGCCCCTGATCGTTGCTGTCGCCTGAGTGGCCGCCGTAATACTCGCGGTTGTGCGACAGCGTATAGATGCCAAAGACATCAAACTCAGGCTCATAGATACCATTGGACTGGTCGCGGAAGTACTGGCCGACGCTCTTGTCGCCCGAGAGCATGGCTTGGATGATCTGCTCGCGCGTGTTGTTGAACCTCTTGTCCTGGAACTCCACCAGGATGATGGGAATGTGGCGCTGGCCATAGGCGGGAACGCCCGATTCCTCATTGCTGCCGCCCACGCCGAACATAGTCTGCTTTCTGGACAGGCGGTGCGGCTTGATTTCCTTCTTCAGGTTGCCGCGCTGCATGTTGATAAAGGCGGACTCGGTCGAGGTGCGCTGGCCCACCTCATGGGCGCGCATGGTCGACAGTCCCGTCAACGACGAGTAGTAATAGTAGTCACCATCGCTGCCACGCTCCACGGCAAGGCCGTCCTGGGTGAGGATGGTGCCGGTGAAGGCGTTACCCACGGTCTGTACCTGCAAGGTCGTGCCGTCGCTCTGGGTCACTGTCTGCCAACCCGGCTTGGCGGGCATGGCCACGGCTGCAATCGCGCAGCCCAGAAAAAGTAAAGAAAGTAATAGGCTCTTTTTCATCTGGATAAATTTTTATTGAAACTTTTTTGCAAAGATAGTTCAAGCCAAGAGGAGTGCCAAATAATTTGCCACTTCTTTTTTAAAAACTGAAACTGACCGCTATTGTAGAAAAGCAAAACGGCCGCTATTGTCCAGATTAATTATAATCGACTGATTATCAGCTTGTGTTTCATGGTCACTTATCATCTCAACAATTTAGTCAACTTGGCAGCGGCACTCTTTTTTCAGGAAACGATATAGATGCTGGACCTGGCCGATTCCATTTTTTGGACGGAAAATCAAACCAGTTGAACGAACTGACACAGGCCTAACAAAACATGTCTTGTCCTGAAACAAGCTGATACGATAGCCAACATCATTTCAGGACAAGACAGTAGTTGCTGAACCGAATAGACAGTTGCTGAATTGCTTAGTCGGCAGGGATGGAGAGGTAGGCAACGAGGCGCGCAACGGCGCGGCCACGGTGGCTGATGCGGTTCTTGTCCTCGGGCGACATCTGGGCAAAGGTGCTGCCGTCACCCTCCAGAGGCTGGAAGATGCTGTCGTAACCGAATCCTCCCGTGCCGTGTCGCTCGGTGAGGATGATGCCCTCGACCTTACCCTCAAACATGTGCATCTCGTCGCCCTGCAACAGGGCGATGGCGGTGCGGAAACGGGCGGTGCGGTTGTCGATTCCATCGAGTTTTTTCAGCACTTTATCGATGTTGGCCTCGCTATCATGGCCCGGTCCGGCATAGCGTGCCGAGAGCACACCGGGCTCGCCGCCCAGGGCATCAATCTCCAGTCCCGTGTCGTCGCTGAAGCAGTCATAGCCGTAATGCTCCTTGACATAACGAGCCTTTAAACGGGCATTTTCTTCGATGAAATCGGCCGTTTCGGGGATATCCTCGTGGCAGCCTATATCGGCCAGACCAAGCACTTCATACAGGTCGCCAATCATCTGGCGGAGTTCCTGCAACTTGTGGACATTATTGGTAGCAAAAACTATCTTCTTCATATCATAAAATGAAAAACAAAAAGACAACAAACACTATGAAATCCGCACTCCTTATTATAAAGACAACTTAGACAACTCTTACAACTAATTAATCATCTTATTGATATTCAGTTGTTGAAGTTGTCTAAGTTGTCTTTAAATCATGTTACACGACGATGTTGACGAGTTTGCCCTTGACAAAGATAACCTTCCTAGGCTCTTTGCCAGCGAGCCAGCGCTCAGCACCGGCGTCGGCCAGTGCAAGGCGCTTCACCTCTTCTTCATCGGCATCGGCAGGCACCTCGATGGTGTAACGGGTCTTGCCGTTGAATGAAACAGCATACTTCACCAGCGACTCCTTGAGGTAGTCCTCGTTCCAAGTGGGCCACTGGGCATCACACACGGTGGTATCATGACCCAGCACATGCCACAATTCCTCGGCAATGTGCGGCGCAAACGGGGCCAACATCACTACCAGTGGCTCATAAACCTCGCGTGAGCGACACTTCATGCTGGTCAACTCGTTGACACAGATCATAAAGGCTGCCACCGATGTGTTGTAACTGAAAATTTCAATGTCGCCTGTCACCTTCTTGATGAGTTTGTGTACCGATTTCAAAGCCTGTTCACTGGCTTTCTCATCGGTAATCAGCAGTTCGTCACCCTTGTAGAACAGTGACCACAGGCGCTTGAAGAAGCGGTGCACACCATCAATACCGTGGGTATCCCACGGCTTGCTGGCCTCGACGGGACCCAGGAACATCTCATACATGCGCAAAGTGTCGGCGCCATATTTTTCCACGATAACATCGGGATTGACGACATTGAACATCGACTTGGACATCTTTTCTACCGCATTACCGCAAATGTACTTACCGTTCTCGAGGATGAACTCGGCATCCTTGAACTCGGGTCGCCACTGGCGGAATTTCTCGATGTCAAGGGTATCAAGTTCCACGATGTTGACATCGACATGGATGGGCGTCACATCGTACTGGTCCTTGAGATTGAGCGAGACGAAGGTGTTGGTGTCCTTGATGCGGTAAACGAAGTTGCTGCGGCCCTGGATCATACCCTGGTTGACGAGTTTGCGGAAAGGCTCTGCCTCGCACACATAGCCGTAGTCATAGAGGAACTTGTTCCAGAAGCGGCTGTAGATCAAGTGACCCGTGGCATGCTCGGTACCACCCACATAGAGGTCGACCTGTCGCCAGTAATCATCGGCCTCGTGTGAGACGAGTGCCTCGTCGTTGTGCGGGTCCATGTAGCGCAGATAGTAGGCCGACGAGCCGGCAAAGCCCGGCATGGTGTTCAACTCCAGGGGGTAACCTTCCTCGGTCACCCAACCCTTGGCGCGACCCAGGGGCGGCTCGCCCGTCTCGGTGGGCAGGAACTTGTCCACCTCGGGCAAGACGAGCGGCAACTTGCTCTCGTCGAGCGGCTGCGGCTGGTTGTTCTCGTCATAATAGATGGGGAACGGCTCGCCCCAGTAGCGCTGACGGCTGAAGATGGCATCGCGCAGGCGGTAGTTCACCTTGACATGTCCGATGCCTGCCTCCTCGATATACTGCTTGGTCTTGGCAATAGCCTCCTTGACAGTCAAGCCGTTGAGTTGCAGGCGCTCGTTGGACGAGTTGATCATGATGCCATCCTTGGCGTCAAAACTCTCCTCGCTGACATCGGCTCCCTCAATCAGCGGAACGATGGGCAGATCAAAGTGCTTGGCAAAGGCATAGTCGCGGCTGTCGTGTGCCGGCACTGCCATGATGGCACCCGTGCCATAGCCTGCCAACACATAGTCACTTATATATATAGGTATATTCTTTCCCGTGATGGGATTGACAGCATAACTGCCGGTGAACACGCCGCTCACCTTCTTCTCTATCATGCGTTCACGCTCGGTCTTATGCTTCACCTCATCGAGGTAGGCATCGACGGCGGCACGCTGGTCGGGTGTAACCACCTCATCGACATAGATGCTCTCGGGAGCCAATACCATAAAGGTGACGCCGAAGATGGTGTCGGCACGGGTGGTGAAAATCAGCAGACTCTTGTCGCTGTCGGCGATGGGGAAGGTCATCTCGGCACCCTCGCTGTAACCAATCCAGTTGCGCTGCGTCTCCTTGATGGATTCGGTCCACTCGATCGTGTCAAGTTCGCGCAACAGGCGGCCGGCATAGGCCGACACACGCAGACACCACTGGCGCATCATCTTCTGCTCCACGGGATAGCCGCCACGCAGCGACAGACCCTCACTCACCTCATCGTTGGCTAGCACCGTACCCAGCTTGGGACACCAGTTCACCATCGTGTTGCCCAAATAGGCAACGCGGTAGTTCATGAGCACATTGTTGTGCTGCACCTGGGTCATAGCGTTCCACTCATCGGCAGTGAAAGTGTCGGTACTGGTAGTGTGGGCATTACAACCCTCGGTACCGTGCTGCTCAAAGTAAGCCACCAGTTCATCGATGGGACGCGCCTTGTCCAACCCAGTGTTGTAATAGCTATTGAACATCTTCAAGAAGGCCCACTGTGTCCACTTGTAGTACTTGGGATCACAGGTACGCACCTCGCGGTCCCAGTCATAGCAGAAACCTATCTTGTCCAACTGCTCACGGTATCGTGCAATGTTCTTGTTGGTAGTGATTTCAGGGTGTTGACCCGTCTGGATAGCATATTGCTCAGCGGGCAGGCCATAGGCATCATAACCCATGGGGTGCAACACATTGAAACCGCGCAGGCGCTTGTAGCGCGCAAAGATGTCGCTGGCAATGTATCCCAGCGGATGTCCCACATGCAGTCCTGCTCCCGAGGGATAAGGGAACATGTCGAGTACATAGAACTTGGGGCGGTTGTTGTCGATGTCGCACTTGTAGGTGTGATGCTCACGCCAATATTGTTGCCACTTTTTCTCTATTTCCTTAAAGTTATAATCCATTGTTTTGAAAGCTGTCAGCTATCAGCATTCAGCTGCTAGTCATTAGTATATTATTGATTAATTATCAGAGTAATTGCTTGATGGCTTCCTCGATGACCTTGATGTCGGTAGTGGGCTCATAGCGCTCAACGACATTTCCCTCGCGGTCGATGAGGAACTTGGTGAAATTCCACTTGATGTCGGGCTTGCTGGCATAGTCGGGGTCGGCTCTATAAAGCATATCGGCGAGCAATTCGCCAATTTCATGGTCCATGTCAAAGCCCTTGAAACCGCGTTGCGACTTCAAGAATGTGTAGAGCGGCGACTCGTTTTCACCATTGACTTCAATTTTCTTGAACTGCGGAAACTCGGTACCAAAGTTCAATGTGCAGAACTGATGGATTTCCTCATCGGTGCCAGGAGCCTGCTCACCAAACTGGTTGCAGGGGAAGTCCAGAATTTCCAGACCCTTTTCACTATAGTTCTTATAGAGGTTTTCCAACTCCTCATATTGCGGAGTGAAGCCGCAACGAGTGGCCGTGTTGACAATGAGCAACACCTTGCCTTTATACTCACTTAACGACACATCATTGCCGCGACGGTCCTTGACAGTGAAATCATATACATTCTGTGCCATAATGTTTAATACATTAAATATAATTAATAATGATAATAAACTGATTTTTTTCATCATATATACCTGAAAATCGGAATTAACTATTACTTGATGATTCCCAAGTCGCGCGAGATGTCGAGCATGCGCTGGATGGGCTTCACGGCACGCTCGGCAATTTTCTTGCTCACCTTGATTTCGGGTGCCATGAACTTGAGCGAGTTATACAGTTTCTCGAGGGTTATCAACTTCATGTATTCACACTCGTTGCATGCACAGGTGCCGTCCTCGGGCGGAGCGGGAATGAAAGTTTTCTCGGGACAGCGGCGCTGCATCTCAAAGAGGATGCCGCTCTCGGTGCACACGATGAACTCCTGGCTCTCGTTATCGACAGCATAGTTCAGCAAAGCCTGGGTAGAACCTACCTTGTCGGCAAGGATGCGCACGGGCTTGGGACACTCGGGGTGAACGAGCACCTTGGCATCGGGATGTTCACGCTTGAGTTCAGCCAGCTTGGCGGCACTGAATTTCTCGTGTACATGGCAAGCGCCATCCCACAGGAGCATTTCACGCCCGGTGATGCTGTTGATATAGTTGCCCAGGTTGCGGTCGGGACCGAAGATGATTTTCTCATCAGCGGGCAGGCTGCCCACGATTTCCTTGGCATTGGAGGAAGTCACCACTACATCGGTAACCGCCTTGACAGCGGCACTGGTGTTGACATAGCTGATAACCGTGTGGTCGGGGTGCTCGCCGACGAAACGCTCAAACTCATCGGCCGGGCAGCTGTCGGCCAGTGAACATCCAGCACTCAGGTCGGGGACGATGACCGTCTTGTCGGGGCATAGAATCTTGGCCGTCTCGCCCATAAAGTGCACACCGCACAGCACGATCACCGGTGCGTCGGTCTTGGCAGCCAGCTGTGCCAGTGCCAAACTGTCGCCGATGTAGTCGGCGAGCTGCTGTATCTCCTCACGCTGGTAATAATGAGCCATGATTACAGCGTTGCGCTCCTTTTTCAGGCGCAGTATTTCTTCACGCAGGTCGATGCCGTCCTCGATGGGCTCATCGACATATCCTTTTTCAACATTCATATTATATATTATTGGTTTTTTAATTTTTTAAAACTTTAAATTTAACTACAACTATTATGCCTGTTAATTGTGTTGAAAACTTTTGGGGCGTCGATGCCCCGTTTGCAGTTATCAACCGATTATTAAAGTTATCTTGTGTTTATTGACAAGCCTAATGGCTGTACAATAGCACTTTCACTACTTTATTAACAGGGTGTAAACAACCTGCAAAGTTAATAAATAATCCCCGATTTTTTTGTCAAAAGTTGATGAAAACCGTGTTTAAAGAGTAATTAAATTTTAATGTTAACTTTTTTGGTGCTTTAGAAAAGAATGATAAGCACGATTGATTTGAATTTGTCAAGGATTTTTTATTGTTTTTTTTAAAACAGTTTTCAACAGCAATTGACAGGGTTATTGACAAGTTGATTATTGCTCCGATTCATTTAGGGACAAATGTACAATAATGAGATGAGATAAATGTTGTACATTTGTGGTGAAATATCAACAAGTTTTGATCTATGGGACAGAAGAAGTCTATGCTGGAGCTGCACCGGGTGGGTGTAGAGGAATATAAAAAGGTGGAAAAACTGCCGGTGACGGTGGTGCTTGACAATGTGCGCAGCGAGATGAACGTGGGTTCGGTGTTCCGCACAGCCGACGCTTTTCTCATGGAACGCATATTCTTGTGCGGCATCACGCCGCAGCCGCCCAAGGCCGAAATCCACAAGACGGCTCTGGGTGCCGAGGAATCGGTCGCTTGGCAGTACTACCCCACTACACTCGCCGCTGTCGAACAACTCAAGGCCGACGGCTACCTGGTGTGCAGCATCGAACAGGTGCACGACAGCGTGAGTCTTGAAAACTTTGTTATCGATAGCGGACAAAAACTGGCTATTGTACTAGGCAACGAGGTGAAAGGAGTGTCCCAGGAAGTGGTGGATGCCAGTGACCTGTGTGTTGAGGTGCCCCAGCATGGCACCAAACACTCCCTTAACATATCATGCTGCGCTGCTATCGTGATGTGGCATGTTTATCAGTTAGAAGTTAGGAGTTAGAAGTTAGGAGTGATAGATCAGTCAGGAAAAAAGTTATTAACAAGGGCTGAAATGTCGAAAAAAGGGCCTTTTATTATGATTCATCTTGAAAAATGTCGCCAAAAATTGTTAAATCAAGATTGTTAAATGGTGTTGTTTTTAACATTTTGATTTGATTGATACTAATTTATTCAAAGTATAGAGATTTGAGCATTAATTCATCTGTCATTCAATCAATTATATGATAAAAGGTAATGATTTTCTTATTTTTTTACAAAATATTTACAAACCGCTCAAAAAGATAGAAAACAAGGGCATTTAGTTAAAATCTTCCATTTATATTGCCCGTTTCACATTTTTTGACTAGTTTTGCATACTTGTAAAATATCGATAGCGGCTACCGAATAGTACCATCGAGACCTTACAAAACTAATGATAAAGAAACACATTTTTTAACTAATTGTATTAATTAATAAACATCACTATTTTATGAAGAAGCTATTTCTGCTGCTGATAGCCATTTGTGCTATCTCTCTGGGCATGAGTGCCCAACAAGTAGTGAGGGGACAAGTGACCGACGCCAACGGTGAGCCGCTGATTGGTGCCACGGTACAGCCCATTGGCGGAGGAAACGGCGCGGCCACCGACATCAACGGTGAGTTCTCGCTGAGTCTTCCCTACAATGTGAAGACCCTCAAGGTTTCGTATGTGGGTTACAAGACCCAAGAATTACCTGTTCAGCCCAACATGGCCATTACCCTGACCGATAATGGTACTGTTCTGGACGATGTGATGGTAGTTGCCTACGGTACTGCTAAGAAGACATCGTATACCGGTTCGGCTGAGGCTGTGTCCAACAAGAAACTGGAGTTGCGTCCTGTTACCGACGCTACCAAGGCCCTCGAGGGTAACGTAGCCGGTCTGCAGGTAACCAGCGCTTCAGGTCAGCCTGGTTCATCGCCCAACATTCAGATCCGTGGTTACGGCTCGATCAACGCTTACAGCACCCCGTTGTATGTAGTTGATGGTGCGCCCTTCGATGGCAACCTGAGTTCGATCAACCCGTCTGATATCGAGTCGATGACCGTCCTGAAGGATGCAAGTGCAGCCGCTCTGTATGGTGCCCGTGGTGCTAACGGTGTCGTAATGATTACCACCAAGAAGGGTGTTGAAG
Organism: uncultured Prevotellaceae bacterium; assembly: GCA_900322135.1. Lineage (GTDB taxonomy): Bacteria > Bacteroidota > Bacteroidia > Bacteroidales > Muribaculaceae > Sodaliphilus. Next base: position 11,013 of record ONYP01000028.1, read on the forward strand.
GCCGCAGCAATGTGATGTGGCGTTCGACCTTCGGTTGGTCATCGCGTGCTACCAAGCGTTATCAGCATGTTGACCAGAAGGAGTTTGTACAGTTGGTTTACGAGGCCCTGCGCAACGAGGCTCTCGACAATGGCAACAGTTGGACCGCTGCCGAGAATATCGCCCGCGCCAGCCTGAGCAGCCAACTCGGTGGCGAGCAGTACAATCCCTTCAAGAACTACACTTGGGAAACCCTTATTGACCCCGCTACCGGTCAAGTTCGTGCCGATGCCCAGAGCGCATGGGACGAGGACTGGTATGACAGCATAATCCGCAACAACGCCTTCCGTCACGAGCACCAGTTGCAGGTGACCGGTGGTAGCGAGCATGCACAGTACATGATGTCGTTGGGTTACCTGAACGAGGACGGTATCCTGAAGACCACCAACTATGAGCGTTACACCGGCCGTGCCAACATCACCAGCCAGATCACTGATTGGTTGGGCGCCAACATCAATGTTTCGTTGGCTCACGCCATGCAGAACTTCAATGACTATGACGGTACCAGCACCAGTAACCCCTGGTACACCGCACAGTTCATCAACCCGCTGCTGCCCGTTTACCTGAAGGACATCAACGGTAACACTGTTAATGATGCCGAAGGCAATGTACAGTATGACTGGGGTGAGGCCACTCCTTACGGCACCCGTCCCGGCTCGATGACCGACTTCTCGTCACTGGGTATGCTGATGCTCGATAAGGCATGGGCTAAGCGCGATGTTGCCGGTCTGCGCACCGGCCTCGTGCTGGGTAGCGACCTGGCCAAGTACGGCTGGCGTCAGGGCATCAAGTTGGCTGTGAACTTCAGCATGGACTATGTGAACCGCAACAACACCAAATATATGAACTCTCAGCACGGTAACCAGGCTAGCGCCGGTGGTCTGCTTGAGAAGTACAATCGCCGCACCCAGAGTTACACCTTCAACCAGTTGTTGACTTGGGACCGCAGTTTCGGTGACCACACCATCGGCCTGTTGCTGGGTCATGAGTGGTATGCCTATGAGTACAGCTATCTGGTAGCTGGCAAGACCAACCTCGTTGACGGTATCTACGAGTTGCGTCCCGCCACCACCCTGCTGGAGGCTGACTCCTACAGCGACAAGTACCGCATCGACTCCTACCTGGGTCGTATCAACTATAACTTCGCCGGTCGCTACTTCCTGAGCGGTTCGCTGCGTCAGGACAAGTCGTCGCGCTTCCACCCCGACCACAACAAGGGTACCTTCTGGAGTGTCGGTGCCAACTGGCGTGTATCAGGTGAGAAGTTCATGCAGAACGTGGGTTGGGTAAACAACCTGTCTGTAAAGGCCAGCTATGGTGAGCAGGGTAACGATATGCTCCAGACCTACTACGCTTGGCAGTCACTCTATGACCTGTCTTACAGCAATGCTACCAACATTGGTGCTTTGATTTCTTCGCTCGAGAACCAGAAGGTATCTTGGGAGAAGAGCCAGAACTTCAATGCAGGCTTTGACGCTATCCTGTTCAACCACCGCTTGCAGTTGAACGTTGACTTCTACAACCGTCTGACCAAGAACATGCTGCTCAACCGTCCCATGGCATTGTCGACCGGTTTCACCGGCTTCATGGACAATGTGGGCGACATGCGCAACCGTGGTGTCGAGGGTTCGATCCGCATCACCCCCGTCCGCACTGCCGACTTTGAGTGGAACATCACCGCAATGGCTACCCACAACAAGAACAAAGTCATCAAGTTGACCGATGAGGCTCCCGAGTTGATCAGCGGCGTTCGCGTGATCAAGGAAGGTATGCCCATCTACACCTATTATATGCCTAAGAGCGCTGGTGTTGACCCGTCGAACGGTCACTCACTGTACTGGGCTTATGAGAAGGACGATGACGGTAACATGGTTCCTGGCAGTGAGTACATCACCGATAGCTACTCCCTTGCTAACACCTGCAAGTACTACCAGGGTAGCCGTCAGCCGGACATCTTTGGTTCTCTTGGAACTGACTTCTCTTGGAAGGGTCTGACCCTGAGCGTGCTGACTACCTATTCACTGGGTGGTAAGGTATTTGACGGCCTGTACCAGAGCGATATGAACCTGTGGTACCTGAGCTCGACCTGGAACAAGAACATGATGCGCCGTTGGCAGAAGCCCGGTGACGTGACCGACGTTCCCCGCTCGACCATCGCCGAGTCGATTGCTAACACCGACCGTTTCCTGATCGATGCTAGTTACTTCGCTATCAAGAACATCACCCTGGCCTATGCTCTGCCCGCATCGTGGGTTAACAAGATTGGTATGACCGGTGCCCGTATCTTCGGTTCGGTTGATAACCTGGCCCTGTGGACACACCTCGACGGTATGGATCCCCAGTACAACTTCTCTGGTGGTACCGACTATGACTACAGCCCCAACAAGACCTACACCGTAGGTATCGAGTTGAACTTCGGTAAGAGCTACGCAGCTGCCGCTCCCGCTGCCAATGTCAATCTGCTGAACAGCCAGATCAATGACCTGCGCGCTCAGCTGGCCGACGCTCAGGGTGCCGCTGCCGACGCTAACAGCCGTCTTGCTCAGCTGCAGGGTGACCTGGATGCCGCTAACCGCGCACTGGCCAACTGCCGCAACGACCTGAACGCTGCCAAGAATGTTGCTCCCAAGGTGGTAGACAACAGCAAGCAGTACATGAACATCCTGGTTCACTTCCCCAAGAGTGGTACCGCTATCACCGCTGACCAGCGTGCCAATGTAGAGCGCGTTGCTGCTTACCTGAAGAGCCATCCCGAGGCTACCTGCGTGATCAAGGGTTATGCTTCTCCCGAGGGTAAGGAAGATGTGAACATCAAGCTCGCTAACGGCCGTGCCGCCAGCGTGAAGGATATGCTCGTCAAGAAGTATGGTATCGCAGCCAACCGCATCAACGCCGCTGGCCAGGGTATCAGCAACATGTTTGACGAATTGAGCTGGAACCGTGTTTCGATTTGCGAAATCATTGTTAAGTAATCCCGAGACAAGGTTTAGATATTATATTCATCATTATTTAATAAGGATATAAACATGAAAAAGATATTTAAATATTTGTTGATTGGACTGTTTGGTGTGGCTTGCCTGACCTCCTGCGACAGCGAATTGCTGGAGACCCAGCCCACCGACTCCATGTCGGGAGCAACCTTCATGAGCGACGCCACCAAGGCGTTGATCCCCCTGAACGGTATCTACCGCTCGATGTACACCGCCGGCTGGTCGACCACCGGCAATACCCACCAGTGCTTCGGTATCAGTGCCTATAACCTGATGGCCGAGGTAATGGGTGACGACTTCATCATGGGTGCCCAGGGTTCGGGCTGGTTCTGGTTTGACGCAGCCTATAATGTAAAGGGCCGTTTCACCTCCAGCTCCTGGCGCAGCTATGACCTGTGGATGGCCTACTACACCTGGATTGCCAATGCCAACTACATCATCGCCGCCGAGGAGACCATGGAAGGCTCTGAGGCCGATGTAGCCTATGTGATTGGTCAGGCTTATGCTATCCGTGCCTACAGTTACTTCATGCTGGCACAGACCTTTGCCCGTAACTACAACTTCAGCAACGATCCTTGTGTGCCCATCTATAATGAGCCCACCATGACCACCACTACTGGTCAGCCTCGTGCAACTGTAAGTGAGGTTTATGCTCAGATTGACAGCGACATTGACAAGGCCCTCACGCTGCTGGCCAAGTCGCCCGCTCAGCGTCATCCCAGCCACATGAGCTATGCTGTGGCTCTGGGTATCAAGTCCCGTATCTGCCTCGTTGAGGAGAAGTGGGATGCTGCCCTCGATGCTGCCAAGAATGCTATTGCCGTCAGTGGCAAGAAGATTCAGACTGTTGATGCCAGCGCATTTGCTCCCAACAAGGCCAACTTCATCAACTCTGTTGGCCAGGGTAATGTAATGTGGGGTGCTCAGATCGTGAGCGACCAGGCTGGTATGTATGCTTCGTTGATGACCCACATGAGCGGTACCGCTCCTTACGGTGAGCGTGCTCCCAAGCAGATCTCGGCATGGCTTTACAGCAAGATGAAATCCACCGACACCCGTCGTGCATGGTGGAATCCTGCTGAGAACTACCTGCAGAAGAAGTTTGAGTTCTCCAACGAGCAGACCTGGGAAGGTGACTACATCTGGATGCGTGTTGAGGAGATGTACCTCAATGCCGCCGAGGCTGCTTGCCACAAGGGTGACGACGCTACTGCCAAGCAGTACCTGATGGCTCTGATGGAGAAGCGTGATGCTAGTTACTCGACCGAGAAGAGTGGTCACGAACTGGCAACTATCACTACCAATGAAACCGGTTCGCTGCTTGAGGAAATCCTCATCCAGCGCCGTATCGAGCTGTGGGGCGAGGATGGCCGTATCTACACCATCCGCCGCTTGCACCAGGGTTTTGTTCGTCCCGAGTCTTACGGTTGGCCCAGCGGCCTGCTGCTGCTCACCCATACTCAGGCCATGCAGGATCCCGCCAGCTACCTGTGGGTACTCACGATTCCTCAGGCCGAGTTTGACGGCAATATCAACATGGATGTTGCTAAGGACCAGAACCCCGTTGGTGACTATCCTGAGTAAAGAATGTTTAATCTCATTAACTAATTGAATATTATGAAATTAGGTAAATATATTTTAGGATTGGCACTCGTTGCTGCTTGCTTGACCAGCTGCGATACCGACAATATCGGTGCCATCTATGAGCCCAAGGTGGAGAACATCAGTTTCATGGTGGAAGAACAGAGCGCGCTGACCAAGGATGCTTCTATCGAGGTGCCTGTTGCCATCAGCCGTGCTATGACCGATGCTGCTTATACGGCCAGTATCACCTTGGAGAATGCAACTCCCGGAATGTCTCTGAAGAGCAATCAAGTGACCTTTGCCCCGAAGGAGGGTATTGCCTATGCCACTGTTGTGGTAAGCAATATGGAGCCTGGAAATCTGTACACAGGTACAATTAATCTGTCTGCCGCTGACGCAGCAACAGGTAACACCGAGTTTGGTGAGCAGATCACCTCAACCACCGTTAAGGTTCATTGTGACTACAACTGGGTTGATGCTGGTATGTGCCACTTCATTGACTACAACTGGGAAGATGGCTGGGAGGCCGATGTTCCTGTAATCAATGCTGAGCGCACCAACATCTATCGCATCGTTGATCCTTGTCAGGTAATCTATGGTGATGCCAACGGTACCTACTTTGAGTTCCGACTCAACCAGGATGGCAGCATCACTGTTCCCGAGGGCTATTGGAACCTCAATTACTGGGGATACAAGTGCTACTATGACAGTGATCCCGAAGGCTATGGTGACTACTGCTACGTTGTTCAAGATGGTCACACCTACAACGTGAACCACCTGCTCGTGAACGGTAGCAACATGTACATTGGTCGCTTCGTGTTCACCTATCCGCTGTAATCAGCAGATAAGTTCTTAAACAGAACATAATCCACATCGCAAGGGTGGGCGCTCCCTCGAGGAGTCGCCCACCCTTCGTCTATTTTGGAGATTTGAAGGAAAATCGTATCTTTGCCGCCACAATTCCAATCATGAAAACGATGAAGAAAATATTATTGATGCTGCTAGTGCTGGCAACGGTATTGCCTGCCGGCGCGGTGCTCAAGGAGGGCAGCATGGAGCAGACGCTGAGCGTGCTGTGTGAAGAACTCACCCAGACCCACCAGGAGCAGAAGGAGCGTGCGGCACGTTTTGAGCAGCGCAACAAGCAGTTCCAGAAGAGTATTGCCAAGGACCTGGAACTGTGCAACAACATCGAGTTGATGCTCTATAGCCAGAAGGACCAGAACGTCTTTGACCTCGCCTATGCCTGCGGACAGGCCACTTCGCTCTACGACCGCCTGTCGCGCACACGTTCGTTCAAGCAGTTCGAGCAGCAGCAGGATGAACAGATCGCGCAATATGAGAACCTGGTGCGCGCGCTCTGCAACATCCCCGACCGCCAACTCACCACGCCCCAGATGCGGGCCACCCGCGACAGTTGCATCAACCTGGCCAAGGTTATCGAGAGCGACATCCGCAAGGCGCGCGCGACGTTGAAGGACAACCACGAGCAGCGGCAGTTTGTCGCCGACAAGGCCAAGAAACTCAACGACTATGCAATGGACATGTATGAACGCATCCGCCAGAGCGTGTTTGTCAACGGCGGGCAGAGTTTTTTTAAGATTTTGAGCCGTTTTGACTATTATTGGAAATCCAGCAAGGATGACTTCTCGGAGAAGTATCTGCCGGCACGCAAGACGCGCAGCGAGTGGCGTGGCGGCATTATCGGTTTCCTGTTCATCTTCATGGCCATCTATATCCTGGGAGCCCTGCTGCTGAGCTGGCTCATCATACGGTTTGCCGTGCCCAAGCGGTTTATCACGCCATCCTTCCGCAAGAAGCGGTCTTGCATTGTCATGTGTGCCGCGGCAGCGGTGTTTGGCATTGCCACATTGATTATCAGCAATGTGTTGACCGACCAGAATTTCATGATTATGGCCACCATGCTCTTGAGCGAGTATGCCTGGCTCATCGCCGTCATCATGCTGTCGATTATCATCCGCATGGACGGCAACGCGGTCAAGAGCGGCACCAAACTCTATGTGCCCGTGCTGGTCATCGGGTTTGTCGTTTTCTTTTTCCGCATCGTGTTCTTGCCCAGCACCATCGTCAATCTGGTCTTCCCTATCCTGCTGCTGGGATGCACCATCTGGCAATGGATTGTCAACCGTCGCCACAGCAGCGATGTTCCTCGCAGCGATGTGTTCTACTCGTGGATTTCGTTAATCGTGCTGGCTGTGTCCTGTGTGATGTCGTGGATGGGCTACACGCTCATGAGCGTTCAGGTGCTCATCTGGTGGATCATGTTGCTGACGATGATTCAGACCATCACGGTCATCTATGACCTGCTGCACTCCTACGAGAACAAGTACATCCTTGCCGATGCCGATGTGAGACGCACATGGTTCTATGACGCGGTCTACAAGATGATTATCCCCATCGCCGCTACCCTGAGCGTTGCCCTCTCGATTTACTGGGCCGCCCAGGTGTTTGACCTCACGCAGTGGTGCGAGCGCATCTTCCGCTACAAGTTTGTCGACCAGCCGGGTCTCATCGTGCTGTCGCTCGACCGGCTGCTGTTCTGCGTGGCTCTGGCATTTGTGTTCCACTACATCATCTACCTGTTTATCCAGGGTTACCAGTTGTGGAAGCAGAACCGTGCCGAGTCGCGTGCCATCTCGCTCTATGAGCGTGAGAATGATGTTGCCGATGATGAGCAGATCGACATCGAGACCGTCATCCAGGACGACCCGAACGCCAAGGCCAAGGTCAAGGCCGCATCCAAGGCCGTGACCTTGTCGATGAACATCATCAAGTACATCGGCTGGGGCATCTACATCTACCTCGTGCTCGTGACGCTCCATGTCAGCCGCACGGGCCTCTCGACCGGTATCGGTTTCGCCATGAAGGACACGCTGGAGAACCTGTTCTATGGCCTGTCGCTGATGAATGGCCGTGTCAAGATTGGTGATGTCATCGAGTGTGACGGCGTGCGCGGCAAGGTCAGCAACATCAACTACCAGAGCACGCTGGTCGAGACCGTCGACGGCTCGGTCATCGCCTTCCTCAACAGCCAGCTGTTTACCAAGAATTTCAAGAACATGACCCGCAACCACGGCTACGAGATGGCAAAGATTTCAGTCGGCGTGGCCTATGGCAGCAAAATCGATGCCGTGCGCGAGATGATTATCGAACGCATCAGCCATCTCGACTGCTATGACCCCAAGAAGGGTGTGCAGGTGCTGTTCCAGAACTTCGGCGAGAGCAGCGTTGACTTGCTGGTTGTCGTGTGGGTGCGCGTGTCGTCACAGGTGGCCGACATCGCCCGCATCAAGGAGAACATCTACAGCGTGCTCAATGAGAACGGCATCGAGATACCCTTCCCGCAGAGCGACATCCACATCCGCACCGCCATCCCTCAACCGTAAGACAACAAACCGGAAAACAACAAGTACAATAAAACAATCTTTTATTCTGGTAACGGATTAGTAAAAACAACTATAACAACTTGAACAACAATAAATTAAGAAGTTGTTTTGAGTTGTTATAGTTGTCTTTATTCAATACTCGGTGACGGATGGAATTGTACTTATTGTACTTGTTGTCTTCCCTTTTAAAACGGGTTGTCGTTTTATTTGTAGAAGGTGATCCAGTTGGTGCAGTAGCGTGATTTTTCGGCCACGGGATGGATCTCGTGCACCTGGCCAGCCTCGTCGCGCCACCAGGAGTGGTTCCAGCCAGCGCCCATGTCCATGTACAGGGCGTGGCGTGGTGAGAACTGCTCCAGCATCGACACAAATTTCTCATAGCTCACCTCGTCGCGGCTGTCGACGATGCACAGGCGACGGTCTTTCTCGCACAAGGCGCGGTAGTGGGTGATCTTGTCGTCATATTTCTCGCGCCACAGCGGGCGTATGGTCTCGCCATCGTGGATGATGATGGCCTGGCCGAATCCCATGCCGCCGGCTGCCGCCACGCTGTCGAGCAGTTCGCTGTATTCACCGTTGATGAATTCCCATGTCGTGTCGCCGAACCAGGCAAAGGCACCGCTGTTGTCCTCGCACTTGGCACCCTTGTAGCGCTTGCCGGCACTCACATGGTCGCCGTCGATGTTGCTGTGGGCAAACTCATCGAGGATTTCGTGGGTAAAGGCCGCCTCGGCACAGAAGATGACGGAGGTGTCCTGCTGCGAGGGCATCTGCTCGCACACGAGATCGATGCGGCTGAACTGGGGATAATAGACGATGAGCCCGTCGACGGTGGTATCGTCAACTATCACGGTTTGGCTAGCTGCGGTGGTGGTGTCGGTGTCCATTGTTTCCCTGGTGGCTTTGTTGGTGCATGAGCACATCAATAGTGCTGCCATTATGGTAATGAAATAGTGGAGAGTTCTTCTCATGAGTGATAATGTATTAGGTTATTATTTGTCGGTTTTCTCGTCAGCAAACTTATTGGGGTACTCCAGGGGCACGCGCGGGCGGCGCATAGCCCTGATGATGAGGAAGATGCCCAGGATGATGAAGGGGATGCTCAGCACCTGGCCCTGGTCGATACCCCAGTCGGCACGCATGGCGATTTCCCAGTCTTCCTGCACATTCTTGATGAACTCGATGAAGAAACGGGGCACAAAGATGCCCAGCATGAACACGCCCAGGATGAGCCCTTCACGCTCCTGAGCGCGCCAGCGCCAGTACATGAGCATGCACACGGCAAAGATAATCAGGTAGCATGCGGCCTCATAGATTTGTGTTGGGTGGCTGGGAGCCGAGAATACAGGTTCGGCGCCCTGCATCCATTGCCCTACATTGGTCACGAACCGGAAACCCCACGGCATCGTGGTCTCGCTGCCGTAAATCTCGTGGTTCATCAGGTTGCCGATGCGGATGAGCGCTGCGACCAGTCCCACGGGCACTGCCAGGCGGTCTAGGGTCCACAGTATGGGCTTGTGGGTAACCAGGCGGCTGTAGAGCCAGACAGCGATGATGATGCCCAGAGTGCCGCCATGACTGGCGAGGCCTCCTTCCCATATTTTGGGTATATCGCCCAGGTGCTGGCTGTAGTAATCCCAGTCATAGAAGAAGACATGTCCCAGTCGTGCTCCGAGAATGGTGGCGAGGACGACATAGACGAACAGGCTGCCCACCCAACTCTCGCGAGCGCCCTCGTGGCGGAAGATGCGGCTAACAATCTCATAGCCCACGAGGAAGCCGATGGCAAACATCAGGCCGTACCAGCGCACGGTAATGCCACCCGCACTAAACAGTTCAGGGCTAGCGGTCCAAGTGATGGAATTGAGTATCATAATCTTGTTGTTATCGTTTTGTGAGCGCAAATTTACATAGAATTCCGATAAATTTCTGTAAATTTGCACCCAATAATTGTGCTAGCCAGCACAAAGGGGTGCTGGCCGCATCGGCCGATATGCCCCAGTTTTATTCAAAGCAATCGAGATACCTATGGCAGAGAGCAATTTTATCGACTATGTGAAGATACTGTGCCGCAGCGGCAAGGGCGGCGCCGGTTCGGCACACCTGCACCGTGCTAAGTATGTCCCCAAGGGCGGTCCTGACGGCGGTGACGGTGGTCGTGGCGGCCACATCTTCCTGAAGGGAAACCGCAACCTGTGGACGCTGATCCACCTGAAGTACCAGCGCCATGTGTTCGCTACCGACGGCCAGTCGGGCGGTGAGAACCAGTGCACGGGCAAGGACGGCGAGGACCGCACCATCGAGGTGCCTTGCGGCACGGCGGTGTATGATGCCGAGACGGGCCAGTTCCTGTGTGATGTTACCGAGGACGGGCAGGTCGTGCGCCTGTTGCGCGGTGGCCGTGGCGGTCTGGGTAATCAGCACTTCAAGACGGCGACGCGCCAGACCCCGCGTTTTGCACAACCTGGCGAGAAAGGCGTGGAAAAGGCTGTCATCCTGGAACTTAAACTGCTTGCCGATGTGGGTCTTGTGGGCTTCCCCAATGCGGGTAAATCCACATTGTTGAGCGTCATCAGTGCTGCCAAGCCCAAGATTGCCAACTACCCCTTCACGACGCTGGAGCCTAACCTGGGCATTGTGTCCTACCGTGGGCAGCAGTCCTTTGTCATGGCCGACATCCCCGGCATCATCGAGGGAGCCAGTGAGGGCCGCGGCCTGGGCCTGCGCTTCCTGCGCCACATCGAGCGCAACGCGGTGCTGCTGTTCATGGTGCCAGCCGACAGCGACGATATCCGCAAGGAGTACGGCATCCTGTGCCATGAACTGGAAACTTTCAACCCTGACCTAGTGGAAAAACCGCGTGTGCTTGCCATCACCAAGTGTGACATGCTCGACGAGGAACTGATTGAGCAGATGCGCCCCGAGGTGCCTGATGATATCCCCTGTGTGTTTATCTCCAGTGTTGCTCAGATGGGACTTACTGAGCTGAAAGACCTGTTGTGGCGCACCATCAACGACGAGCGCAACCGCATTCCCGAGACGCCCACTCAACGCGACCTGGATGCACGCCATCGTGAGCAAGCCGAGGACAACTTCATCTTTGGCGCCGATGACCTCGATGACGAGGCACCCGATGCCGGCGGCAAGATGGTGGATTCGGGCGGCAAGCAATGGAGCGAGGAATACTGGGAAAGCGACTACGAGGATGAGAACAAGGACTTCCAGGTCGTGAGTGACCCGGATGAAGAATAAAAAGGCAACTGCCCTATCATCCAATAACAAAAAAGTGGCATGAGCCACTTTTTTTGTTATCCCTAGCCGGTTGCACTAGATGCACTAGATTTTCTAGATGCTCTAGATGGCTGGTATACAGTAGGTTATTTTATTTTCCCTCGTTGCTGAGGAGAAAGCGCCGCTTGGGAGCGATGGCGGCGAAGTCTTCCTGTGTGAGCGGGGCGATGCGGTCGAGAATGCAGGAGAGCCGTTTGGCAATCTTGAACTCTACGGGCTCACTCTCGGGCACTTCCTGCAGCAACTGTGATACGCGCGACTTGATGGCCGAGAATTCAAACACCATCGAGGTGTTGAACCAGGCATCGGCATGGCTTGCAAAGGGGAGGATCCAGAGGTTCTCGCCGCGCAAGACACCCGGCCACCATTGCAAGGTCTGCAATGCACTGGCACCACGGCTGTTATAGTCCCTGTAGATGCGGCGCAGCAGTCGGTTGTCATGCTCGTCGAGTCCAGCTTTCTCGCCATAATAGACCGTAGCCTGGGCGGTGACAAAGAGCCGGAATTTCTGTTCCTCAGGGATGTCGGGCACGAGCAGGGGATTGAGCGCGTGCAGTCCTTCAAGGAAAAGCAGGCTGTTGCTCTCGAGTTTGAGCGTGTTGCCCTGGTAGGTGCGCTCACCCTTGACATAGTCATAGGTGGGCATCGACACTTGGTCGCCAGCCAGCAGACTGGCCACATCGCGTCCCAACTGCTTCAAATCCAGTCCATAGAATGATTCATAGTCGATATTACCATTGGGGTCGAGGGGACGCTTGTCCAGGTTAAGGAAATAGTTGTCGAGTGAAACGACGCAAGGCTGGATGCCATTGTCACGCAGCATGTGTGTGAGGAATCTCGATGTCGTGGTCTTACCCGAACAGGACGGGCCGGCTACCAGAACCATGCGCATGCCTTCCTGGCGGAAACGGCGCGTGATTTCGGTCGTGATGCGCTCCAGGCGTCGGCTGTGCTGCACCTCGTCCTCGGCGATAAGGTCAGGAGCAAGACCTTTGGAAATCACCTCGTTAAAGAGAGCGATGCCGTTCAGTCCCTGTGACTCTAGTCGCCTGATGTCACCGCAGAACTCCTCCAGTGACATTTTTTTGGTGCCTGCATTCTGTTGCTCCAGGTTTTCTAAGTAGTTAGTCATTGTTGTTATGTGTTGAGTAATAAAATTCTGTTTTTATTATAAAAGAATTGGGCCCTATTGCACACTGCAATAGGGCCCAGTTGATTCGTTAGTAGTGGAAACTGCTGCCTCCCAGGAATTCGCGCAGCAGGCTCGTGCTGGGGATATCTTTCACATCCAGGGGCTCGAAGTAACTCAAGAATTTTATCAGTCGAGTTGCCACAGCATATTCGGGGGCGCTGCTGGGAACCTGCTGCAGGACCGGCAGCGCGTAGTTTTTCATCGCCGCCAGTTCAAAGAGCAGCGAAGAATTGAACATGGCATCGGCATTCTCGTGGAAAGGCATGATCCATTTGTCCTCGCCGCGTCGCACGCTGGCCCATCGCTGGATGGTCTGCTGTGCGTTGCTGCCGCGGTACTGGTGGTCGCGGATGATGCGGCGCAGCAGCCGGTTGTCATAGGTGCCGATCCAGTTGTGGTCATCGATGTTCAGTGTGGTCAATGCCGAGACAAACACGCGGAACTTCTGCTCATCGGGAATCTGGCGCGTCAGTTCGGGATTCAGCCCGTGGATGCCCTCCATGAGCAGGATGTCGCCCTGTTCCAGTTTCAGGGTGTTGCCCAGATACTCGCGTTGGCCCTTCTTGAAGTTGTAGGTGGGCATAGCCACCTCCTTGCCCGCCAGCAGGTCGGTAACATCTTTGTTAAACTGTTCAAGGTCAAGCGAGTAGAGTGACTCGTAGTCGTAGTCACCGGTTTCGTCGCGCGGCGTGCGGTCGCGGTTCACGAAGTAGTTGTCGAGTTCAGGCGCTTTGACGAAGTTGTCTTGCCGCTTGATGACGGTCCCGCAATGAGCACCACGCGTGCCCCACCCTCGTGGTAGCGGCGTGTGATTTCATCGGCAATCTGGATGAAATGCTTGTTGTGCAGCGCTTCAACGACATTGATCAACAATGGCGCATAGCCGCCCTTGATGGCGCGGTTGAGTTCGCCTACATCACCTAGACGGATGATTTTGTTGAAGTTGATATAGTCGGTAAACGCTTGGAACAGTTTAGGTTGCGGCTCCCATTGTGCGACCTTGTCGAGTTGCTTGCGGTCGGGGCCGAGCAGGAGCATTCCCCGCTCGTAGGGTACCAGGTCAAACACCTTGAGCATACCTGTCGAAGCCACCAGCGGTCCGTAGAAACTGTCGATGATATCGCCCAGTTTGTAGTATACCGTGTAGAGTTGGTTGATGCTTTCCAGCAGTCGCACCTTGTCCTTCAGCCCCTGCTTGCGGAACATCTCGATGACATCGGTCGTCAAGCGCTCGCGGCGCACAAACGGGATATCGTCAGCGATGATTTCTTCCATGCGCTGCTTGAGTTGTGCGATGATTTCGGGCGTGAGAAAATCCTCCTCATGCTTGATCTGGCAATAATGTCCGTTGCTGATGCTGTGCTGGATACACAGGCGCTTGCCGGGATACAGGTCGTTTAGGGCTTTGTAGAGGACCATGCACAGTGACCGTGTCAGCACGCGGTAGCCCGCGTTGGAAGTGATGTCGAGAAACTCAATGTGTTTAGGTGAAAAGACGGGGTAATGCAGGTCTTCTACTTTGTTGTTTACCAGCACACAAACGGCTTCACCCTTCAGGCTCAAGCGGCCCTTGATGGTGTCATAGAGTTCGTATAGCGTGTCACCGCCATCGATGTCTATATACTCGTTGGTGTTCTTGCAGAATACCTTGAGTTCATCGTTCCTTTTCATAGTCGCTGAAAATTATAGCCGCAAAGGTAAAAAAAAAAACATGAAATCCCGTGGTTTTTGATGAAGAATATGCTGTTATTGCCTCAAAATGCCATGAAATGGAGATAATATCGTTGCATTGCCGCGCTATCGCTTGTGGCTGAAAAAGTCGATGAAATGGGCTTTTTTAGCCCAAAAAACGCAAGTGGTACCAATTATTTGCGTACCTTTATCGCCCCAAATAACATAAATTCAGTGAATCGATGAAAACAAAATTATTAGTTATGGCAATGATGATTATCGGTGCGTTGGGCGGTTGCGCAGCGCACAGTTCAGACAGCGTTGAAGAGGGTTGTGATGTGTTTGAGACCAAGGACGGAACGACAGTGAAGATGTACTGCATCAAGCACGGCAGCGTGCGCATGCAGGTGGGCGACAAGTGGATCTATGTGGACCCGGTGACCACGGCAGTGAAGCCCGAGACCGACTATTCTACCCTACCCAAGGCCGATTACATCCTGGTGACGCACGAGCACTTTGACCACCTGGACTCGGTGGCGATCAGCCAGTTGACCAAACAGGGTACCGTGCTCATCACCAATGCCCGCTGCCACGACCTGCTGGGCGGCAAGGGCGATGTGATGGCCAACGGTTACAGCCGCACCCTGGCCGAGGGCTGGACCGTGGACGCTGTGCCCGCCTATAACAACTCGCCCGATAAACTGCAGTTCCACCCCAAGGGCCGTGACAACGGCTTCGTGCTGACCGTTGAGGGCATGCGCATCTACATTGCCGGCGACACCGAGGACATCCCCGAGATGGCCGACATCAAGGACATCGATGTGGCCTTCCTGCCCTGCAACCTGCCCTACACGATGACGCCCGAGCAGTGTGCCCATGCCGCCACGATGATCCAGCCCACCGTGCTTTTCCCCTACCATTATGGCCAGACCGACATCCAGCAAGTGGTGAAGCTCCTGGAGGGCAGCAACATCGATGTGCGCATCCGCGACTACCAGTGAATCAGGAGTCAGGAATCAGGAATTAAAAGACTGCCGCCGTGTCGTGAGTGACGCGGCGGCAGCCGTTTTGTTTGCGGTAATCTTGAGGCGGGCAAACAGTCTTTAAACTTTAACCACTAACCTCAAAACATCACGGGCATCAAGCAACCGCTTGATGCCCGTGACTATCGTAGAGTTCTCTAAACCCTAAATTCTAAATTTCAAGAGTGCCAAGCGCTTGACACTCTTGAATAAAGTTTTACCAACCGGGGTTCTGGCCAATCTCGGGATTCAGGTTGCGCTGATCGTCGGGAATGGGGAGCAGGTTGTACTTGGGATCCCATTTGCGGGGAGCACCGTTGTTGGAGCAGTTGATGTAACCGTCGGCATCAACATTGATTTCACCGAGGCTGATGGCATCAAATCCAGCAACATAGGCACCACGGCACAGGTTGGGATTGTTGTCGGTGTCGAGCAGCGAGAGCTGGTTCCAGCGCAGCAGTGACCAGTAACGGTCGTTCATGCAGTACATCATCTCGACGCGGCGCTCACGGCGAACCTCCCAAATGATGGGGCTAACACCCATGTTGTTGGCGGGATCGGCCTCAACACTGGTCATCAGGTGGGGCATGCTCACGCGGTCACGCAGCAGGTTGATGGACTTGTCGAGGTCGCTCTGGGTGATGTTACCCAGCTCGGCGCAAGCCTCGGCATAGTTCAGCAGGATCTCGGCATACCAGAAGATGGGGGCGTCGGTCCAGTTACCATAGGTGCTCTGACGGTTGGTGTTGTCGATCAGGTTGGTATCAAACAGGAACACACCATAGCCCGTCGAAGCGGTCGACTGGGCACCACCGAAGCGGGCGTAACCACAACCGGGGAATTGGAGGATCTTGTCCACCTGGGCGCTCAGGCGCGGGTCGCGGTTGGCCAGCACATTGCTGATGTCGATGTGGGGAGCCTCGCCCAGACCCGAGTTGTCGTCGAGGACAACCACGGTACCGTGGTCAGTCTTGTTCAGGCTGGTGGTAGCCAGGGGCTTACCATCCTTGAACAGGTAGCTGTCGAAGGCGTCCTTGGTCATACCATTAACCTGTGTAGAACCGCAGGTGTAGTCGATAGTACCATGGGCAAAGGTGCTCTGGATGTACTTCTTGTACATGATCATCTCGGGGTTACCGGCCAGGTCAAGCGAGTTGAAGTTGGCCTGGTAGTTGCTGTTCAGGCTGAACTTGCCCGAGTTCATGATTTCCAAGCAAGCGTTCTTGGCCTCGTTGAGGTAACGGGCGGCACGCTCGTTGTTCTTGGTTACATACTTGCTGTAGTCGCCCTCATAGAGGCAAACCTCGGCCTTCATGGCCAGGGCAACCCACTTGTTGAACGCGGTGCGGGAGTTGTCGTTGTCGGTGATGTTGGCGCAAGCGAAGTTCAAGTCCTCAAGCACCTTGTCCATCACATCGTTGCGGGGCTGACGGGGACCGTACAGGATCTCGGTGTCACTGGGATCGAGTTCCTTTTCCACCCAGTAGCAGTCACCATAGTTGCGGACAACCTTGTAGTGCTGCCATGCACGGTACAGGCGGCCGATGCCCAGCCAGTTGGCCTTCTTGGCATCGCTCATAGAAGCGACATTGGGAACAGCAGCGATAAGGGTGTTGGCACGACGAATCTCCACATAGGGGGTGTTCCAAGCACCAGCGCTACCGGGAACATTCATATAGGTCCACTTGGTGATACCGGTCGAGGCCTGGTCGTCGTTCAGCGTGTTGAAGTAGTAGTCACCGCTACCGCTACCGTACCCCGTGAAGGTGTTGTAGAAGTAGTTGGCGAACAACTGAACATTGGTCTCACTGGTAAAATAGTTGTCCTTGGTAAACTGATCATAGGGTTCGGTGTCGAGGATATCATCGCACGAAACCAACGAGAGCATGAAAACACCCAGGCCAGCCAGTATAATTGATTTGAAAAGTTTCATAATTATATCTGTTTTTATTAGTTTCTAGTTTTTAGTTTCTAGTCCCTAGTTGATAATTACTTCACGATGATCTCACAGATGGAAACGCGGTTCCAGCTCAGTTCATCAAACATGTTGCTGATGCCCTGGCCCTTGGCGTTGATGCGCTTGGCATCGATACCATACTTCTTGACGAGCATATCCTTCACGCTGGCGGCACGGCCGTTAGCGAGGTCGATGTTGTGGTCGGCAGGACCGTCCTTGGAGGCATAACCGTTGATGGTGCAGGTAGCCTCGGGATGGCTCTTCATGTAAGCGGCGATGCGCTCCACATTGGGCTGCTGGTCGGTACCGACGGCGGTCTTGTTCACGGGGAAGTGAACGAGGATGGTCATGTACTGCAGCGACTTGTCGATCATGTTGCCCTTGCTCTTCTGGCAGTCGTTCAGGTCTCGCTGGAGCTGAGCGTTGCGGTTGTTGGCAGCGTTGAGCTGGTTCTGCAGTTCGGCCAGACGGTTGTTGTAGTTGTTCTCGGCATCGGCGAGCTGTGCGCGCAGGTCATTGATCTGAGCGTTCAGGGCGCTATTGTCAACATTGCCGGCAACGGCGGTGCGGCTGTTGCTGCCGAAGGTCAGCTGCAGACCCACACTGTAGGTGCGCATGATGGGATCGGTACGGCCCCAAACGGCGTTACCATAGCTACCCACACCGGTGTTGATCTCGGGATCGAGACCGGTACCGTTGCTGTGGTTGATGATGTCGAACAGGTTGTCGGTCGAAGCGTAGATGCGCAGTTTCTCGATGAGAGCCTTGCGGGTCAAGTGCTGAGGCAGCGTGTAACCCACGGTGATGTTCTTCATGCGCAGGTAGCTCATGTTCACCAGATACTTGGTCTGGGGATAGAAGTTGAACTTACCCAGATCGAGGATGTCGCTCGAAGCGGTACCACGGCCAGCGCCACCAGCCCACATGCGGGGGAACTCGGCGCCCTGGTCGATAATGCCGTTGGCATAGTCGGCCTCGGTAACATAGTCAGTCTGGTTGGTGTAGATAGCGTCAGCACCACGCATGAACGGCATGACGAATGCAGACTGGGTCCACATGTCGCGCTTGCCCACGCCCTGCAGGTAGAAGTCAACATCGAAGCCCTTCCAGGCAGCGCCCAGACGCAGCGAGTACTGATAGCGCGGGGTGAAGTTACCGATGCGCTTCAGGTCACCGTGGTCCTCGGGAGTACCCTTACCCCAGTCGATGACGCCGTCACCGTTCAGGTCCTTGAACTTGATGTCACCAGGGCCGTAAACGAAGCCGTTGGACTGCAGCTTGGTCTGGCTAGCAACACCGTTGGCATAGGTGCCGTCGGCGTTGAAGTCGTTGAAGTCGAAGTAGCGGTCGGTCTCGAAGCCCCAGATCTCGCCATACTCCTTGCCGGAGTAGTTGGTGTTGATCATGTTGTTGCTGTCCCAAGTGGTGACCTTGGTCTTGTAGTCATTGACGATGGCAGTAACATAGAAGTCAACAGCACCGATGCGGTTGCGGTAGTCAACAGCGAGTTCCCAACCACGGGTGCGCATCGAACCTGCGTTCTCCCATGCGGCGCTAGCACCCAGTACTGAAGGCATAGCCTTACCGGGAGCGAGCATGTCCTTGGTGTCACGCTGATACCAGTCGGCGGTCACATTCAGGTGGCCGTTGAAGAAGGCCAGGTCAAGACCGACATTGGTGGTGTGGATCTTCTCCCAAGTCAGAGACTCGGAAACCAGTTTGGGAGCCGAGAAGTAGTCATACTTGGAGTTGCCGTTGCCGATCCAGTTCACAGCGTTGGTCTGCTTGGCCATGGTCTCGAGGAACATGTTGGAACCGATTTCCTGGTTACCGATCACACCATAAGATGCACGGATCTTGGCATTGCTGATGGCGTCCTTGATGGGCTCCCAGAACTTCATCTCGCTGATGCGCCAGCCGATAGATGCCGAGGGGAAGAATGCCCACTGATCCTTCTTGGGGAACTTGCTCGAACCGTCGTAGCGGCCGTTCAACTCGAGCAGGAAGATGCCCTTGTAGTCATAGTTGATGCGGCCGAAGAAGCCTGCCGAACCCCAGTGGGTGTGGGCGTGGCTGTAGCTGTAGTCCTCGTTGGTGAGTGCCAGCTCAGGCATGTTGAGGTCCTGAATGCCGTGACGCTCGTAGTAGAGGTACTCATACTCATACTTGTCCACATTGGCACCCAACTTCAGGTTGAAGTTGTGGGCGTCGTTGATGGAGCGGTGCCAGTCGAAGTAACCGTTAGCCACATGGTTGTAACGGTTGCTGCGGTCGGTCTCGATGAAGGTCGAGCCGGTGATGTCCACGGGACCCTGGGGGTTCAGACCCCAAGTGTTGTAAACAACCGAGGGGAGACCGACGCCCTTGTAGCGGGTGTTACGCTGGATAAAGGTGTAGTCGGCATTGAAGCTCAGACCGTAACCGAAGTCAATCTTGGCGAATGCGCCCAGACTCAGGTTGTTCATCTTGTAGTAGCAATCACCACCGGTGTTGCGGCCACCGATCATGGTGCGGGCGTCATACTGCTTGCCGTCGTTAGGATCTACAAAGTAGCCGTAGGGGCCGAAGAACGAACCCCAGCGCCACAGGTACTGGTAGGTACCGGCACCGCGCTTGTAGGGGGTCTCATAGGTACGATCAACATAGCTGATACGGGTGCCGACCTCCAACCAGTCGGTAGCACGAACCGACACATTGGAAGTAACATTGTACTTGCGGAACTTGTCGGGGTTGAAGTTCATCAGCGACTGCTTCTGGTTGTAACCAACCGAGGTGTAGAAGTTGATGCGGCCCGAGTTACCGGTTACACTCAGGGTGTGGCTCTGGCTGGGAGCGTGGTTGTTGAACATGATGCCGGGCACATCCCAGTTGGCATAGTAACCGTTCTCATCATAGTCGTCACCATAGACCATCTGACGATATTTGTCCTTGATGTCGCCATGCTTCTTGATCCAGTTGTTGATACCGTTCTGGAAGGCCTCGCTGTCCATGTACATACCGAAGAGCTCCGATGCAACGCCCATGCGGTGGTTCACATCGTTCAGTGCGCTCACCTGGGTGGGAACATTGGGATAGTCGGGCAAGGTGGTTGCCTGGCTCCAAGCGAAGTTGTTGTTGTAACTTACCCTCACATTGTCCTTGACATGGGCGGTCCTGGTGGTAATCAGAACAACGCCAAAGGCTGCACGGGTACCGTAGATCGAGGTCGAAGCAGCATCCTTCAAGACGCTGATGTTCTCGATGTCGGCGGGGTTCAGGTCACCCAGCGACTCAACGGGCACACCGTCAACGATGTACAACGGTGTGGAAACACCGCTGTTGGACAGGGTACCGATACCACGGATGACGATTGACGGGTCGGCGCTGATGTCACCGTTGGCGTTCAAAATCGTCAAGCCGGGGACGGTTCCCTGCAGCGACTTGCGGACATCGGTCTCGGACTTGGAACCGAGCACCTTGTCCACATCCACGGTGCTCACAGCACCGGTCAGGTTGGCCTTGCGCTGCGTACCGTAACCCACGACAACGACCTCGTCGAGCTTGGCGTTATCCTCGGCAAGGATGACGCGCATGCCGTTGCTGGCACGCAACTCCTGGGTTTTGTAGCCGATGAAGGAAACCTGCAACTTGGCGTTAGGGCTTGCCTTGAACGAGAAGTTACCGTCCACATCGGTTGTTGTGCCGCGGGTCGTTCCTACTTCGACAATGCTGGCGCCGATGACGGGTTCACCCTGTTCATCGACAACGCGGCCTGTCACAATGCTGGTGGCGGAGTTAGCCGACACCTGGGGCGCGGGTGCTGCCTGGGCCTGACTACTATAGCCAGTGCCGCAGAGCATTAACAGTGCGCCCAAAAGAGCTAAATGTCTTTTCATAAGCACGATTGATAAATTGTTAATATTGTTAGTTAATTCAGTTTATACTTGACTTGTTTTGCCGCAATGCGCATGTAACGCATCTTATAATTTTTTAACAAAGTGCAAAATTCTATATTTTTTTTGAAATAGCCAAAAAAACGGAGCCATTTTACAAATACAAATGTTAAAAACTACAAAAAATCGTACATAATCCCAAAATAGATGTCTTCAAACTACTGTTTTCGGTTATTTGAATAGATTTTTTTCCTTAATTTTTTTGTCATGTGAATTTTTGTTTGCAAATTTGCCTACTTGATTGTCGATTTTCGGCATCTTTAGGCAATGATATCTAAGAACCATGTGAACCATTGAATGTTTAGAACTTAGAGACAAAAATTATGATAGTCATTTAATTTCAAATTTTTAAAAATTTAAAAGTAAGTGCGTATGAAAAAACAATTAGCACTGTTGGCCGCGCTGGCAATTGCCTGCGGAGCACCGGCTGGGATGACATCGCTTCCCAGCACGGGTTTCACAGCCCAGGCCCAGGCCAACAAAGTCTCTGGCGTCATACGCGACGCCCAAGGTGAGCCCCTCATCGGCGCGACCGTCAAGGTCAAGGGTACCAACCGCGGTACCGCTACCGATGTAGACGGCAGGTATTCAATCGTCGCCAACCGTGGTGATGTGCTCGTTGTGTCCTACATTGGCAGCAAACCCATGGAGGTTACCGTGGGCAGCGGTGCCATGGACATCAACATGCAGGCCAATGACCAAGTCCTCGACGAGGTTGTTGTAACCGCACTCGGTATCCGCAAGGACAAGAAGTCGCTGGGTTATGCAGTCGACGACCTGAAGGCTGAGGAGCTGATGCGCAACAAGAGCGCTAACGCCATCAACTCGCTGTCAGGTAAGATTGCTGGTGTGAACATCACCCAGTCGTCGGGTGCCGCCGGTTCTGGTGCCCAGATCATCCTGCGTGGTGGTACCTCGGTTGCTGAGAATCGCGACAGCCAGCCGCTGTTCGTTGTGGATGGTGTCATCTACGACAACTCGGCAGGTATTGTGGGTAACTCGGCATTCGACGGTATGATGAACAGCGCCACCACCTCTTCCAACCGTGTGATGGATATCAACCCCGAGGATATCGAGAGCATGTCGATTCTGAAAGGCCCGGCCGCATCGGCGCTTTACGGTTCGCGTGCTGCCAACGGTGTTGTGATGATCACCACCAAGAAAGGTAAGGAAGGCCACACCGAGATCAGCTTCTCGGGTAAGATGATTGCCTCGATGGTGAAGGACCTGCCCAAGACCCAGAAGGAGTTTGTTCGCGGTTACATGACCGACATGTACAACGACGCTGGCCAGTGGACCGGTCTTGAGATCAAGGACGACAGTTACAACTCATGGGGTCCCAAGGCTAATGTTCCCTTCTATGACAACCTGAAGAACTTCTTCGAGACGGGTATCATCTGGGACACCAACTTGAGCGTTAGCGGTGGTACCAAGAACAACAACTTCTTCCTGAGCGGTTCATTCTACGATCAGGACGGTATCGTTCCCACCACGGGCTACACCAAGACGACCTTCCGCTTCAACGGTGAGCAGAAGGTGGGCAAGTTCACCTTCGGCGCCAACGCCGCTTACAGTGATGCCCGCACCGTGAAGACCCTGACTGGTGCCGCTCTGTACGGTTCCAGTGGTACTGGTGCCCTCTATGCAGCCTACAACTGGGCTCCCAGCGATGACATGCGCCACTATCTCAACGAGGATGGCACTCGCTATCGCATGTTCGGTGACCAGTTCCAGCCCTGGGACGAGCGCGACAACCCCTACTGGATTGTCAACAAGAACAAGATGACCGATGACACCGAGCGTGGGATCTGTTCGACTGGTGGTGGCTGAGCTACCGCATGGGTGTCGACAGTTACACCACCCAGAGCCACAACGAGATCGCTCCTGGCGGTGCCATCAAGCAGATTTGGCAGCGCGGTATGTTGAGCGACAACATGTACAAGTATCGCTACCTGAGCAACAACCTGATGTCGAACTGGAACAAGCAGTTCGGTGACTTTAACATCAACTTGATGTTGGGTGGTTCTACTGACTACACCAAGACCCGTCGCGACTATGAGTCGGCTTGGAACTTTGGTGTTGCCAACTTCTTCAGTTATGAGAATGCCAGCGATGCCGACAAGAAGTTCTCGCATGGCAGCAGCAAGAAGCGCATGGTATCGGCCTTCGGTGAGTTCCGCATCGACTGGCGCAACGCCATCTTCCTGACCGTTACCGGCCGTAACGACTGGGATTCGACCCTGCCCAAGGACAACTGGAGTTACTTCTATCCCAGCGTGAGCGGCGCTATCGCCTTCACCGAGCTCTTCCGTGAGAACCTGCCCGAATGGTTCTCGTTCGGTAAGATCCGTGCCAGCTGGGCCGAGGTAGGTAAGGGTACCAACCCCTATGTTACCAACACTTATCTGTGGCCTGTAGGCACCTATCTGGAGGGTATGGTTGGTCTGGGTAACACCTGGACCCGCGGTAACCCCTATCTGAAGCCCGAGCGCACCCGTTCGACCGAGGTTGGTCTGGAGTTGCGCTTCATCCAGAACCGCTTGAAATTTGATGTTGCTTACTATACCAACAACTCGTTTGACCTGATTCTGCAACCCCGTGGTCCCCAGTCTACCGGTTACATCTTCTGCTCGGTTAACTCTGGTGATGTTTACAACAAGGGTCTTGAGATCAGCCTGAGTGGTACTCCCATCCAGCATGAGAACTTCATCTGGGAAACCGGTATCAATGTCTATGGCAACCGTGGCACCGTGGGTGACCTGGTTAACGGTATCGATGTTATGTACCTGACCGATGTACAGTATGGTGGCGCCAAGGCTGCCAGCTACAACCATGGCAACTTCATGGGTATCGACGGTACCAAGTGGAACCGCAACAGCGAGGGTAAGCTCATCCTTGACAAGAACGGCTTCCCCACCACCGACAGCAAGGCCTATGAGGTCGGCGACCGTGAGGCCAAGTGGCAGGGTGGTTTCAACAACACCTTCACTTTCTTCAAGAACTGGACCTTCAACATGTTGTGGGAGTTCCGCTGGGGCGGCGATGTCTTCAACGGCACCAAGTATGCCATGTCGATGAGCGGCGTGAGCGAGCTCAGCGGCGACTGGCGCAACCAGACCCTGACTATCGAGGGTGTTGATGGCGACGGCAACCCCGTTTCCAACACCTGGGAGGCTGGTAAGAACTATGTCTTCAACGGCAACGAGACCAGTGGCTACAACATCATCAAGAGCTACTATACCGGTGCTTACAACTACGAGGTTCGCAATTGGATCACCTATGTGAAGAGCCTGCGTCTGCGCACCATCTCGCTGACCTATGATGTTCCCCGCAGCTTCCTGGCCCGCACCAAGTACATCAAGCGTGCTGCCATCACGGCTGCTGCCAACAATCTGGTACTGTTCACCAACTACGACGGTGATCCCGAGGTAGCTGCTTCGGGTGCCGGTATCGGTGGTTCGTCTTCGGTAGGTTTCGACTACTGCGGTGTTCCCGCTACCCGTTCCTACTCTGTAGGTATTAACCTCGTCTTCGGTACTGACGATGCAGCACCTGCTCGCGTGAACACTGCTGAGCTCGACCTGCTCAACGGTCAGATCAACGACCTGCGCAACCAGCTTGCTAACGCTAATAACGCCAACAACGCCCGCATTGCACAGCTCGAGAACGACTTGGCTGCTGCCAACCGCGCCTTGGCTAACTGCAAGAGCGACCTGAATGCTGCCAAGAATGTTGCTCCCAAGGTGGTAGACAACAGCAAGCAGTACATGAATGTGCTCGTTCACTTCCCCGTGAACAAGACCGGCGTTACCGCTGACCAGCGTCCCAATGTTGAGCGCATTGCCGCTTACATGAAGAGCCATCCCGAGGCAACCTGTGAGATCAAGGGTTACGCTTCGCCCGAGGGTAACCAGGAGAACAACATCAAGCTCGCTAACGGCCGTGCCGCCAGCGTGAAGGATATGCTCGTCAAGAAGTATGGTATCGCTGCCAACCGCATCAAGGCTGAAGGCCAGGGTATCAGCAACATGTTTGACGAACTGAGTTGGAACCGTGTTTCGATTTGCGAAATCATCGTGAAGTAATTAACTAGGGACTAGAAACTAAGAACTAGAAACTAATAAAAACAGATATAATTATGAAACTTTTCAAATCAATTATACTGTGTGGCCTGGGTGCTGCGATGTTGTCGCTGACCTCTTGTAACGACTGGCTTGATGTGAATGTTGACCCCGATAGCCCTTCGGCCGAGTCCACGACCTATGACCAGCGTTTGGCGCACATTCAATTCTATACCAATAGTGGTCTGCAGTTCGGTGCATGGCGTACCACTATGGCCATGGGTGACTGGACCCGTAACAACGGTGGCGGTAACTACTGGCATGTGTCCTATTGGTATCCCGTTGACGGTCAGGTGACCACGGTTTATCAGTGGTGGTTCGTTGGTGCTTATGCCAATGTGCCTGATATGATCAAGAAGGCTGAAGAGGCCGAGAACTGGCAGTTTGCCGGTGCCGGCTATCTGATTAAGGCCTACGGCTTTATGGCCATGACCGACCTCTATGGTGAGATGCCTTACACCCAGGCAGCCGCCGAGCCCGCTACTCCCGAGTATGACACCGGTAAGACGATCTATCTGGGTTGCTTGGAGACCATCGACAAGGCCATTGAGTGCCTCGAGAAGGGTCAGAGTCAGGATCCCAGCCTGCCCACGCTGGCAGCCGGTGACTGGTGGAACAAAGGTGACCTGAACAAGTGGATCAAACTCGCATATCTGCTTAAGGCCCGCTGGATCAACAAGTTGAACAAGAAGGGTGCCGGTAGTTACAAGGATGGTAAGTATGATGCCGACGAAATCCTGCGCTGCCTTGACAAGGCCATGCAGAGCAATGCCGACAACACCATCGTCAACCACACCGACGACAACGGTGCAACCCACGATAACCTCGGTTGGGATGAGCCCGTTGACTACTCGCCCCTGTTCTCGGTTAGCGGTATGAACTCCGGTTACATGGCCACCAAGATGCTCTATGACAACCTGACCAACTTTGCTGGTAAGGGCGTTGAGGATCCCCGTGCTGACCACATCCTGCCCTGGGCTTACAGCCCCAACAGGAGTGAGAATGGTATCGATGCCAATGGCGTGAAGTGGAATGGTCACTGGCGCCGCACGCTCGGCGTTGACATGTCCAGTGAGATCAACAGCCAGGGTGGCCCCCTGCGCGCTATGTTCAACACCGAGACCAACAGTTGGTACATTAACAGTGCCAATGAGGCTCGTCTGGGTGATACCGTCTATATCGAGGGTACCAGCGACTGTAAGGGTTACTTTGCTAATCCCAGCATCCTGTACTGCCGCGCCGGTAGCGGTAAGTTTGAGTCGGCTGAGTCAGGTACATTCTACACCCGCGTAAGTTCGCCCACCTACATCGGTACCTATGCCGAGTGCTGCTTCATCAAGGCCGAGACCCTCTTCAAGAAGGGTGACAAGGCTGGTGCTTACGCTGCCTACAAGGCTGGTGTGAAGGCTAGTTGCGAGTTGATGAACGAGAAACTGAGGACATGGATTGCCGAGGATGCTAGTCTCGCCGACTGCCCGTCGTTCACCCCGATGACTGCCGAGGCTATCGACAACTTCGTGAACAACGGTATCGGCACCCAGGCTGAGTTGACCCTGGGTCACATCCTCATGCAGAAGCGTATCGCCCTCATGTTCTCCTATGAGATCTGGAACGATATGCGCCGCTATGACTTCGATCCCAACATCTTCTTCGGTTGGTCGATCCCCGCTTACCACTACAAGGTGGCTGCCGCTATGCTGGCCATCCCCGAGGGCAAGCAGTATCGTCGCTGGCGTCAGTGCTCACACGAGTACAACTACAACAGCAAGAACCTGCAGGCCATCGGTGCTCAGGTTCCCGGCGCCCGCATGACCGACGGTGAGGGCAAGGAAGTGATGTGGAACCGTCAGGATGACGCTTGGACCATCCCCGTTTGGTGGGACAGCGACCAGGAGTAATCCCCTACCCTATCCAATAAAAACGACCGCCGAGGCTCACAGCCCCGGCGGCGTTTTTATTTTAGTTAGAAGTTAGGAGTTAGGGGTTAGGAGTTGGCCATGCTGAATCCAATCTGTTGTTTTGAATCGACCTGGCGGTCGAGAAATCAATCAAAATAAAACCAAATATGATAAATTTCCCGTGCGCAACACGATTACATGTTGTGTGATTCTTTCGCAGGGTTATCTTTTTTATTTTTGTTCGATTTCTCGTGCGAAGCACGATCCTTAGTTCCTGGCGCGATTACTCGGTGGGCGGGATGTCGATGTCGACGACGGGAGCTGTTTGCAGCAGGCTGTGGTATAGGTCGGTCATCTTCTTGTAGAAGGCGGGATAATCCAGGTTTTCCTCAAAATCGCGCTGTGCCTGGGTTCCCATGCGGGAACGCGCGGCGTTGTCGTTGATCAGCTGGTTGATGGCAACGGTGAGCGCTTGCTCGTCGCCCGGCGGCACGAGGATGCCGTTCACGCCGTCATGGACATATTCGGGTTGGGCTCCGTTGTTACTGCAGATGTGGGCCTTGCCTGCCATCATATACTCCAAGTTGCTGATACCCAGTGCCTCGGGTTGGATTGACGGGAGCACGCCGAAGTCGGCTTGGCGCAGGTATTCCAGGATGTTTTCCCTGAATCCCAGCAGCGACACATTGTGGACAAGTCCGTTGGCAACGATGAAACCCTTGATTTTTGCCTTGTATTTTGGCTCTCCGTCGCCGATGAGTGCCAGATGGTACTTGGCCTTATCCACATGGGTTAACGCGCTCAGAAGCGAGTCTAGGCCTTTTTCCGGGGTCAGTTTGCCATGGTACATGATGAGTGCCTGGTGGCTGTCGAGATTCAGCTCGCGGCGCAGGTCGGGCACCTCGGTGCCGATGTGGCTGTCGCACACGCTGTCGCGCAGCACCACGCCACGGTCGGCATACTGCTTTTTGGCCTTGCCCAGGAAGGCTTCACGAGCCATCTCGGAGGAGAAGACGAAGCAGTCGATGGCCTTGTACAGCTTGGTGTACATGTAATTCTTCTTGGGTTTATAGACACCATGGACGCTCACTACCACACGGGTGTTGCGGTTCTCGCTGATGCGACGGGCCATCACGGCCATGAAGGCATCCTTGAAGCTGTGGACATGGATGATGTTTTGCCCCTTGCGCAGCAGTCGTGCAAATCGCACGGGCGAATCGATGTCGGTCACACCCTTGAGCGGCAGGATGGAAATGGGAATCTCCAAGCGGCGGTATTGCTTGAGCACGACGGGATGCTTGCGGCACACGACCTCGACATAGAAGTCAGGATCGTTGCGCAGGCGTTCCACCAGGTCATAGGTATATTGCTCGGCACCTGTCCAGTGCTTGTTGGAGACGATATGGAATACATTAATCATACAGAGGCGATTTTTCTTCATTGTGGCACCACGCGGTGCCATCTGAGCCACGAAGATACATATTTTTTTGCTCATGGGCAAGAAACACGGCAAAATACTTCTCTCCTCTCCCCTGCCCTATCTTATTGGCGATAAGGCAAAATATTCGATGAAACCGGCATTTTTTACCCAAAATCAGCCACTTCCTTCCTAATGTAGCTGATTGTCTGATACCGTGCTATCGCACAGGTGATATCCATTTAAAAGAATCATTTGTTCCCATCAGTGCAGTGAGAAGCGGTTGAGGGTGTGACTACCGAAAATAGTAAGGCACGGCATGAGAAGATGCCGTGCCTTGTCGTTGTGGTTGACGAGGAGGGGTCGTCTCTCCCCCACCCGATTATTCCTTCTTGTCGCTGCTGAAGAGGTCCTTGATGCCGCCGATGGAGCCGAGCAGGTTGGTTGCCTCATAGGGCAGGTAGACCGTCTTGGTCTTGTCGCCGCTTGCCACGGTGTCGAGCATCTGGATGTACTTCTGAGCCAGCAGGTAGTTGGCGGGATTGGTGCTCTGCCCTACTGCCTGGGTAATCTTGTCGATGGCGATAGCC
>ONYP01000010.1 GCA_900322135.1 uncultured Prevotellaceae bacterium
GACCTTCGACAGCGGTATCCTCTTCGGTTTCAACAGTTCTAAGTTGAGCGAAGATGCCAAGGCATCACTGAGCAAGTTTGCCACCTCGCTCATCAACAATCCGCAGACTGATGTCCAGATCTATGGCCACACCGACAATGTGGGCACTCGCGCTGCCAACGATAAGGTTTCCACCGCTCGTGCCAACGAGGTGAAGAGTTACCTGGTTAACTCGGGTGTTCCCGGTGGCCGTCTCTCCAGCAAGGGTCTGGCTTATGACTATCCCGTTGCCAGCAACGACACCGAGGCCGGTCGCGCCCAGAACCGCCGCGTTGAGATCTACATCACTGCCAACGAGGACATGATCAAGGCTGCCCAGGACGGCACGCTCCAGTAATCATTTCCGGTAAATTTTTATGGCGGGTAATCCTTAATCGGGTTACCCGCTTTTTTGATGCAAATTGTTTGTTTTGAGTCACTTTGCTGTCGGTATAGTTGTCGTTTTGGAAAACTTTTTTCGTTTATTGATTTTCTAAATAGTTGAAAATCAACTTGTTGGTTTTTGTTTTTGAAAATTTTTAGAATTTTCAAAAAATATTTTGTGGTTCAATACAATCTTATTACCTTTGCAAGGTTTTTGCCGATATGTGAAATTTTTAGAAACTATTCCTTAAGAAACCTACAATTAATCAACAAGATAGCAATGGAACCGAAAACCTACACTTATCAGCAGGCTTATGAAGCCTCATTGAAATATTTTGACGGTGATGAGCTGGCAGCAAGGGTTTGGTCATCCAAGTATGCACTGAAGGATTCCTTTGGTCATCTTTATGAGTTGACACCCGATGATATGCACAGGCGCATCGCGCGAGAGATTAACCGCATCGAGAAGAAATATCCCAACCCGATGAGCGAGGACCGCTTGTTTGAGTTGATGAGCCATTTCCGCTATATCGTGCCCCAGGGTAGCCCCATGGCTGGCATCGGCAACAATTTTCAGGTGGGCTCGCTGAGCAACTGTTTTGTGATTGGCCTTGATGGCGAACCCGACAGCTACGGTGGTATCATGAAGATTGACGAGGAACAGGTTCAGCTCATGAAGCGTCGTGGCGGTGTGGGACATGATTTATCACACATCCGTCCCAAGGGCTCTCCTGTCAAGAACAGTGCGTTGACATCGACGGGACTGGTCCCCTTCATGGTGCGTTACAGCAACAGTACCCGCGAGGTGGCCCAGGACGGTCGCCGCGGTGCCTTGATGCTTACCGTAAGCATCAAGCATCCTGATGCCGAGTCGTTTATCGACGCCAAGATGGAAGAGGGCAAGGTGACCGGTGCCAATGTGTCGGTGCGCATCGATGATGATTTCATGAGAGCTGCTGCTGAGGGCAAACCATATCACCAGCAGTATCCCATCGAGGGCGATAAGCCTCTCTATGAGAAGGATACTGATGCTTCTAAGCTCTGGGCCAAGATTGTCCACAACGCCTGGCGCAGTGCCGAGCCTGGCATCCTGTTCTGGGACACCATCACCCGCGAGTCGGTGCCCGACTGCTATGCCGACCTGGGCTTCAAGACCATCTCGACCAATCCTTGCGGAGAGATTCCCTTGTGCCCCTACGACAGTTGCCGCTTGATTGCCATCAACCTGTACAGTTATGTGAAGAATCCGTTCACTCCTCAGGCCAGCTTTGACTTCGACCTCTTTGCCGAACATGTGGCATGTGCCCAACGCATGATGGACGACATCATCGACCTGGAGATGGAGAAGATCGAGAGAATCTTGGCAAAAATCAAGTCCGACCCCGAGACCCAGGAAGTGAAAACAACCGAGACTAACCTGTGGAACAAAATCCGCACCAAGACCTTGAAAGGCCGCCGCACGGGTGTGGGCACCACGGGCGAGGGCGACATGATTGCAGCCATGGGTCTGCGCTACGGTACGCCCGAGGCTACCGAGTTCTCGGTAAGCGTCCACCGTGCTTTGGCCCTCGCTGCCTATGGCTCATCGGTACAGATGGCCAAGGAGCGCGGCGCATTTGAGATTTATGACGCCAAGCGTGAGGAGAACAACCCCTACATCAACCGCATCCGCGAAGCTGATCCTAAACTCTATGAAGAAATGGTGAAGTATGGCCGTCGCAATATTGCCTGCTTGACTATTGCCCCCACTGGAACAACGAGTCTGTTGACTCAAACGACATCAGGCATCGAACCTGTGTTCATGCCGGTTTACAAGCGCCGTCGCAAGGTCAACCCAAGCGACAAGGATGTGCATGTTGATCTTGTGGACGAGAATGGCGACTCGTTTGAGGAGTTCATCGTCTATCACCACAAACTCGTGACCTGGATGAACATCAACAACATCCCCGTGCGCCGTGATTACACCCAGGAAGAACTCAACGATATTGTCGCCAGGTCGCCATATTACAAGGCTACGGCCAACGATGTGGACTGGGTCAACAAGGTTCGCATGCAGGGTGAGGTGCAGAAGTGGGTGGACCACAGCATCAGCGTGACCATCAATCTGCCCAATGACATCAGCGAGGAGATGGTCGGCAAGCTCTATGTCGAGGCTTGGCGCAGCGGCTGTAAGGGTTGCACCGTCTATCGTGACGGCTCGCGCACCGGCGTGCTTGTGGCCTTAAGCGACAACGACAAGAAAAAGGAAAAAGAGAAGGAGAACACGGCCAACGAGCAACAGGCCGCACGCTACATTGCCGAGGAGGAACACATTCTCAAGCGCCCCGTGGAGCTTGAGGCTGATGTGGTGCGTTTCCAGAACAAGAAGGAAAAATGGATTGCCTTTATCGGCTTGATTGACGGTCGACCCTACGAGATCTTTACCGGTATTGCCGACGATGACGAGGGCATCTTCTGTCCCAAGTCGGTCACCAAGGGCAAGATTATCAAGGCCGTGGGCGAGGACGGCGTGAAGCGTTACGACTTCCAGTTTATCAACAAGCGTGGCTTCAAGACAACCATCGAGGGCCTGAGCGAGAAGTTCAACCCTGAGTTCTGGAATTATGCCAAGTTGATTTCTGGTGTGTTGCGCTACGGCATGCCCATCCCCCAGGTGCTCAAGCTCGTCAGCAGCCTGGAACTCGACAGCCAGTCTATCAACACATGGAAGATGGGTGTTGAGCGCGCCCTCAAGCGCTACATCCACAATGGCGAGTCGGCTGCCGAGAAGTGTCCCAACTGCGGCCAGAACACGCTGGTCTATCAGGAGGGCTGCCTCATCTGCACCAACTGCGGCACTTCGCGCTGCGGATAATCCCGAGAGACATCAATTAATGTAAAGCAAAAGTCACATTCAATTCAGGCGTGCCCATCAGAGCACGCCTTTATTTGTCCTCAACCGACAAGCATCGGTGATATCCGTTGTATTATGATATTCAGATTGTCTTAGCCGCAATCCCAGCAGTAGTAGGCTCGGGAAAAGTCTCGGGCATCGAGGTCGTCATGGTTGACAAAGATAAAGCCGCTGCCCATGTCGCCCCACATTACCAGCGCCTTGCGGTCGATGGTCGAGTATTGGGAGTCGAGTTGTAACAACAGCGTGTCATGCTGGTCGATGTCGCGGCGTGCCTCATCCTGGCTGTAGACGGGATAACCCATCATCTGGTGGCGGGGACGCTTCATTCCCAACTCCTTCTCGAAGTACAGGCAGTCCTCGTTGTCGAGGTATTGATACCACCGCTTTTCACTGGGTGCGGCACCTGTAATCTCCTTGACGATGTCAAAGAACAGGCTGTTGAAATGGCCGTCGTTCACGCCCATAGCCGTCTGCTCGGCTGTGACATCGATGGCAACCTCGCATTTGACAGGGGTGAGCATGTCATCTACCGTTTCGTGGGTGGGAACATCGGCTGGTGTGGCGCTTTCTCCGATTTCCTCATGATAGACGATGCTGAAGCCCGCGCCCTCATCATAATTACCGCGGCAGCCATACATCATCTCACGGTTGAGGCTGATGAACCATTGCAACATTCCGTGGTCGGGCAGGGGAGCGGACAATCCCGCCTCGGCACAGTTCATTTGCAGAATCATCAGCATGGGTTTGCCTTGCTCATCGGCAGGGAAATCCTTGCCGGCAGGCCAGTAGGGCATACCCCCGATTTTGCTGTCGGTAATTGATGGCTTGCGCTCCTCGTTTAACACCAGGCGGTAATGCTCACTGGTTGTGCGCCGAATGATTTCCTCGGCAATGCGCTTAGCGCGTTCACTCACTTCTCCCATAATAACTCCTAAATTCTAACTTTTAACTCGCGAAGTATCCTTCGATGTTGTTGATGCATGGGCACGCACGGCTGTCAAGGATGCGGATGCGCCACTCCTTGGCGGTTTTCTCGTGGAAGCGCACGATGCGCTTGTAGCCGATGGTCGTCGTCTCTTCATCGACAATCACGGGCACCCACTTGCCGCAGCAGGTCTTGTACTCGATGATAAAGGCCTTGACGCGCTGGCCCAGGGGGATGTATTCCTGCAGTATGATACGGTTCAGGGTCACCTCTTTCTTGGTCTTGATTTCGATGTCGGCAACGGTCACGCCGTCGCTAGCGGCCCAGTAGGTATCCCAATCGCCGTCACCCATCAGCGATGCGCCGAAGCGCTTGTTGCGGGTATCGGTAGCGGTAAATTTGGCACCCTGCAGCAGGTTGGTTCCCAATTCGCGCAATATGCGCTCGTGCCACTGCACGGCGGTTGCCGAGTCGGTGGGATGAATCAGGCCGTCACGGTCCACAGGGAAGTTCAGCAGGAAGGTGCCGTTGTGGCCCACACTGCGGTAGTACAGGTCGGTAAGCTCGTCAACGGTCTTTACTTTGTCATCCTCGCTCTCATGGTAGAACCATCCCGGACGGATGCTGGTATTGCACTCGCTGGCACACCAGGCGTCGCCGTCGGCATGGCCCGACTGCAGTTCCTCATATTGCGGATAGCCGGGATAGACCTCCTTGCCGCGCAGGAATGCCCAGTTCGTTGGGTTGGCATAGCCTTTCTCGTTGCCCACCCAGCGGCAGCCGGGGCCTCCGTCCGAGAAGATGACGGCACCGGGCTGCAGACGGTTCACGATACCCCAGGCCATGGGATAGTTGTAATAGGTGCTGCGGTCAATCTGCCGCGTTTCGCAAGCGCCGCCATACCAGCCGTCACCGCCATTGGCACCGTCAAACCACACCTCGAACACCTCGCCATACCCGGTCATCAGTTCCTCGAGTTGGTTGTAGTAGTAAGTGACATATTCTGGAGTGCCGTAACTGGCCTGATGGCGATCCCACGGGGAGAGATAGACGCCAAAGCGTATGCCATGCCGTTTGCAGGCGTCCGACAGCTCACGCACCACATCGCCCTTGCCGCCCCTGAATGGGGAGGCCGCCACACTATAGTCGGTGTATTTCGAGGGCCACAGGCAGAAGCCGTCGTGGTGTTTGCAGGTCAGGATCACGCCTTTCATCCCCGCCTTGATGATGGTCTGCACCCACTGCTCGCAATCGAGCCTGGTAGGGTTGAAAGCCTCGGCAGGCGTGTCGCCATAGCCCCATTCCTTGTCGGTAAATGTGTTGGGCCCGAAGTGGATAAACGCATAGGTTTCCAACTGTTGCCAAGCCACCTGCTGTGCCGAGGGCAACGGCCCTATTGCCTCAGGCGCCAGACTGTTATCAGCCATCGCTCCCAGCCCGACCAATATGGCCACTATCATCAGTAATAGTCTATATCGCATGATGTCTCAGTTAAGATGTTGCTAATTTGACGGTGTCGCCGAGGGTGACTTTTTGTTGCTTGTAGAGGAGGCCGAGGGCTTTCTTGAAGTCTTTCTTGCTGCAGTTGAAGGCCTGGTTGATGTCGTCGGGGTCGCTCTTGTCGGTGAGGGTCATCTCGCCGCCGTGGGCCTGGAGATAGTCCATGATGCGCTCGGACAGGTCATCGACGCGCATTTTCTCGATTTTGGCAAGAGTAAGGTCTATCTTGCCGTCGGGGCGCACCTGCTTGACGAATGCCGTGAGGCGGTCGCCGACATTGACCTCCTGATAGGTCTCGTTCTGGTAAATCTGTCCCCAATGGGCGTTTTCCACGATGACGCGGTAGCCCAGGTCGCTGCGCTGCACCACCAGCACCTCGACGCGCTCACGGTGGTAGTAGTCGGGCTCGGTGCGGTTGAGGAACTTGGCGAGTTTGGCGCTGGCAACGATGCGGTGGCTGGCCTCGTCGAGGTAGACGCGCACGATGTAGCTGCGGCCCACCTTCATGTCTACACGCTGCTCGCTGAAGGGCACCAGCAGGTCCTTGGCGACAAGACCCCAATCGAGGAAAGCGCCCACCTGATTGACGGCCTTGACACGCATCAGGGCAAAGTCACCCACCACGGCATGGGGCACCTCGGTGGTGGCCACTGGCCGGTTCTCACTGTCGTTGTAGACAAACACGCGGATGGTGTCACCCTCCTTCATCTCAGGCGACAAGTAGCGCTTGGGCAGCAGCACCTCATGGGTGTCGTCGTCGATGAGGTAGGCTCCGAAATCGACCATGCGGTTGATGCGTAACTCGTTGTATTCTCCTATTTTCATTGTTCAGTCTGCACTAATATTATGTGGTGAGCAATGAGTACGGCAACTGCAAGATAAGGAGTCGATGACTGTTGACCTGACTGCCGTTATTGCTCAGATAGTTTTATTTTTCAATTAAAAGTTTTTGCAAATTTCGGCAAAAAAATCCGTTTTTCCACTCATATTCTCCAAATTTGTAGTACTTTAGCAAAATTAAACACGATAAACCGAGCTAAGTCATGATGAAAGTCAAGGTTTTTACATTCTTTATACTGCTGTCGGCCACGGCATTATTGTTCTCTTGCGGCAAGGGCGGCAAGGGCGGCGATAATAGCCCTGCAGTAACGGTCAAGACCGAGCAACTGACGGATAATTCCAGTTTTGTGACCGCTAACGGCAGCCGTTGCACCATCACTGCCACAGCAACCATCGACTATCCTGTGGCCCTCGCCGGTGGCGCCTCTGCCGACTCGCTGCAGCGCCTGTTTGCGCGCTATGTGCTGGAATCGGGCGACTCGCTCTCGTTAAAGGATGCCATGCGTCAAGTCGTTTCCAACAGCATGCACCAATATGATTTTGTGGCCGAGCCTGTCAGCGACGATGAGAAGATGGAGGTCGAGGAATCTGATGACCTCAATGTCACTAAATATGAAACCAGCACCCGCATCACCCCGGTTTATAACAAGAACGGCGTGGTGACCTTTGAGCGCGTCGATGTTGTCAAGAAGAACGACAAAGCTTCCTCCGAGACCCATCGCTATTATAGCTTTGACATGGAATCGATGACCTATATCGATGTGAACCGCCTGTTCCGTGACGATGCGCTTGGCGATGTGTGTCAGTTGCTGCGTCAACAGCTGCTAGCCCAGAACAAGGTTGAGGGCAACGAGCAGTTGAACGATTTGGGCTACTTCAATGTCGAGAATATCACCGTGTCGAGGAACTTCTACTTCAACGACGATGGTGTTACATGGAGCTATCTGCCCAATGAATTGGCTGTCGAGGCCGTCGGCGAGCCCCAGATTACCATCCCCTATGGTGACTTGAAGCCGAGCCTGTGCGAGAACAGCATCCTCGAGCGATTGTATTGATAAATCGAACAACTGCACAACGACCAGACAACAGTTTATTGTTGTTGTCAAGGTCGTTATGAAAAGAATATATATTGTAGTGGAACATATTCTGAATTATTTTCCTGAACTGACCGACCTGCAGCGTGAACAGATGGCGCAGCTCGAGGATTTGTATCCCGAGTGGAACGCCAAAATCAATGTCATCTCGCGCCGAGATATCGACAATCTTGAGGTGAACCACCTGCTGCACTCACTGGGAATCGTGAAATTTGTCAAGTTCACTCCCGGCACGCGGGTGATGGACCTGGGGACGGGTGGGGGACTGCCCGGCATACCCCTGGCAATCTATTATCCTGAAGTGACATTCCATCTAGTGGACCGCATCGGCAAGAAGCTGCGCGTGGCGGCTGACATCGCTGAGCGCATCGGGCTGAAGAATGTCACCTTCCAGCACGGTGACGTGGGCGAGGTGAAGGGCAAATTTGACTTTGTCGTTAGCCGGGCAGTGATGGACCTGGGTGACATGGTGCCATTAGTCAAGCGTTTTATCGACACGGTGGACCGCAATGCTGTTCCCAACGGCCTCATCTGCCTCAAGGGCGGTGACCTGACCGCCGAGGTTGCCAAGTACCGCAACCAGGTGCTCATCGACGAACTGTCGAGTTATTTCAAGGAAGAATTTTTCAAAACCAAAAAAGTGATTTATCTCCCGCTATGATCAATGCTACAATGATGACCGTCAACCCGTTTGGCGAGAACATGTATATCCTGTGGGACGAGTCCACCCGCCAAGCCGTGGTGGTCGATCCCGGCATGATGCGCGATGCCGAGCGCGAAATGGTAACCAAATTCATCGAGGGCCAGCAACTCAGCGTCAAGCATGTCCTGTTGACCCACCTCCACCTTGACCACATCACGGGTGCCCGTTGGCTTGCCGACAAGACGGGAGCTGATGTGTGCGGCAGTGACCTGGATGCGCAGTTAGGACAGGAATTGCCCCAACAAGCTGAAATGTTCCAACTCAATGTTGAATGTAAGCCTTTGGTGCTCGACCGCAATCTCCAGGACGGCGATACCATTACCCTGGGCGACGAGACCATCCAGGTGCTCCATGTCCCCGGTCACAGCCCTGGCGGACTGGCTTTCTACCTGCCGCAGAGTGCCCTGCTCATCAGCGGCGACACCATCTTCAACGGCAGCGTGGGCCGCACCGACCTCATGGGCGGTGACATGGCACAACTCATCAACAGCATCCGCGAGAAAATTCTGCCGCTCCCCGATGAGACCGTCATAGCATCGGGACATGGCCCGACAACCACGGTCGCCGACGAGAAACGCTGCAACCCGTTCCTGTAAAAAAAACATAATCCCTGATGACCGATTGGCCGTCAGGGATTAATGTTTTCACGAAAGACTGTTACAACGCGATGGCAACGCCCAGCATCCAGGTGTTCTTGATCTCGGGTCCATAGCCCTTCTTGAACAGGTTGCATGGGCTATAACGGCAGTAGACGCCCAAGCGGTTATAGGACAAAGCGCCATAGACATCAAAGGTCAGCTTGTTCTGCCGGATCCCTCGATAGGAGACATCATGGTGGGTCTTGTTGACCTTATAGTGGGTGTTGCACTTGGCATACACATTCCAGTTCATGGTTCCGCCCAGTGTGATGTGGAAATTCTTGCCGAAGAACTGCTGGAATTGGAGCGGGAACTGTATGGCTCTGACCGAGAGGACCGATGAACGGTTAACGGTGCCCTCGGGATAAGACTCGGTATCCACGATGTTGGTCGCCTCGTCCATGACAAAACAATTGGGGCGCTTGAGCGAGAAACGCTTGTTGTCATAGCCCACACCAATCGAGAATTGCTGCCCATGCAGGGTGTTGTAATTGAGGCTGGCGAAGTTGAGTATACCCCAGTTGAAACTGTTGTTGACAAGGTCATAGGAAGTGCTGAGTCCCGCACCGAAGTATAATCCTGAACACACGATGCTCCAGTGGAACTCGTTATTGCTGCTCTTCA
The DNA here is from genome assembly GCA_900322135.1 of uncultured Prevotellaceae bacterium. Lineage (GTDB taxonomy): Bacteria > Bacteroidota > Bacteroidia > Bacteroidales > Muribaculaceae > Sodaliphilus. The sequence continues at coordinate 9,623 of ONYP01000010.1, forward strand.
TGAAGGGCAGATTCAATTCCCAGTCGGACGACTGTGTGGTGTGAACCGTGTCATTGGCCGCGTGCTCCACCGTGTAGGTGTAACTGTAGTCCTTGTCCTCCTTGGAGCCCGTCACTGTCATCTTGACTCCCGAGGACGACTCCGTGATGACGATTTGACTGGGAGAGTCAATTACTTTTACCGTGTCGGGGGCAGTTGCGTGGGCCTGCACCATGGCAACCATGGCGATGATGATTAACGAAAACTTTTTCATATTGTTTCTCTGATGTGGTTATAGTGTTATTTTCTGATGAGTTTCTTGATTTGCTCCGAGTCGCCTTTCCCTTCCATATAGATGAGTGTGACGACATTTTTGGGCGATTTGCGGGCTAGCCGCTGATTCAGGAAAAACAGGTATTGCCCGTCTCTCTTCTTTGTGGGCGCCCTGAGGGTGTAGAAGCCATAGTACAATTGGCCATTGCGGTATTCCACATCTTTTTCTACTGCATGTGCACCGTCTTTCACGACAAGGCTTTCGATAAGTTCGCCCTTGTCTTGGTCGGTAGTAGCAAGGCTGTGGTACACCGATAAACCCAATTCACCCGCCTTTTTGCCCGTGACGATGATTTCGGTCACATTGGGGCTGTTCTTGAAGTGACCGTCAAACAATCGGTTGATTTTCAGCCCCTGCTGAGCCATGACTGTCGTAACGGTCAGTAGGCATGTGAGGATAATGATTATAGTCCGTTTCATATCGTTATCGTTTTATTCGTTATCCAGTTCAAGGGCAGCGCCCAGGCTCATCAATTGTTCTGACATGCCCTGCGAGGCTTCGCCCATAGTGTTCAGGTCTTGGCGGATGAGTGCCATGACCTCATCATCATCGTTGACGACAGATCCGTCAACATAGGCCACACACATGTTATCCCTCACATGTTGATGCCACAGTGCAAAGGCGCCCACGCCGATAAGCAGGGCTATCGAAGCGGCGATGCCGGTGATGTGATGGCTGCGCCTGTTGCGGCCACGCGAACGCTCCTGTGCGTCGATGGCAAAAAATCCCATAGCGAACCTTGCCTCATCGATGAGTTCACTGTTCCAGCGGCAATCGGCTAGGCACTGCCGAAGCTGGTGCTCCTCTTGCACGGTGGTCTCACCGTCAAAATACCGGCCGATGAGTTTCTCCAGTTCTGCCTTGTCAGATATGTGATGATTGGTGTTCATAGCTCCGTTTCCTTTTTTCTTGATTGATAGATTTCTCTCACCCGCTTGCGGGCGCGGCTCAGTTCCACGCGCACATTGGCAGCCGTTGTGCCTAACCGTTTTGCGATTTCGTCAAATTCCAGTCCTTGCATTTCCCTGAGGTCAATGATTAGGCGCTGCTTGTGTGACAGGTCATTATCGATGATTTGCAGCACCTGCCGGTAGGCGAGTTCGCGGCTCTCATCTGTTACATCCTCGCTGCTGCTCTCCGCATTCTCGAGTGGCACATCGGCTTGCCGGTTTTTGCTCCTTGCAATGTCGATGCTTGTCGTTCTCACAGTGATGACCGCGGCACCCCGTGCATGGCGGTTGTCGTGATAATGGCCCCGCTGCTGCCACAATTTCACGAAAGCATCCTGAACCGCATCGGCGGCATCGTCGCGGTTGCCGGTAATGCGTTCGGCCAGCGAGAGCATCTGCTCCCGCAGGGTAGTGAATGCGCCGGTGATGCGGTCTTGATGCTTCATAATCGACTGTCGTTTCTATCTATAAAACGCAGAAACCTCTCATTTGTAACAATACATCACAAAAAAAGTTCCTAAGGCATGCTCAGGAACTTTCTTAATATCTTATCGGTAATCATTTAGAGACCAAGCACGAGGCCCAGGGTCCAAGTGTTCTTGATTTCGGGACCATAGCCGTCCTTGAAGAACTTGCCGGGGCTGTAGCGGCAGTAGATACCGACCGCACCGCAAGACAGGGCACCCATGAAGTCAAAGTTGATCTTCTCTTGCTTCAGGTTCTTGTAGCGGGTTTCATGCTCAATCTTGTTGATCTCGTAATGGTTGTCAACGCGTGCCTTGAAGTTCCAATTCATGATACCGGCAACGGTGATGTCGAGTTTCTTGTAAATCTTCTGGGTGAACATCAGCGGGAACTGCACGGCCCACTCATTCAGATTGGACGAGCGGTCCTTGATCTCTTCTACATTCAGCGAGGGATACTCACTGGCAGTTACAACACTGTTATCGTCGCGCTTGAGCATATAGGGGCGCTTGATGCTGAAGGAGCGATGGTGGATACCAACACCCAGCGACAGGTTCTGGCCGTGCAGGCTGTTATAGTTCACTGCGGCGATGTTGAGCATACCAGCCTCAACACTGTTGTTGATGAGGTCATAACTGTGCTTAACACCCAGACCGACATAGATACCGTTGCTGGTGATTGACCAGTGCCTGGTGCTTTCTTCATCATCTTTAAAGGGGTGTTCATAGATAGGGCCGTCCTCGTCAGGTACAGCGACGGCGGCAGCCTCGGCATTCTCGGGAGCGTTAACAGCAGCATCGGCGGGGGCTGCATTCATCTGTGCCATAGCAAACATGGCAGCAAAAATCAAAGCAATCTTCTTCATATTTTATCAATAAAAAGGGATAGTTAAAAATCGGGCGCAAAATTAGTCATTTTTGTTGATATGGACAAATAAATGATTTTTAGTCATCAATTTTCAATATTTTAGATAGTCGCACCTGACTTTTGTAAGTAGGAAAATTCAAAGTTAGAATAACACCGTTCTCGACGGTTGCATAGGCCTCGTCGTCAATAGGCTCCATGGTAGCATCAATCCAGAACAGGTCATAGTTGCCAGTGAAGATGGTCTTGAAGATATGCCCCTTGAGCATACCCGGCTGCCATAGCGATTTCTTGACCTTGGCTCCGTCAATATAGATGATGTCGTAGCCGTTACCGGCCTGGACAGTGGCAATGGTGTAGCGCCCGCCCAGGCGTAGCCACTCGTCGTCCATATCACGGTCCAGGTATTGCCAGTAACCCTCAACCGGGTCGGCACTCTGGGCAAAATACTCGTCAAGGGCCTCGCGGGTCCATTCGGTCTGCAGCTCGGCCACCTGGTTGTCATTGTCGATGGTGAGGGCAGCGCTCTCGATGGCGACCCTGGCACCGGGACCAACGAGATAACCGACAGCAACGACTCCAGCGGGGCGTCGAAGCGATGATGCATCCAGCACTACCTCCAGCATGTCAATCCTCCCGATTGCCACATTCACGCCATGCTCGTCAACGGCAACTGACAAGGTGTTCATGCCGTCCTCAAGCGAAATGCCCCTATCAAGGGTTGTTTGAGCCACAACGCGTGATTGCTCGGGAGTGTGCTCAACGAGCATCACCTTCATGGTGCGCTTGTCGGTGATATCGTCATAGGGGGCGCTGTTGTCACACTCAAGCACGACGGCATAGTAGTTGCCCTGCTCATCGTAGTTGAAGACCAAGCCCCAACTGGTGCTGGTCAATGTGGTTTTTGACCCGGTCATGGGATTCTTGATGCTATAGGACTTGCCCTGCTTGTTGTTCAGGTTGGCGATACGCATCACGAAGTTGTAAGAACGGCTGGCGATATACATCGTGTCGAGGGTAATGGCAGTCGCCATCGTGGCATTCTCCTCGATGAGCAAGTTATCCTCGATAGCCTTGTAACGGCCCGCCATACGCATTCCGGGAGCTGGATATAATCCGGCGAAGCTGTTGCTTGGCTGGTAATAGTAGGTTCGGGTACGGCCGTCGGCAAGGAGGGCACTCAATGCCATCAGCCCCACCATCATTGCTATCAATATCGTCCTTTGTTTCATATCCTCATTAATCTATAATCATCTAATCATTATTCATGATGGTACGGCTCGTGGCGCAGGATGGTGAAAGCCCGGTACAGTTGTTCCACAAACACGAGCCGCACTAGTTCGTGCGGAAAAGTCATCTTGCTCAATGAGATTTTTTCGTTGGCACGGGCATACACCTCTGGCGAAAACCCGTAAGGGCCGCCCACGACAAACACCAGCCGCTTGCTGCCACTAGCCATGCGGCGCTCCAGCCACACGCTGAAGTCCACCGATGTGCGCTCAGTGCCGTTCTCGTCGAGCAGTACAACATGGTCACTGGTTTCCAGGGCCCCAAGCAGTGCCTTGCCCTCGGCGACCTTCTGCTGAGCCTCGCTCATCTTGCGCGTGCTCTTCACATCACCGATATACTGGATGTTGAACGACACATAGTGCCCCAGGCGCTTGACATACTCCTCGATGCCCTGACGCACAAATGCGACCTCGGTTTTACCTATTACGGCCAGAGTAATCTTCATATTCAGACTGTTTTGATTAAAAACATCCACAAAATTAGCAATTCCGCCAAAAACTCCCTAACTTTGTGGTCACAAAAACATTAAATTAAGAGCGTTTTTATTATGAAAACAAGAGAAGAACTGATCGATGAGTTGATTGACCTGGCTTTTGCCGAGGATATCGGTGACGGCGACGCCACCACACTGTGCTGCATCCCTGCCGACGAGATGGGACGCCAACGGCTCATCGTCAAGGAGGAAGGCATTCTTGCTGGCGTGGAAATCGCACGCCGCGTGTTTGAAAAATTTGACCCGGAACTCCAGATGGAGGTCATGATTCAAGATGGAGCCCATGTCAAGCCCGGCGACATCGCCTTTGTTGTTACCGGCAAGGTGCGTTCGCTGCTCCAGACCGAGCGCCTGATGCTTAACATCATGCAGCGCATGAGCGGTGTGGCAACAACTACCGCACGCTATGCCAAATGCCTGGAAGGCCTCAAGACCCGTGTTCTGGATACCCGCAAGACCACTCCCGGAATGCGCATGCTGGAGAAAGAAGCCGTCAAGATTGGCGGCGGTTGCAACCACCGCATCGGCCTGTTCGACATGATTCTGCTCAAGGACAACCATGTTGACTTCGCCGGTGGCATCGTGCCCGCAATCGATAAGGCCCGCCAGTGGTGCCGTGACAACGGCAAGGACCTGAAAATCGAAATCGAGGTGCGCAACTTTGACGAGTTGCAGCAGGTGCTTGACCATGGCGGCGTGGACCGCGTGATGCTCGACAACTTTACCGTAGAAAATACCCGCAAGGCTGTGGAAATCATCAATGGTAGGGTAGAGACCGAGTCAAGCGGTGGCATTACCATCGACACGCTGCGTGCCTATGGCGAGTGCGGTGTGGACTACATCTCGGTGGGCGCTCTCACGCACTCCATCAAGTCGCTCGACATGAGTTTCAAGGCTTGCTGATGAGCACGGTCACACTCAAGGATATCGGGCCTCTCGCTTTCGCCAACAGCGAGAGCGGGTCTCCTATTGTTATTGCCGGCCCCTGTAGCGCCGAAACCGAGCAGCAGACGCTGGCAACAGCACGGGCGCTGAAAGGCATCGGTGTGACCGCCTTCAGAGCCGGTGTGTGGAAACCGCGCACCATGCCCGGCAGTTTTGAGGGCATGGGCGACCAGGCATTGGCCTGGTTGCAGGCCGTCAAGCGTGAAACAGGTATGCTGGTGGCTACCGAGGTGGCTACCGAGGCCCATGTGAGAGCCGCACTCGATGCCGGCATCGACATCCTGTGGGTAGGGGCACGGACAACGGCCAACCCCTTTGCAGTGCAAGAGATTGCCGACACGCTGATGTGCAATGATGAAGTGACCGTGCTGGTCAAGAATCCGCTCAATCCCGATTTGGACCTGTGGATGGGAGCGCTGCAACGCTTGGCTGGCGCAGGCATCACTCGCTTGGGTGCTGTGCATCGCGGATTCAGTTCGGCAGGGGCACACCTTTACCGCAACGACCCCCAGTGGCACATACCCTTTGAGTTGCGCCGTCATGCACCGGGCATGACCATCCTGTGTGATCCATCCCACATTGGCGGCAAGCGTGAGTTTGTCGAGCCGCTGTCACAGTTGGCGCTTGATGCCGGTTTTGATGGCTTGATGATTGAGAGCCATTGTGACCCGGACAACGCCCTCAGCGACAGCGCCCAGCAGATATTGCCTGAGACGCTGAAGTCGATTCTCGGTAAACTGGTCGTGCGCTCTGGCGCGCCTGTTGAGGATGAGTTGAGCCTGTTGCGCCAGCAAATCGATGACTGTGACCACGAATTGCTCGCCGTGCTGGCACGGCGCATGAGCGTATCGCGCGAGATAGGCAGCTACAAGAAATCGCACAACCTGCGCGTGGTGCAGCCTGCTCGTTACCAGGCCCTCATCAAGGCCCGCCTTGACGAGGCCCGCACTTTGGGCCTTTCACAGGAATTCACCCAACGCATCATGCAGGCCATCCACGAGGAGAGCGTGCAACAGCAATTGGACTTGCCTGACAATTAATGATGTCGTCATGAAAAAAGTGATCATCATCGGAGCCTCGTCGGGTATGGGAATGGAAGTGGCACGGCTACTGCTGGCCGATGGCTGCATGCTCGGGGTGGCGGCACGCCGCGAGGACCGCTTGCAAGCTCTGAAACAGGATGCACCTGATAGGGTAGTGACCGCAGCCATCGATGTCACTGCGGCCGATGCTGCATCCAGGCTGCGACAACTGATTGAGGGACTAGGCGGCATGGACTTGTTTTTCTACTCCGCCGGAATCGGTCATCAAAACCGAGACCTCGCTCCTGAAATCGAACTCGATACCGTCAACACCAATGCGTTGGGATTCACGCGCATGATAGGGGAGGCCTATCGCTATTTTGCCGAACAGGGGCATGGACATATCGCAGCCATCTCGAGCATTGGGGGTACCAAGGGACTCGGGTCGGCACCGTCCTATTCGGCCACCAAGGCTATGCAGAATGTCTACCTGCAGGCCCTTGAGCAACAGGCCAATGCCCGTGGCTTAAAAATCCGCTTCACCGACATTCGTCCCGGCTTTGTCGATACCGACTTGCTGAGCGGTGATTTCCATTATCCCATGATGCTGAAACCCGACAAGGTGGCACGCCAGATTGTGCGTGCTGTCAAGGGCAAGCGGCATGTGGTAGTGATTGATTGGAAATACAGGATACTGACAGCCCTGTGGCGGCGCGTGCCGCGCTTTGTCTGGCGCCGTTTGAAGCTCTGATATCACTTGTGTGTGTTGACGCGGCCGGCTGCGTAGAAATGGGTAGCGTAGTAGTTCTGTCGCAGGTCGTCCACCACCACACCGCGCGATGAAGAGGCGTGAACAAACTTGTTATCTTTCAGGTAGATTCCCACATGCGAAACCCGGCCGTCGCCGCTGGTACAGAAAAACACAAGATCTCCCTCGCGCAGGTCATCAAGTTGGATAACACGGCAGTTCTGCTCCAATATCTTGGCAGAGTTGCGGTTCAGTTTGATGCCGTACACTGTGTCATAAACCACCATGACCATGCCGGAGCAATCGGTGCCGACGCCCTTGTTTTGGCAGGCATGGGCATAGGGGGTTCCCAACCAACTTTTCAGTTCCTTGTAGAGTTTCTTGTTGTCATGTCGTCCCAATTTGATATCAAGGGCTGCCCATTTCTCGTCAACGAGCCCGTAACCTCCCGGCACGGGTTTCTGTATGTCATCGTTGGGGGTGGCGTCATCGTTGGGGGCGGCACTGCGGTTGCGGCGCTCATGGTAGGGACGATAGGTGTGTGTGTTGCTTTTGGTACTGTGGCACGATACCATTGGCAGCGACAAGAGAATCGCCGCTGCCATTATAGCCATTGTTGTCAGGCTATCGGTTGATTAGTCTTTCTTCTCCTCGGTGGGTTCTTCGGCTTGAGCCTCTTCCTCTTCATCCTTAGCGGTGAAGTCGGTGATGCCGGCGCCAACGAGGATATTATACCAAGCGATTACTTTCTTGATATCACTGTTGTGTACACGGTCCTGATCCCAATTCTCAATCACGCTGCCAAAGAACTCGTGAAGCTGTTCGGGAGTAGTATAAGCCTTGGCGTCAATCGCCTTATTCTCAAATTTCTTGCCCACATTCTCTAATACCTGTGACAAGGGTATATCCTCCGAGGTCGTATACATGGAAATATCACCCAGCGACATTACGCGCTCGCGTGAGTGCACAGGGAAACGCTTGCCGTCGACGAGACCCTCGACGAGCAACATGTTTTTACCGTAGGAAATGAGTTTATACAATCCGGGACGACCCGAGATGGATAAAATTTTCTTCAACATAATGAGTTAATGTTTTGATGTTAGATAATTCGTTATTATAGATTAATTGTTGTTCTTCAGTTTCGAGCCAGCAGATGCAGCACTTGTGGTAGCATAGCCGCCTCGCCGTCATTGACGAGGACCGCCTCGCCATCGGCAATCCTGTCCTCGTTGACCTGGGCCTTGATGCGGGCCTCCACCTGCTCCGCTGTCAACCCGCTGCGAGCCATGACCCGCTCGATGCGCACCCGTGCAGGAGCGGTCACATGCCACACTTTGTCAACCAATCGGTCAAGACCGGCAGTGTGGAGTAAAGCAGTTTCCACAAAAGCCACCGCTGCACCTTTTCTTGCTTGGATTTCAGCCCATTGCTGCATATCCCGTGCCGTGGCTGGATGCACAATCCCGTTAAGCCGTGCAAGGGCATCATCGTCGGCAAATGCCACGGCGCTCAAGTGTGGACGGTTAAGTGTACCGTCGGCCATAAATGTATCCTTGCCGAATGCTTGCTCCAGCTGTTGCCTCACTTCGGGAGATTCCGTCATGATGGCCTTGGCGCGTGAGTCGCAATCATAAACCTCATGGCCCATAACTTGAACCATGCGGGCTACAACACTCTTGCCGCTGCCAATGCCACCGGTGATCGCTACCAATTCCACGCCCTTAATGTTTCTCGATGATGTACTCGACGCTGTCTTGGGATAGTTCTACATCCTTGTAAGCAGCAGGCACCTCTCCCACTTGAACCTTCACATTATTTCCAGGGTGGGTAAAGTCTATCGAGTTGTAATCGACAACGACTGTGAAAACCACCTCATCCTTGAGGCAACTTACCGGCGAACGGTAGGTTACCTCCACATCGCTGGGGAATAACAGCATCTTGACACCCGGTGGAGCATTGCGCACACCAATATTGACGGTGCGCTTCTGCGATTTCAGTTTCTCGACCGGCACCATGATGTCGATGGCACGCGGCTCAACCACCGCACCATTGATGTGGGCAATAGACACCTTGCGCCGCAAGGTGTCGGTTAAGTCATTTACCACGACATGCGAGGTGTAGACCTCATTGATTTCGCCCAAAGTCTTGGCATCACTGAAAACATAGACCGAATCCTGGCTCTGAATGAGAGCCCCATAAATCGTGTAATCCTCACGAGGCTCAACCGTGATATCGGTCATGATGGGAACTTTCTTGCCAGGCAGGTCGGTATACTTGATGTTGATGGACTCAGGCAGTACGCCCTCGATGACAGCATGGCGGTTCAACACAGCGGCAAGCGCTTTTTTCAGGTGACTCTGGTCCACCTTAAAGTTGCCGTTGCCATCGCTGTAGTCCGAGAAACGCAGGGTGAGCGTTGGAGACTTGTGGATAAGATAGGAGAAGAACCTGTAGCCGCGGTCACGCACAGTTACGGTTAGCGTGTCGGGAACCTTGGATAGCATGTGCACATTGTCGGGCTTGTTTATCTCGACCGGCACCTCAATATCCAACTGGATATTTCCGTTAAAAGTGAGAAATCCCCAGAATACAGCAGAAATCACCACAAAAGTGAGATACTGCAGTATCGACTTTGTGCGGGGCGATTCGTCTAATTTCTCTCTTGTTCTGCTCCAGAATTTCATCCGTTTTGGCTTCAGTCCTTCTACTTCAGTCCTTCTTGTAACTTAGTTGATGTCGCTTACTTCTTGTTGGCAACATCGGCACCGGTCTCGGCAACTTCCTGCATCGACTGGTAGATTGAGTTCTTGTCGATCTTGATGCGCACACCGTCAGCAATCTCGAGAATCACAGCATTGTCCTTGACCTCACGAATACGGCCATAGATGCCGCCTGCGGTCATCACCTTGTCACCGTTCTTGAGGCTGTCGCGGAAGGCATTGATCTTCTTCTGTTTACTCTGCTGGGGACGGATCATGAAAAAGTAGAACACGGCAATCATCGCGAGAATCATGATCATAAAAGACCAATCCATGCCGCCAGTGGTGGTAGTGGTGGTAGCGGGAGCACCTTCCAGTAAAATCAAGTTAAGCATAATAGTTTCTTTTTTATTGTTATTGAATCATTGTTTATTATTCCAGTGCATTTAAGCTTTGAGAATCTTCCCTTGCTTTTTCAGCGACTTCACGGCATTGTTGAGAATGCCGTTGACAAATTGGCCGCTGCCGGCAGTGCTGAAGTTCTTGGCCAACTCAATGTACTCGTTGAGCGTCACGGCAGTGGGAATCTTGTCAAAGGTGCGCAACTCGGCAAGTGCTGCACACATGATGATGCGGTCCATGAGCACGATGCGGTCCTTGTCCCATCGGCTGGACTGAACCATCTCGTCGATGAGTTCATTATTCTCAGGCATCTGTGTGACTGTGGCTTGGAACAGTTCCTTGCCAAAGTCGCTGTCTTCCTCGTCCTTGAACATCGGCAGGATAGCATCTTCCTCGCCGTCGGCAAGACGGCGGAATGTCTTGCACACGAATTGCCCGATAAGGTCCATATCGTCCTCGGACCAGAACAGGGAACGCTGCTCAATGGCGTCAGCCATATTCTCGTCGGTCAATATAACCTGCTTCATGAGTTGCTGCCACAACTGGCTATCGGCTCCCATAGAGTCCTCAGCGTCTTCCATGTAACTGTTGTAGAGGTCACTCTTGAGCACCTTGTCCAGCATCAACCGCTCAAAGATGGGGTCGTCGTTCCATGTCACGGTGTGCTCCTCGGCAAACTGCTGTAGCTGTTCGTTGTCGGCCAAGGCTTTGACAAGACGGTTATTGACGAATTTTGTATTAGGATGCAGGTCCTCCTCGGTCGGCAGGTACTTGTTGCGGGCGTCATCCAGGCGCATTTCCTGAATGTGGGTCAACTCCACGGGCAGGCGCATCAGGTAGTGATACAACTCGTAGGTCTTGTCCAGACAACCATCAAGGTCTTTTAAAGCCTTGCTAAGCGTGCACTCTGGCCGAGTGAGCATATAGGAGTACAGAATCTGTACAACTTTGGTTCTTATTAAAACTCGATTTATCATAATGTAAACTTTGAACTTGCAAAATTAACGATTTTAGACGGTGTGGACAAATAAAACCCGCTATTTCACCGCCTGATTATCATTAAGCCTCTGCCTGACAACCTCATAAATCATGATTCCGCCAGCAACCGACACATTCAACGAGTTGATGTGGCCAAATTCAGGGATGAGCACTTGGGTGTCACACAATTTCATGATTTCCTGGGATATGCCTTTGTCCTCGGCGCCAAGGATAATAGCCACTGGGCCCGTGTAATCGCCCTGGGTGTAGGGTATAGCGTTCTTATCGCTGGTACCGACAATTTTGAAACCGCTGTCACGCAGCAACTTCACGGCCGACACCAGATTGTGCTCACGGCAAACGGGCAGGTAGTTGAGGGCTCCTGCCGATGTCTTAACAGCATCGGCATTGACACTGACACTCTCGCGGTCGGGGATGACGATGGCGCTCACGCCGGCGCACTCGCATGTGCGAGCCACGGCACCGAAATTGCGCACATCGGTAACACCATCAAGCACGACAAAGAACGGGTTCTCTCCTTCATCAAACAACTGGGGCACTAGATTCTCGACACGGTAATAGGTCACGGCTGCCATCATGGCGAGCACACCCTGGTGGTTGCGCCGTGTTATGCGGTCAATCTTCTGTACGGGAACCCGTTGAACGGGTACCTTCAGGGATTTGGCGCAGTTGATGATGTCTTGCGCAGTATCGCTGTTGAGTGTTTTGCTCAACAGAATCCTGTCAATGTCTTTGCCGGCCTCGATGGCCTCTGTCACGGCATGGATGCCGTAGATATACTGGTTCTTGTCAATCATTGTGACTGTGGTTGATTAGTGATTTTGCGTTTTCGATAGCTGCTTGGTTGATATCCTTGCCGCTCAGCATGCGTGCAATCTCCAAGATGTGCTCTTGATTGTCGAGAGACTCGACGCTGGTGAGTGTCTCAACCTCGTTGTCGGTCTTGAACACACGCAGGTGGTGGTCACCATTGGCTGCCACTTGGGGCAGATGGGTGATGGCGATGACCTGGATGCTGCGAGAGATGTCGGCCATCATCTCGCCGATTCGGGTGGCTATATCGCCGCTAACACCGGTATCCACCTCATCAAAGATAATACTGGGCAATCGCATGTGGCGCGCAATGATTGTCTTGATACAGAGCATCACGCGTGAAATCTCACCACCTGAAGCCGTATCCTTGACAGGCATGGGTTGCTGGTTCTTGTTGAAAGCCATCATGAACTCTACATTGTCGATACCGCTGGCAGTCAAGTCGGTAGAGTTGAAATCGACATTGAAGGCAATGTTCTTCAGGCCCAGTGGCATGGCCATGTCAAGCAAATCACGGCCCAAACGCTTGGAAGCGTCTTTGCGTCTTGCCGAGAGCTTGTCGGCAATCTCCAATGCCTGTCGGCGTGTTGATTCAACGAGTGCTGTCAGCTCTTCGATAATGTCATCGTTGTGTTCTATTTCGCCTAATTGCTGTTCAAATCCTTGCTGGATTTCAATCAACCCGTTCACATCCTGCACATTGTGCTTGCGCTGCAGGGTATAGATGCTATTAAGGCGGTCATCAACACGGGCTAGCTCAGCGGGATCGTCGTTGAGTGTGTCCACAATAGCGCCGACACTGTGGGCAATGTCTTTGAGTTCGATAAGGGCCGTTCTCACTCTGGAAGACATGCCTTCTACCTCGTTGAGGTTGCGCTCGGCGTCTTCAAGTAGGGATGCTACTGTCGACAAGCGCTCCAGGATGCTGTTTTCTTCCCCGTCAAGGGTGTTTCCCACATTCCATAAACCCTCCTTGAGCTCGGTGATGTTGCCCAGTTTATGTTGAAGCGCTTCAAGTTCTTTATCTTCATCAGGCTTTAACTGCAAGGCTTGAAGCTGGTCCAGCTGGAAACGGATGTAATCCTCGTCGGCACGGAGTTTTTCCATTTCTAGCCTTGTCTGCTCAAGACGGTTCAGCGCATCACGATAATCGTGATAACAGCGGTTATAGTCATCAAGCAGTTGGGCATTGCCGGCAATATTGTCAAGAATTGATAGCTGGAACGCGGGGTGGGCGAGCAGCATGTTGCTGTGCTGGGAATGGATGTCAAGCAAAGATGTGCTCAACTCCCGCAGCACATTGAGCTGCACCGGGGTGTCGTTGATGAATGCACGAGAGCGTCCGTTGGGAGAAATCTCTCTCCTGACCAGGCAGTCATGCTCATCCCAGTCAATATCGTTATCCTTAAACAGTCGTTCAAGGTGATAGCCGCCAATGTCGAATGTGGCTTCGACAATGGTTTTGGCAGTGTTGTCGCGGATTGCTTTGCTGTCGGAGCGTTCGCCAAGGATGAGTGACAACGCTCCCAGGATAATGGATTTGCCGGCACCTGTCTCGCCGGTGATAATTGTCAAGCCCTCATCAAACCGGATGTCGAGTTTGTCGATGAGTGCATAATTGGAGATGTGCAGTTGCTTGATCATTGCATCTCCTGGTATTTAATTTGTTGTGGTTTGCTTGATCTTGTCCAGACGCGTGGTCTCGCTTGGGTATACTTGATAAAGCATTTCATAGACCGCCTCTTTCTCGGTCATATTGGCTTTGCTGTAGATGTTGATGAGCTCATCGAGCTTTGCATCTTTAAACATAGTCAAGCATACCGATAAGGGGGCCACATCATAAATCTTGGCTAAATTCTCGAGCGTGTGGGTGATGGTTGATCGTCCCTTGTCCACAGTCACGACCATCTGGTCGAGTCCCATGCGGTGGTAGTCATAAAGCATCTGCCTGATGGGAGCCGTCTGGCTATCGGTGAATGCACTGAGCACTGCACTGCGATTGGTGTTGTCCTCAAACGCTTTCCATCCTGACTCGCCTGTGCTCTGGGCAAGTCGCACGACTTGAGCCGCACGCTCATAGTAGGGATTTCCACCGTTGAGTTCAAAGGAGTCGAAATCCAACGCAATGATCATGTAAGCCCAAAAATTCAAGATAGCCGTTAGGTTGTCTTCCATCTCCATTTCCGAGAATACAAGCTGCTGACCAGTCTCAAAATGGAAATCCACCTTGGTATCCTTGAAGTTGATCAGGGCTGTAGTATAGGAACTGTTGAACACCGGGCGTTGTGATTGAATCTGCAGGTCGCCCTTCATCAAGCCCGTGGCATCATCCCATGAACTTATCGTGAACATGAGTTTGCAGTAGATTTTCTCGTTGGTGCCAAACACTGCATTGGTCCACTTGGTAGTGTTCATGTATTCGGTGACCTTCTCCTTGAGTTCCTCAAACACATCTCTACTGCCGTTAGTGATTTTTTGGCTATTGACCTCCACTTCGCAGTTGAGTTCGGTAGCCTCATCATCGGCAATGGCACTGAATGTACACAACATTGCAGCCACCAGCATCAAAAACTTATTTCTCATGTTTTGTCAGATACTTAGATAATACATCAACGATATCGTGAGCTACATCACGCTTGCTCTTGCACTCGCCATCAATGACTTCGCCCTTGTCGGTGAAGATGGTTACTTTATTGGTATCAACCTGGAAACCGGCGTTCTTGTCACGCAGAGAGTTCATAACGATGAAATTCAGGTTTTTGCGATCAAGTTTTCCTTTTGCGTTGACATTCTCGTTGTCGGTTTCCAGCGCAAATCCCACACTCACCTGGTCAGCCCGCTTGGTCTGTCCAACGGCACGGGCGATGTCAGGATTGGGAGTGAGGCGCAGCACGGGTGCAGCATCTTTCTCCCGCTTGATTTTTTTGTCGGCGACATTTTCCACACGATAGTCGGCTACAGCGGCACACAGGATGACAGCATCGGACTGGGGCAGCGCGTTCATGACAGCATCATGCATCTCCACGGCAGTGGTCACATCAATGCGTTCAATGTTGGCGTGTTCAGTCTTGAGCGACACGGGGCCGGCTACCAGTGTTACATGGGCGCCGCGGCAGGCGCATTCTTCGGCTAGGGCAAAACCCATCTTGCCTGATGAGAAGTTGCTGATATAACGCACTGGGTCAATTCTTTCGACAGTGGGACCGGCGGTGATGAGAACCCGTTTGTCCTGCAGATCCTGTGATACCGCAAAGTAGGCTTCCAGTGCTTTGACAATGTTCTCGGGTTCTTCCATGCGGCCTTTGCCGATGAGGTGGCTTGCCAGTTCACCTTCAGCCGGTTCGATGATGTGATTGCCATAGCTTTTCAGCAACTCCAGGTTGCGTACAGTGCTTGGATGGCGCATCATGTCCAAGTCCATCGCCGGAGCAACGAACACGGGGGCTTTGGCCGACAGATAGGTAGTAACCAGCATGTTGTCGGCGACACCGTTAGCCATCTTGCCGATGGTCGATGCCGTTGCGGGAGCGATGACAAGCGCATCGGCCCATAACCCCAAGTCAACATGGCTGTTCCATTGTCCGGTGTTGGCAGTGAAGAATTCGCTGATGACGGGTTTGCCGCTAAGTGTGGATAAAGTCAGCGGCTGGATAAACTGCTTGGCATTAGGCGTCATGATTACCTGCACCTCGGCTCCGGCCTTGACGAGCAGGCGTGTTAGTGTGGCGCATTTGTAGGCAGCGATACCGCCAGTGATGCCCAAGATGATGTGCTTGCCTTTTAACATGATGCTTGATTAGAATTGCATTATCGTTTCTTGTACTGGATGTAGAGTTTGGTGATGACCTGCTTGGTGTTCTCGGCAAAGTCACTCTTCATCATCCAGTCATAGTAGCCCAAATCGATTTTGGTGAACACTTCTTCAACGCTTCTTCCCTTGTGCTTGCCGAAGTTGAACACGGGCACTTTCTGGTCGTTGAGGATGATGCGGCCCGCAAGGTCCACATTACGGTTGTGGCACGAGTACTGCGACAAGTAGTCAACATCGTTGCGCAGGGGCTCGGCATCGTTGGCATAATAGTCCAATTGGGCTTTGAGCACCTCGAGGGTGGTCTTGGCGTCGTCGGCAGCCGAGTGGTGGTTCTCCATCGGATGACCGCAATAGAAAATGCAGGCTGCTTCCAGATCCCGTTTCTCGCGCTTGTGGTAGATGGTCTGCACATCGATGAACTTGTGTTGGCTCGGGTCAAAGGGGACACCTGCCTTGCTCATCTCCTGGGCCAGCAACGGTATGTCGAAATGGTTACTGTTGAAGCCTGCAATGTCACTGCCCTCAAACACGCGGGCAACCTCAAGGGCCCGTTCCTTAAAGGTGGGCTCGCCCACAAGCATCTCGTTGGTGATGTGGTGTACATCAATAGCCTGCTGGGGTATGACCTTCTCAGGGTTGAACCGATAGGTCTTGCTCTCCGCGTGGCCGTCAGGATATACCTTGACATAGGACAGCTCGATGATACGGTCGTCGGTAATATTCAAGCCGGTGGATTCCAAATCAAAAACCACCAGAGGGCGTCTCAGGTTCAGTTCCATTATACTCTATAGCATTAGCTGTTAGCAGTCAGCTTGTTTGCTGATTGTATGGGATTAAATCATCATGGGCATCTGTAACACGATGAGGTCCTCACCGGGTTTCTGCTCACTGGGGACAAAGACACCTGCACGCGCGGGATCAAGCAACTTGAGGAAGACGCCCTCGCAGTCGATGTTGTTCACCACATCGATGACATCGGCGCTCTTGAAACCGATGTTCATGGGCTCACCGTTATATTCACAGTTGATGGTCTCCTCGGCAGCGGTGGAGTGGTCGACATCCTGGGCTGTGAGCACCACATGGTCGGCACTCAAGTCAAGGCGTACGAGACCGCCTACATTGGCGAACACGGCAACGCGGCGCACGGCATTGAGCAGCGTCATGCGGTCAACAGCCATCGTGTAGGGATTGTCCTCAGGGATAACCGTGTTATAGTTGGGGTAGCGACCGTTGATGAAACGGCAAGACAACTGGTAATCGGCATTTTCAAAGGTGGCACTGCTCTCGTCGACCGTGATGTTGATGGCATCATCGCTGTTGCGGTCAATGATGCTGGCGAGAATGGAAGCAGGTTTGGCGGGCAGGATGAAGCTGCGCTCAAAATCGGGCTTCACATCGGTCTGGCGGTAACGCACCAGCTTGTGGGAGTCGCTGGCAACATACACAATCATGTCGGGCTTGATGTCCCAATAGATACCTGTGAACTGGGGGTGCATGTCGTCCTTGCCGACAGCAAACAAGGTGTGACCGATACCGGTGGCAATATTCTTGGCAGGCAGTGAGAATTGCTTGATATCGTTGGCATTGGCAGCCTTCTCGGGGAATTCATCACCATTCAGTGCCATTGCATCATAATAACCATTCTGGTAGGTCACCTTCACGGCGAGGGTCTCATCGTTGATTTCGAAAGTCAGAGCGGTGTCGGGCAATTCCTTCAGTGAATTGATTGTGCGCTTCACATCGATAGCGAATTTACCGGAACCTTCCACATTCTGCACCTCGATGTTGGTCGTCAGGCGCGTTTCCATGTCGCTGCCAGTTACCACCAGGCGGTCGCTTTGCAGTTCAAACAGGAAGTTGTCAAGAATGGCAAAAGCGTTGTTGCTGCTCACCACTTTGCTCACGGCATTCAACCTGCTGAGCAATAATTTACTTTGGATGTTGAATTTCATACAGTTATGTCTCTTTATATGTGATTATTTTATTTGTTTCTTTTATTAACCTACAAATATAATGCTTTTTTTTCAAATAGGGCGCTGTTGTTGATAAAAAAACGAAAAAACCGGTCGATTATTGTGATAAGGAATTGTGCTTAATACCCTGGATATTCTTCACGCTGTTATAATCTCAAAACGATTGTCTCCAGGTAAATTAAAGCCGGAGTTGCGCAACCTGATGTTAAACGCAACCCCGACTCGGTAGTATTGAAGTGAAGATTACCTGGTGCCCAGTACGATATCGATGAGTACGGTAATGTCACCAATGGTGATATCGTCATCACCATCCAGATTTGCGTTGGCTGTGTTGATTACAACGGAATCCTTGCCTAGAACATAGTCGATGAGTGTCGTCACATCCAGAATGTCTATGTCACCGTCATCATTCACATCGCCAGGTTTCACAGGATTAACCCAAGCGTCAATATAACACCTGTTGGCATTGATGGCTTTCTTGGTCGTTTTGTCAACAACAACAGCAATCACATGGAGGTTGTCCTTGTTTTGGATAAGGGAAGGCTTCGGCAGATTGGCTAAAGTAAAGGTGTAGTTGAAGCCGTAGTCCTCATAGGCTACGATAGTCGTCGGCAGACTGTTGGCGACAACGCCGCTGGTGCCCACAAGCACATCGTTGTAATGAATGCCCGACACGCTTGATGGTTTCTTGACCCAGGGACCAAGGTAGGGGTCGTTAACGAATTCGGTGTATCCAGAGTAATAATTTTTCTGGTTCCATGAAGAGCCTGAGCCATGGAGGTCGTCGGCAATGAGCATGACATTGATGGCATATTGGGCTGAGGATTTATCGGTGGTAAACCAGGTGTTGACATTGATGTCGATGCTGGTGCGCTCCTCGCTGGTCCATTGTGCTGTGACATCAATGCCGGCAATCACTGGGAGGTTGGCAAACTGCTCCATGGCATTAACGATATCTCCAGAAATTTCGCCAAAACCATAGAGGGCATCTACTTTGGAGGTGCGGTCAATGTAGGCTGTGGGGTAGCCTGGGACAGAGTTGGGATATGCGCTGGAACTTACTACCTGCATAGCGTCGCTATTATGGTAAGCCACACCGATAAATTCATCACCATAGGTTTCACGCAACAATTCCATGCCGACAAGTCCACGGACACACCATCCGCACCAGGTGCCGGTGTATTCTTCAATAAGTGGGCGGTGAACGGGAATGTCACCGACATTGGCAGCCATGGCCGATGTAGACAAGGACAACAGTCCTGCAAGAAGTAGGGTGAGTCGAATTCTTTTCATAATGAATAAAGTTTAGAATTTTTTGGTTATTATGATAAATTGATATGTTGATTAAATTTTAAGTGCAAAAGTATTATAATAATAGTAATAATCAAAAAAATGGAGTATTTATTGTAGAAATATTGGCATTTTATTGTCTTTATAATCTTGACATCTAAACAGAAAAGCGTTAACGGCGTGAATCCGTTAACGCTTTCTGGTTATTGATTACAAATTGAGTTCTTTAGTCGAGCTTGTGGATGATGAGACCAGAACGCAGCTTGGGTTCAAACCAGGTAGCCTTGGGAGGCATGATCTTGCCGCTGTCGGCAATGTCGATGATTTGCTTCATGGTCACGGGATAGAGGGCCAGAGCCATCTTCATCTCACCGCTGTCAACACGCTGCTTCAACTCGCCCAAGCCACGGATGCCGCCCACGAAGTCGATGCGCTTGTCGGTACGCAGGTCGGTGATGCCCAGGATGTCGCGCAGGATGTAGTCACTGCTGATGGTCACATCGAGCACGCCGATGGGGTCGTTGTCGTCATAGGTGCCCTCCTTGGCGGTCAGCGAGTACCATTTGCCACCCAGGTACAGTGAGAAATTGTGCAACTTGGCGGGCTTGTAGATTTCGGTGCCCTTCTCCTCGACGATGAATTTCTCACCGAGTTTCTGCAGGAACTGCTCCTCGGTGTTGCCGTTCAGGTCAACAACCACGCGGTTGTAGTCCATCACCTTGAGGTGGGACTGGGGGAAGCAAACAGCCAGCAGGTAGTTGTACTCCTCGGTGCCGTTGTGGTTGGGGTCAGCCTTAGCCTTCTCCTCGCCCACATGGGCAGCGGCAGCAGTGCGGTGGTGGCCGTCAGCGATATAGAGATAAGGAATTTCACCGAACTCACGGGTGATGGTGTCGATGGTCTCCTTGTCACGGATTACCCACAAAGTGTGGCCAATGCCATCCTCGCTCACGAAATCATACTCGGGAGTGGTCTGGGCGGTGCGGTCGATGATGTCCTCCAGGGTGTTGTTGTCGGGGAATGCCAGGAAAACCGGCTCGATGTTAGCGTTGTTGATCTCGATGTGGTGCATGCGGTCGGCCTCTTTCTCACGGCGGGTGAGCTCATGTTTCTTGATGCGGCCAGTGAGGTAATCCTCAACACTGGCACCAACAACAAATCCGTACTGGGTGCGGCCATCCATTGTCTGTGCATAGATGTAGTAGCAGTCCTGGTCGTCCTGAACGAGCCAGCCCTTGTCCTGGAACTTCTTGAAGTTCTCAACGGCCTTGTCATAGACTTTGGGCTCGTGTTCGCCAGTGCCGGGCTCGAAGTCGATTTCGGGCTTAATGATGTGATACAGAGACATCTCGTTGTCACCGGCTTCGGCGCGTGCCTCTTCACTGGAGAGCACATCGTAAGGCTTGGATGCTACTTTTTCTACATACTGCTTGGGCGGTCTCACGCCACGGAACGGTTTTACTTTAGCCATGATAAATTAACGGTTTTAAAAGTGTTAAATAGGTTTTTATAAAGTCATTTATGCTTTTTGTTCTTGTCTTCTTTAGCGGCCATATTGCGTTTGGACTTGCGTGCACAGGTGCTGCAAGTGCCATAGACATACAGGCTGTAGTGGTCGGTGTTGAAAGCGTTAAAACGGCGCGCATTCATAAATGCAGCAAAGTTAGGGTCTCTCACTTCCTTGACTTTTCCGCAGGTAGTGCACACCAGATGGGTGTGGGGGAGGGTGATGCGCTCATACTGGGCCTGCATGCCTTCAAAGACATGACGCCTGAGCATCTTGGCGTTCATTAGCAGTTCAACGGTATTGTAGACCGTTGAGCGGCTCACGCGGAAACCGTCGCCCTCAATCATCTGCTGCAGCTCCTCGATGGTGAAATGACCGTTAATGCCCATGATGCGGTTCAGGATAGCATAGCGCTCGGTTGTCCGTCGCATGCCGTGAGCATCAAGATACTCATTGAACTTGCGCACTACCGGGTTGTTGCTGTCAGCAAAATCTTCGATATTTGGGTCGGTATTCATCGGTGTGACAAAATTACAACCTTTTTTGGAATCAAGCAAAGAAAGTGATGAGTTTTTAGTTGCGGTTTTTCAGTTTTATGCACAATTGATGTCGCTTGAAAAACACGCCTAACTCCTGTCACCGATTACCTGCTGGACCGACAGCTCTCTCACTGCATTTGCCATTAAGTCACACAAGGGACGCACCACCTCACCTGAAAGGGTAGTGCAAATGCCGATGACCCGTGCCCCCGATTCACGCGCGGCAATGAGGCCGTTGCGGGAGTCTTCAAAGATGACACAGTCCTTGATGTCCACTCCAATCAGCTGTGCACCAAGCAGGAAACACTCAGGGTCGGGCTTGGCCTTGGTGACCATGTCACCGGTAACAATCTGGTCAAACAGGGTCGGGAACTCAGGATGCTGGCTGTAAAGCGATTGCATCTTCTTGCGGTCGCTGGAAGTGACGATTGCTATAGGCAATCCCGCGTCGCGCAGCTCACCGACAAATTCCAGCGCGCCGGGAAAAAAGTCAAAGGTCTTCTGTCGCTCAAATTCCAGCAAACTGCCAAGCACTTGCTTACGCACTTCATCGTTATCAAAGTAGCCCAGGATCCTGGTCAAGTGGAACCCCTTGATGTAACTGGCAAAATCAGGCACTCCTGTTGGATGCTCCTTGTCCATCTTTTCCCAAAAGATGCTGTATTGTCCCTCGCTGTCAAGCAATACGCCGTCAAGGTCAAACAAGATGCCGCAGGGTTTTGTCTTTTTGTCCATGTTTGGTATTTTGGTAATGAATTATGACCGCAAAATTAATCGAAATTCAGTAAATTACAGTAATTTTGTGCCATAAAAAACAGTCATCATTAAATGAAAAAGGAACTACAACTGCGCGTTGACCCGCGCACGGCTGCAAGCATGGATGCTGTTTCCCAGCACCTGGCCCGCCACTATGACATACCCGCCAATAGCATACAAGGTATCAGAATCTTGAAACGCTCCATCGACGCGCGCCAGCGCAATGTAGTGGTCAACCTCAAGGTGCGTGTCTATATCGAAGAACCCATGACACAGGACTACCTGGTGCCGCCCATTGAGTACAAGCCTGTTGACGGCAAGCGGCAAGCCGTCGTAGTCGGCATGGGACCTGGTGGCCTGTTTGCGGCCTTACGCCTCATCGAGTTAGGCATCAAGCCCATTGTGCTTGAGCGTGGCAAGGATGTCATGAAACGCCGTGTCGATGCCTCGATGATTCAGCGCGAGGGTATTGTCAACCCCGAGAGCAACTACTGCTTTGGCGAGGGTGGGGCAGGTGCCTACAGTGACGGCAAACTCTATACCCGCAGCAAGAAACGCGGATCGGTAGAGCGCGTTCTGGGCATCTTTGTACAGCATGGCGCTCGCGAGGACATCCTCATCGATGCCCATCCCCACATCGGCAGCGATAAGCTGCCCGGCGTCATCAAGGCGATGCGCGAGACCATCCTGCGCTGCGGCGGAGAGGTGCATTTCGAGACACGGGTAACCGGTCTGACTGTAGACGGTGACTCGGTAACCGGGGTGGAGACCGCCACAGGCGAGCACTTCGAGGGTCCCGTCATCTTGGCGACGGGTCATTCGGCCCGTGATGTGTACCGGATGCTTAACGACAGCGGCATCACGGTTGAGGCCAAGGGTATAGCTGTGGGTGTGCGCCTGGAACATCCGCAGCGCATCATCGACCAGATACAGTATCACAGCGTGTTGGGCCGTGGCGAGTATCTACCTGCCGCCGAGTATAACTTTGTCACCCAGGTGGACCACCGCGGCGTATATTCCTTCTGCATGTGCCCAGGTGGGTTTGTTGTGCCTGCCGTGAGCGAGCCCGACGGACTGGTGGTCAACGGTATGTCCCCGAGTAATCGCGGTTCACATTGGGCCAACTCGGGCATGGTGGTGGAACTGCACCCCGAAGACCTGCCCGACCAGTACAAAAAATATGGTGTGTTGTCGATGATGCAGTTCCAGCATGACATGGAACGCAAGGCATTTGTCGAGGCTGGCAACACGCTCATTGCCGGAGCGCAACGCATGAAGGACTTTGTGGATGGCAAGCCGTCACGCAACATACCTCCTTCCTCTTATCTCCCTGGCGTACAACCCTCACGGCTCGACCTGTGGATGCCGGCATTTGTCGCCAACCGTTTGCGCAAGGGATTTAAGGTCTTTGGCAAGAATGCCCGTGGTTTCCTTACCAACGACGCCATCGTCATCGGTGTCGAGACCCGCACATCTTCCCCCCTGCGCATCCCCCGCGACAATGCGTTGCTGCGCCATGTCGCCCTGCAGGGACTCTATCCCTGTGGTGAGGGAGCAGGCTACGCTGGAGGCATCGTTTCGAGTGCCATCGACGGTGAACGCTGTGCCGAAGCCCTTGTCGAGGCATTCAAGTGAGGAAAACAACATAAATAATTATTAAAACATAATTTTTTTGCTGTATTGACACAATATGGCGCACTTTTTGCAGTTATCAATGCGATTATGGTTTTTATTTAACTCATGCCACTATTATGAAAGAGAAAATGATTATTCCGGCAGCCCTTATCGCATTGAGCGTTTTTTGTTTGGGCTGGTTCATCAAGGCTGGTATTGATGATTTTGCAAGCAAGGACCGCAAGGTCAGTGTTAAGGGTCTTGCCGAGCAGGAAGTGCCTGCCGACAAGGTGACCTGGCCTATCGTCTCCAAGGAGGTGGGCAACGACCTGCCAAGCCTTTACGACCGTATTGCCGCCACCCAGTCCAAGATCAAGGCGTTCTTGATTAAAGGTGGCGTCAAGGAAAATGAGATTAGTCTGGGAGCCCCTCAAGTGGCTGACCTGACGGCCCGCGAGTACGAGACAAACAAGGCCTACCGCTATATCGTCACCTCGGTAGTTACGGTGACGAGCAACAATGTAGACCAGGTGCGACAACTCATCGCCAAGCAGGGCGACTTGTTGCGTGAGGGTGTAGCTATCACAGGCGACAGTTATGACAACCAGATTCAGTATGAGTTTGTCGCCTTCAAGGAGATGAAGCCCAAGATGATGCAGGAGGCTATCGAGAATGCCCAGGTCACTGCCGAGCAGTTCGCCAAGAACTCCCATAGCAAACTCAACAAGATTGTCAGTGCCGACCAGGGCCAGTTCTCTATCGAGAACCGCGACGAGTACACTCCCTGGATCAAAAAAGTGCGCGTCGTGACCACTGTCACCTATTCCTTGAAGGACTAGGTTCCTGTAGCAACATTTTTATAAACAAAAAAAGAGGGCATCAACGGTTGAATTACTGCTGATGCCCTCTTCAATGTATTTATGCCGATAGGCGCTTTATTGTTCTTTTGGTGCCTTGACGGTTTTGGCTTTCTTGATGCTGGTTACAATCTTGTTGCCGTCGGCATCGATGACAATGGTGTCACCCGCCTTGGCCTCTTCACGCAGCAGTATCTCGCTCAACGGGTCTTCGATCTCGCTCTGGATGGCACGCTTGAGCGGACGGGCACCATACTGGATGTCAAATCCGCGGTCGGCCACGAGATTCTTGGCTGCATCGGTGATTTCGAGTTTCAGACCGTTATCCTCGACGCGCTTGAAGAACGATGCCAACTCGATGTCGACAATCTTGAGGATACAGTCGTGATTGAGCGACCCGAAGGTAACAATATCATCTACACGGTTCAAGAACTCGGGAGAGAACTGGCGGTTCAGGGCTTTGCGAATCACCGAATCGCTGCGTTCCTTGGTCAACTCATTGGTATTGAATCCAATGCCTGCACCAAAGTCCTTCAATTCTCTTGTACCGATGTTGGAGGTCATGATGATGATGGTGTTCTTGAAGTCCACCTTGCGGCCCAGGCCATCGGTAAGGTTGCCCTCGTCGAGCACCTGTAACAGCATGTTGAACACATCGGGGTGTGCTTTCTCGATTTCATCCAGGAGCACTACGCTGTAGGGGTGACGGCGCACCTTCTCGGTCAACTGGCCGCCCTCCTCATAACCGACATAGCCCGGAGGCGCACCCACGAGCCTGGAGACATTGAATTTCTCCATATATTCGCTCATGTCAACGCGGATCAATGCATCGTCGCTGTTGAACAGGAACTGGGCGAGTTTCTTGGCCAGCAGGGTTTTTCCCACGCCAGTCGGACCAAGGAACATGAACGAGCCGATGGGGCGCCGCGGGTCACGCAAGCCCGCATGGTTACGACGGATTGAGCGTGCAATTTTCTCGATGGCCTCGTCTTGGCCGATGACCTGTTTCTTGAGTTCGTCGGTCATCCCCAGCAGTCTGATGCCTTCGCTCTGGGCGATGCGCTGAGCGGGCACTCCGGTCATCATGGCGACCACCTCGGCGATATGTCCCTCGTTGACGGTAACACGACGGCTGTCTAGTTCGGCTTCCCAGCGCTCTTTGGCCTCCTGTAGCTCGGCCTTGAGTTTTTCCTGCTGGTCACGGTAACTGGCTGCACTCTCGAAGTTCTGCGCCTGGACAGCCTTGAATTTATTCTCTTGGGCTTCGGCAATGCGCTGCTCGAGTTCCTCGATTTCCTTGGGCGTGTCCACCTTGGTGATATGCACGCGTGACCCGGCCTCGTCCATGGCATCGATAGCCTTATCAGGGAAGAAACGGTCGCTGATGTAACGGTCGGTCAAAGTCACACAAGCACGCAAGGCTTCGTCGGTATAGGAAACACCGTGGTGCTTCTCATACATGTCCTTGATGTTTTTCAGTATTTCGAGTGTTTCCTCAGGAGTAGTGGGCTCAACGAGTACCTTCTGGAAACGGCGTTCAAGGGCACCGTCTTTCTCGATGCTCTTGCGGTACTCGTCAAGGGTTGTGGCGCCAATGCACTGGAATTCTCCACGGGCCAGAGCTGGCTTCAGCAGGTTGGCAGCATCCATCGATCCGCTGGCGTTACCAGCTCCCACGATATTGTGGATCTCGTCGATAAACATGATGACATCCTTGTTGGCGCTCACTTCATCGATAACAGCCTTGAGTCGTTCCTCAAATTGTCCGCGGTACTTGGTGCCTGCCACAATGGCTGCCATGTCTAGCGAAACGATGCGTTTGTCAAGCAGGGTACGCGCCACCTTGCGCTCAACGATGCGCTTGGCAAGCCCCTCGATGATGGCACTCTTGCCGACACCGGGCTCACCAATCATGACAGGGTTGTTTTTCTTGCGACGGCTCAGAATCTGTGCCAGACGCTCTATCTCCTGTTCACGGCCAACAACAGGGTCCAAGCGACCTTCGGCCGCTTCACGGGTAATGTCTTTGCCATATTTGTCGATGACGGGAGTTGCCGAATTGTCACCTCGACTGACATTTCGTCGCTGTCGGGTCTCGCGGTAGGACGGGTTGTCGTTTCCGCTATCTCCAGGAAATCCTCCTCCACCAGGCAACTGGTCATCATTTTCGTCCTCTTCATCAGGAAAGTCTGCTCCCGCTCTTGGCAGCGTAATATCCTGATTCCAGTACTTTTCTTGCATGTCGTGCTGGTTTTGTATCATTGTTGTCCTTTTTTCTTGTTTTAAATGATTGTGATAACTGTAAATCATTAAGCAAACATCATGCCAGTTAAAACAATTGAGGACACGCCCTGTCATCATGCGTGTCCTCAAGAGGTTTTCAGTCAATTCTTGCAGTGGCTCTAATGAACGCCATGCAACAGGATATCAATCAGTGTCGTGATGTCGTTGATTGAGATATCGTTATCATGGTCGAGGTCGGCGGCATCCTCGTCAAACTGTTCAACGACTCTACCGAGCACTACATCAATCAATGTCGTCACATCATTGATATCTACCTCGCCATCGCAATTCACATCTCCTACTAGCGGTTGGTCAGCCGAGGCGGTAATCGTTGCGTGCTGGATATTGGACCACACGCTCTCGGTGCCGTCGGTATAGATGGCCTTGACATAATACTCATAGACACCTTTGGCGAGCGCTTGTACGGTGTAGCAGGTATCGGTGATGCCGCTGACGGTGCGCCAGGTGGAATCTCCCTCCTCGACGATGTCACGCGTCATGGGCGGATTCAGCAACAGGTCGCCGTTATACACATCGACATTATAGATATAGAAACGCTTGCTGACAGCCGTCATTGTAAACTTCACCTTGTCGGCTGTGCAGCCACGCAGGACTACCGTATAGGTGGCGACAGTGTCAGCGATGGGAATGGTCTTGGTTATATCGCCGCACGAAACGACCACCGAACTGTTGTCACTGCCCGCCGAGCCTCTCCAATTCTTGGCGCTGAACACTACAGTCACGGTGCTCTCGAGATCGAGTTCAGGAGTAACAAGATAGCCGATGGCCGAGGATGTGCCAACCTTGATACTTTGGCCTGCCGCGGTATAGACCTTGTAGCCCGTCCAACCCGGGTTGTCGGTGTAGCGGTCAAGCGAGGAGCCGATGTCACTGTTGCCGTCAGAGTTAGTGGTAATGCCCGAGAAGTTCTCAGACATCATCAATGTGACGAGGTCATCTTCGCTGGCAGCGATGCGGTCGACATGCAGCGTGTAGCTCGACACATCACCGCCCGATGTCCAGTCGGCGCGGAAGGCGCCGGAAGCAATGGCTGTCGTGTCGACGGGGAGCATTTCGGGAGTGCGCTTGACAATCGGGTCAACTGGGGAGTCCTCGCCGGTCCACGATACATGCTGCTTGGTGCCCCAGATGTATTCGGCCAACTCGGGGTGATCCACAAAGGGGTTGCGGTTACCCTGTCCATAGTCCTTATTGCCGTCAATGCTGCTGTAAACCGCCTCGTTGCGTGCGCGTTCCTTGTCGCTGACGGGGTCAGCACGGTGCCACTCCATGAGCATCTGGATGGACCAGTCCGAGAACGCCTTGTAACCATTGTCTGCATAGTCCAGCTGGTCGCAGCCGGGCCATGAACCCACCAGGCTCTTGTAGCAGGTGACCATATAGAAATAGATGCGGGCAAAGTCGCCCTTGTACTCGTCATCGGGCTCGTAGACCGTCAAGGTGTAGCCGTTGTAGGTGCTCGTTCCCAACTTGCCGAGCATGGATACGCCCATCTCCTCGTTGACATAGGTCACGCCACCGGCACACACGCCATAGGGGTTGTTGCTGCGGCGTTGGTTGACATAGGCGTCGACAGGGATGATCATCATCAGGTCGGTGAACATGGGGTCCACCTCGCCGCCAAACCAACTCTTGGGGAACGAGTGTTCGCGGTTGAGGCCTTGACCCACATAGGATGCGCCTCCAGGGTGAGGGGAGTCATGATTGTACTTGCAGGTGGAATACATGTCGATGTAGTAGCCATCGCTGCCCGCGTCAGTATAGGGGTAACTGTCCCACAAGGCATTGTAACCCAGTTGACGGTGCATGCTGATGATTCCCTCAAGTGCGGTCATCAAGGCCTCGTCGCTCTTGCCGACGGCAATGGTGTAATAGCCATCGGGGACGGCAGCCAGAGCCGTTAAACCGGTCAAGACGGCCCACAAAACAGAAAATGTCTTTTTCATCATATTATATATATTATTATTGGTTAGTACTTGTTAGCGAATCAAAGACACGGTCGAACAGGCGACGGAAAGCCGGCTCGTCAGCCAGCATCTGCCTGAACTGCTCGAGCCGCTTGGCATTGTCGCCATGCGGAATCCACAACTTGAGGTAACCTCCATAGTCATATTTCTCGTGCATGTGCTCCATCAAGCGCTTGTACTGTCCTTCCTTGTCAAGGGTAGGGGAGTGCTTCAAGCCGTACTGCAGGGCTCGCCGCACGATGGTCTCACCGTCGATGACACGGTCGGCCTCGGCAACGATGCGGCCGTAGATGGTGCGGGGCTCGTGGCCGCTGGAAGCGCGATGGTCCTCGGCGGCATCGGCGATGGTATTGATTTCCTCATCGGTGAACCATCGGCGCAGGCGTTCATCCTCGCGAACAATGCGGGCACTGTGGATGTGGTGCTCGTCACGGCCGTAGGCCAGCCCCAGGTCGTGGTAGGCGGCTGCCACAAGCAACAGGCGACGGTCCACCTCGGGATAATATTGTGACAGGCTCAGTGCCTGCTCGATGACCGTATGGGCATGGTCGCGCCTGTGCCCCGCATCAAAGTCATCATAGCGCGGTACGATTTCATGCTCGACGAACTCTTGTATTTCACTGAATTCCTGTTCCATCATCACTGGCTTGGATGCACGATGCTCAATCGACCTTGTGCAGGTCGTGTCCCATGCGGGCCTTCTTGGTGTGCATGTAGTACTGGTTGTAGGGATTGGGAGTTACCTCGATGGGCACATTCTCAACGACTTCCAGACCGTAGCTCTCAAGACCCACGCGCTTGACGGGGTTGTTGGTCATCAGGCGCATTTTGGTCACGCCCAGGATGCGCAGGATATTGGCACCCACACCGTAGTCTCGCTCGTCGGGCTTGAAGCCCAGATGAACATTGGCATCGACGGTGTCATAGCCGTCCTCCTGGAGTTTGTAAGCCTTGATTTTGTTCATCAGCCCGATGCCGCGTCCTTCCTGATTCATATACACGAGCACGCCTTTGCCTTCCTGCTCAATCATCTTCATGGCCATGTGCAGTTGCTCGCCGCACTCACAGCGCATCGAGCCAAAGATGTCACCCGTGGCACACGAGGAGTGGACACGCACCAGGATGGGCTCGTCGGGGCGCCACTGGCCCTTGATGAGGGCAATGTGCTCCAAGCCGTTATTGATCTGGCGGAAGGGGATGAGCCTGAAGTGCCCGTACTGGGTGGGCAAGTCCACCTCGTCGCCCACCTCTACCACCTTCTCGGTGCGCAATCGATAGGCTATCAGATCCTTGATGGTGATGATGGGCATATCGAATCTTTTGGCAACCTCCATCAGTTGGGGCAGGCGTGCCATGGTGCCGTCGGGATTGATGATCTCGATGAGGGCAGCAGCAGGGTAGAGGCCGGCAATACGCATCAGGTCGATGGAGGCCTCGGTGTGGCCCGCACGCTTGAGTACGCCCTTGTCGACGGCGCGCAACGGGTTGATGTGGCCGGGACGCCCGAAGTCCTGCGGTTTACTGTGCGGATTGGCAAGGGCACGGATGGTCATTGCCCTGTCGTGCATCGACACGCCGGTGGTGCAGCCGTCGAGCAGGTCGATGGTCACGGTAAAAGGTGTGCCCAGCATCGAGGTGTTGTCGTCGACCTGCATGTTGAGTTCCAGCTCATGGCAGCGCTCGACCGTGATAGGGGCGCACAATACGCCTCGACCCTCTCGCAACATGAAGTTGACCTTCTCCTCGGTGATTTTCTCGGCGGCTATGATGAAGTCGCCCTCGTTCTCGCGGTCCTCGTCGTCAACGACAATGACAAAACCGCCGCTTTGCAGTTGCTTTACGGCCTCGTCTATTGTGTTAAGCTTGATTTCTTCCATTGTCTTTTATTGTTATTCTTGCACAAAGCATGCTGTAAATACCATAAGAAATAAAAAACACACTACTCTGTGCATGAGCATATAAAAATCTGTCGTGTTCAATTAGCCTATTTCACACTATACTCCATCTCACGGTTGTACTCGCCATTGAAGATGGCTGTTAGCTGGTCACAGGTCTTGATGGTCATGCCGATGTCGCGCTTCAGGTTTTTCTGGTGGCGCAGTCCCAGAAGCCACAACGGCAATGCGATGGGGAGCAGGGCGGCGATAACCGTTCCCACATTCTTGATGGTAACGGGTTGATAGGTGAGCAGCTGGCGTATGACGGGAAAGTCCATTGCTTTGTTCAGCACCATCTGGTCCCTCGAGTTGGACAGGTAGTCCACCACCGAGTCCACATGCTCGGCAAGCGATTTGATGGCTGCTTTGTCATAACCCTGTTGCCAGTATTTCAGGTAACTCTGGCGTCCGGGGTAACGGTTGAGCAGTTCGGTGCAAGCGGTCTTCAGTCCATCGATGCGTGCCAATGCCACCTCGTCGACAACCTCGTCGATGATGACCTCTTTGGCCTCGAGTTTGCGTGTCTGGTGCAGGCCCGTAAATCGTCTCAGGAAGTTAAGCCAAGCATCGGGGTTGAAGACTGCCGAGTCGTTCACGGCCTTCTTCGTTAGGAAGATGCCCAGCGGCAGCAGCACAGCCGAACTGAGCCATATGCCTTGCCACACCGGCCACCTGCCGTCGCGCGCCAGTTTATACCCCATGTTGTCGATGATGTAGTAGACGATGAACAACAGCACCGACACCACGATGGGCATTCCCAAGCCACCCTTGCGGATGATGGCTCCCAACGGTGCACCGATGAAGAAGAAAATCAGGCATGCCAGCGACAGCGTGAACTTCTTCATCAACTCTATCTGGTGTCGACGAATCACATAATTATCATCGTTGATACTGTAGCCCTGGAACTGCTGGTCCTGCATTGTCATGGTCGTGCGCATGATGGCCTGATTAAGCAGTTGTTGCTGCTCAGTCGGCGGCAACTGCTTCATGATCTCGTCGATGTCGACGGGCTGGTCCACCTGTACCTCGTGGGAGCGCTCGTAGTGGACTTTTCCATCTTTTACCACCATGCGCTGTGACGGTACGCCACACACTGGAGTCGTCCGCATTTTGGACAATACCTGTGTAGCGGCACTGTCAACCTTAATGCGCACCGAGTCGATAGTCTGGCGCAGTTCGGTGATATTCTTGCCCACATATTGCGAGCGCATCGTCTCGTCGTCCATGCGGGTGAAGTTGGCATCATAAGGTATCATGATTTCCTTGTCGTGGAAAGTCTCACGGCGGTAGAGTTCACCGCTCATGCCGCGCACGCCGCCTCCGCCCTTCATCTCTTCATACCATGACCCCTTGTATAGGGTCAGCACCAGGTGCCGCTTGTCCTCGGTCATCGACAGGCGTCCCGAGTCGGCAGCCACGATGCGCGGATACATTGCAGCATTAGACACATCATATATCAGCACCCCGTGCAGCATGTCACGCTCCTTGTCCTTGCGCTTGACGAAGATGTTATAGCCGGGAATCTGGCTATAGACTGCACCCTCGGGGATGTCGAGTGTGGGAGAGGTCTGGCGCATCGAGAACAACAGAGTCCACATCTTCACCTGCGACTTGGGCAACACATTATTCTGGAAGAAAAAGGCTCCGATGGCAACGATTCCTATCAGCACAGCGAGCGGCTTCATGATGGTCGTCAGCGAGATACCCGACGACTTCAACGCCGTCAACTCGACATGCTCTCCCAAGTCGCCGAAGGTCATCAGCGCAGCCAGCAGGATACTCAACGGTAACGCCAGGGGCACCATCGACAGGGCGGCATAGAAGAAAAGTTCGGCAATCACATCCACACCCAGGCCTTTGCCCACAAGTTCATCGATGTAGCGCCACAGGAACTGCATCATCACAATAAACAGGCAGATACAGAAAGTCATCAGGAACCTGGGCAGGAACCTGGACAGCATAAAAGTGTATAGCTTCTTTATTCTCAACATCGCCTGATAATCGACTTGCAGCCTGCAAAGATAGTGCAAGCCGAACACAATGGCAAGAAAAAGCAATTTTTTCTTGCATTGTTGAGGCGCAGCCTATCTTCGGCAAAGCCAACGGTAGTGCAAGCCGAACACAATGGCAAGAAAAAGCAATTTTTTCTTGCCATTGTTGAGGCGCAGCCTGTCTTGCCCGATTGTCGCTGGCGCGCAGGTAAAAATTCAAAAAAATGGGTATTGTCACCTGATACAATCTGAAAAAGCACTAATTTTGCACCCCGTGTGAAATCGTTCATGCTACATATTGCCCTGATTGTCGTCCTTGTCGCCCACGCTGTGGCGGCGGGGGCTCAAAATGATGCGCAGATCACTCAGGTGACGGGACTGGTACGCGACTCGTTATCGCATGAGGGCATTGCCCATGCCTCGATTGCCCTTGTCGGTACCAGCGAGGGTACATTGGCTGGAGAGACGGGCGGCTTCACCGTCAACTCACGCGCCTCGTTCTCGAGGCTGCGCGTGACGGCGCTGGGCTATCGTCCTAAGGTGGTTGAAATAAAGCCTGGGCGCGGCAATGTGGTGGTTGTGGACCTGGTGGCCGAAGGAGTAGAACTCGACGAGGTCGTCGTGCGCCGTGGCAAGGAGCGTTACAGCAAGAAGAACAATCCTGCCGTGGAGATGGTCAAGCGGCTGCGTGAGCGTCGCGACGATGGTGATCCGCGACGGATGCCGCATTACGGCTATTGCCGTTATGAACGGATGATGCTGGGCCTGGGCAACCTCGATGACCTGATCAGCAAACCCGAAGAGCAGCAATGGATTGAGCAATATGCCGATACCTCGTTGCTCACGGGGCAGCGTGTGTTGCCCTTCTCCATCAAGGAGACCGTGGTGCGGGAATACTACGGCGGCGGCACGCACAAGCGGCTCATCATGGGTACCAGCAGCGCCGGCATCGATGAGCACATCAATCAAGAAGGCATCAAGAAAGTGCTCGACGATTACATGGGCGATATTGACATTTTCCAGAACGATGTGACTCTGCTGACCAACCGCTTCGTGAGCCCGTTGTCGCGCATTGCCGTGGACTTCTATAAATTCTATCTTAACGACACTGTCGTGGTCGACGGCGAGCGGTGCGCTGTGTTGAGTTTCGTGCCCTTCACGCCGCAGACTTTTGGCTTCCTGGGGCGACTGTATGTCTCGCTCGAGGACACCACCATGTTTATCAAGCGCGTGACGATGGGTGTTCCCCATGACATCAATCTGAACTATGTGGAGGCCATGAGCATCGTGCAGGACTTTGAGCGTGGACAGGGCGGAACCCGCCTCAAGGTGCGTGATGACATGGAAATCAGCCTCAGGCTCCTGCCTGGCTTGCCTGAGCTGTTCGCGCGGCGCGAGACATCCTACCGCGACCACAACTTTGAGCGTCCCGAGGGAGGCGTGTTTAATTTTCCTGAAGAGCAGCATGCCGCGGCCAGTGCCGCCTTCATGCCCGACGAGTTTTGGCTCGAATACCGTCCTGGCGGGATGCGCACCACGGCAACCTCCTTGCAGGGGATGATGAAAAGGCTGCGCGGCTCCCGTCTGTTTTATTGGGCCGAGCAGGTGATTGTCGTTATCGTCAACGGCTATATCCCGACTGCCAAGGTGAGCCGTTTCGACATCGGCCCGCTGAATACCTTCATCAGCGGCAACTCGGTGGAGGGCTTGCGCCTGCGGCTGGGCGGCATGACGACCGTCAACCTGAGCCGTCACTGGTTTGCCCGTGGCTATGTGGCCTACGGTTTCCGTGACAAGAAGTTCAAGTATATGGGCTCTCTGGAATACTCCTTCACACCCAAGAAGGCGATGGACCAGGAGTTTCCCGTCCACAGCATCAGGCTCACCCACCGCTATGATGTGGACAAGCTGGCCCAGCACTACCTGTACACCAATCAGGACAATGTCTTCCTCACGCTCAAGCGCCACAAGGATGTGAGGATGCAGTATCTGCGCACCACTCGCCTGGATTACCGCCACGAGTGGTATAACCACTTCTCGCTGTCGTTGGGGCTGGAGCATAACATCCACGAGGCCACGCCGTGGGTGCCCTTTGTCCGCCCCGACAGCACCGCTTGCCGCCGTTACACCCAGGCTGGCTTGACCGTACAGCTGCGCTTTGCCCCGGGCGAGACCTTCTACCAGACGCGCTCCTACCGCATTCCCATCAACATGGATGCGCCCATCATCACGCTCAGCCAGACCTATATGCCCAAGGGCTTCATGGGCAGCCTGCACGAGTTGAACAAAACCGAACTGGGAATCCAGAAGCGTTTCTGGTTCTCGGCATTCGGCTATGCCGATGTCATCCTCAAGGGCGAGAAAGTGTGGAGCCAGGTCGCCTATCCCGACCTGCTGTTGCCTAATGTGAACCTATCCTATACCATCCAGCCCGAGAGTTACTCGCTGATGAAGCCCATGGAATTTGTCAACGACCAGGCACTGTCGTGGGACCTGACTTACTGGGGCAACGGCGTGCTGATGAACCGCCTGCCGCTCATCAAGCGGCTTCGCCTGCGCGAGGTGCTCTCGTGGCGGGGCGTGTGGGGCAGCCTCAGCGACAAGAACAATCCCGCCAAGGGCGATCCCTCGCTGTTTGTCTTCCCCGCCGATGCCCTGTGCCAACCGATGGGAAGCAAACCCTATATGGAGGCGGGCGTGGGACTCGACAACATCTTTACTGTCCTGCGCGTGGACTATGTGTGGCGGCTCACCTACCGTGACCATGCCGGCACCGACCGTCACGGTATACGCATCCAGCTCCACTTCAATTTTTAAGCAATCGGGCTGTAGCTGTCAAAACAAATAAACCGATGTGTTACAATGTTTTACACACTAGTCGCCAATAAATAATTGTCTGTCGAGGCTCCAGTATGGCAAAAAAGTAGTATTTTTGCGGTTTCGAAGCAGACAATAATAGAGTAACTCATGCTTTTTAACTCGTTTCAATTTCTGATATTCCTGCCAGTGGTGTTCGCGCTCTACTGGTTTGTGTTCAGGACCCGTCGATGGCAAAACCTGCTGCTTGTCGTGGCCAGCTATGTCTTCTATGGCTGGTGGGACTGGCGCTGCTTGGGTCTCATCGCCTTGACCTCGCTGGCCAGTTACTTCAGCGGCGTGTTGATTGAGCGCTTTGAGGGGCAACGCGGTCGGCAGAAACTGGTGAGCGGGGCAAACATCATACTCAACCTCTCGATTCTCTGCTATTTCAAGTATTTCAACTTCTTTGCCGACAGCCTCGCTATGGTGCTGCGGTCCGCCTTCGGCTATGAGCTCGACTGGGTCACCAGCGAGGTCGTCCTGCCGGTGGGCATCAGCTTCTATACCTTCCAGGCCTTGAGTTACAGCATCGATGTCTATCAGCACAAGCTGCGCCCCACGCGCGATATGGTGGAGTTCTTTGCCTATATCAGTTTCTTCCCGCAACTTGTAGCGGGTCCCATCGAGCGAGCCAAGAACCTGCTGCCGCAGTTCCAGCGGCAGCGGTCGTTTGACTACTGCAGTGCCGTCGACGGCTTGCGGCAGATGCTGTGGGGCTTCTTCAAGAAGCTCGTCATTGCCGACAACTGCGGCGTGACGGTAAACATGTACTGGGGGCAGTATGAAGATTTGTCCAGCCTGTCGCTGCTGGCGATGGCCGCCCTGTTCCACCTGCAGGTCTATTGTGATTTCTCGGGTTACAGCGATATCGCCATCGGCTGCGGCCGCCTGTTCGGCTTCAACCTGATGCGCAACTTCAACAACCCGTTTTTTGCGCGCAACATCCCCGAGGTGTGGCGGCGCTGGCACATCTCCCTCA
The DNA here is from genome assembly GCA_900322135.1 of uncultured Prevotellaceae bacterium. GTDB lineage: Bacteria > Bacteroidota > Bacteroidia > Bacteroidales > Muribaculaceae > Sodaliphilus. The sequence goes on from ONYP01000010.1 coordinate 46,010, forward strand.
TGTCGTGGTTCAAGGACTATGTGTACATCCCCCTGGGCGGCAGCCGTCGCGGCAAGCTGCGCAAGGCCGTCAACATCCTCATCGTCTACGGCTTGAGCGGCTTGTGGCACGGTGCCAGCTGGACCTATGTGTGCTGGGGACTGGCCTTTGGCGTGCTGTTGCTGGTCTACAACGGTCTGGGCGTGAACAAGAAGTATCCCATCAACACCATCACGGGCAGCCGCTATTATCCCACTCTGGTGGAGTTCCTGCAGATGCTGTTCACCTTCGTCGTGTTTGTCATAGTCACCGTGTTTATACGGTCCGACTCGATGGCCCAGGCCAGCCGGTTCATCTACGGCATCTTTACCAACTGGACCACCATGGGCCTGGGGCCCGTGCTGGGCAAGGGCGACCTGGCGATGTGTGCCGCGCTCATCTACTGCGAGTGGCTGCAGCGCGACAAGCAGCACGCCCTGCAGATCGACGGCTGGGGCATCTTCCGTCACGCCGCCGCCCGCTATGCGCTCTACATCACCCTGCTCTTGATCACGATATTGTTCTCGGGTCAGGTCCAGACATTTATCTATTTCCAGTTCTGAGGGGGGGTAAAACAACAGTATTTTTAACGCTCATCTGCAATGAAGAAGTTTCTCATCAAGATATCTTACACCCTGTTGCCGCTGTGGCTTCTGCTCGTGGCTGGCGTGATCTGGTTCTCGTTGTGCATCTGCCCCTACACCAGTGGCGATATCGGGCGGCTTCAGCTCATCCCCTTCGGCAACGAGTATGACAGCACGCTGGCCAAGCATTACATTCCCGGGATGCTGTTCACCACGGTCTATGACCTGGACGAGCTCAACCGCAGCCGTGCCGATGTGATCACGGTGGGCACATCATTCTCGGAGCGGGGCGTGGACGGCTACCAGAACTACATGGCGCAGCGTGGTGTCAAGGTGGTGAACTGTGAGCGCCACATGTATTTTAACCCTTACACCTTTGCCTACGAGATTATGAACCTGGGAATCATCGACAGCACCAACGCCCCCGTGCTCATCGTCGAGTGCGCCGAGCGGGGCGTTGACGAGTTCATGTACCGCTTCGACCCCAAGTCCTCGTTGCAGCTCGTGCGCGCCGACAAGAAGAAGCTCGCCCGCAAGAGCCCCAACCAGTGGTCCCTTGCCCGCCTTAGGGACTACTTTGCCTACCGCTCGGGCTTTACCACGCCGCCCATCATCGACCTGACGCTCGACGGCGATTACTTCTCCTACCCGGGCGGCGGGCAGCGCCTCTACATCTATGCCGAGGACATCCAGCAGATGGCTGTCAACCCGCGGCATGAGGAGAAGATGAGGCACACCTGGCAGTTGCTCTCCGACAAGGCCCGCGACAAGGGCATCCGCCTGCTGCTTGTCGTGCCTGTCGACAAGTATGACCTCTATCAGGACCACATTGTCGACAACCCCTATGCCCGCAAGACCGTTAACGGCGACATCAGGCGCATCCTGGGCGACGACCCGCGCGTCCTCATCACCCGCGACTGCCTCGAGCCCCTCGTGGAACGCGGCGAGCGGGATGTGTTCCTCTATAACGACACCCACTGGTCCTATAAGGCCGCCAGTGCCGTGGCCGACGAAATCTGCAGCCGCCTGGCACAGTAGAGGCCCCGGGTTGCATTGGCTCACAAACACACAACCAGGTATGTCCGGCAAAATTGTTGTTAATAACTTTTTTTGTTCGGTCGGGAAAAATAGTGTAATTTTACATTCCTGTAATTAAAGCAACAAAGAATAAGTAGAAAGAATATGATACCATTCGTTCACCTGCATGTACACTCCCAGTACTCGATTCTTGACGGCATGGCACCCGTCAAGTCGCTGGTCGACAGGGCTATAGCCGATGGCATGCGCGGCATGGCGATTACCGACCATGGCAACATGTACGGCATCAAGGAGTTTCATGACTATGTAGCCAAAATCAACAAGAAACGCGGCGATGACGAGAAATTCAAGCCTATTTTCGGTTGCGAGGTCTATGTGGCGTGGAAGGACCGCCATGACCGTAACGACAAACGTGACAACGGCAACCACCTCATCTTGTTGGCCAAGAACCTCAAAGGCTACAAGAATCTGATCAAGATTGTTTCGCATGCATGGACCGAGGGTATGTACTATCATCCCCGCACCGACCACAGCGAACTCGAGAAGTACCACGAGGGCATCATCTGCTGTTCGGCTTGTCTGGGCGGCGAGGTGCCGCAGTTGATCATGGGTGGCCAGATGAACCAGGCGCGCGAGACGGTCAAGTGGTTCAAGAACGTCTTTGGCGACGATTATTATCTGGAGTTGCAGCGGCACAAAGCCACTGTGGCTCACGCCAACCACGAGACCTACGAGCGCCAATGCATGGTCAATGACGTCCTGATACAGTTTGCCCGTGAGATGGACATCAAACTCATCTGCACCAACGACTCCCACTTTGTCAACGAGGAGGATGCCGATGCCCATGAGCGTCTGATTTGCGTCTCGACCGGCAAAAAACTGACTGATGACAACGTGATGCTCTATAGCAAACAGGAGTGGTTCAAGACCCAAGAGGAGATGAATGGCGTGTTTGCCGACATTCCCGAGGCGCTGCAGAACACCAACGAGATTCTCGACAAGGTGGAAATCTACAGCATTGACCATGCTCCCATCTTGCCCGATTTCCCCTTGCCCGACGGATTTGACAACGAGGACGACTACCTGCGCTATCTGGTATACGAGGGTGCCAAGGAACGCTGGCCCGAACTGGACGAGGAGCATCGCGAGCGCCTTGACTTTGAGTTGGAGACCATCAAGAACATGGGATTCCCTGGTTACTTCCTCATTGTGCAGGACTACATCAAGATGGCGCCCAAACTGGGTTGCTCGGTGGGTCCCGGACGTGGTTCAGCGGCCGGTTCGGCTGTCGCCTATTGCCTGGGCATCACCAAGATCGACCCGATGAAGTATGACCTGCTGTTCGAGCGTTTCTTGAATCCCGACCGCATCTCGCTGCCCGATATCGACACCGACTTTGATGACGACGGCCGTGCGGCTGTGCTCAACTATGTAACCGAGAAATATGGAGCCGATAAGGTGGCCCACATTGTCACCTACGGCACCATGGCCGCCAAGAGCGCCATCAAAGATGTGGCGCGTGTCGAAGACCTCTCGATTGCCGAGAGCAACCGTCTGGCCAAGTTTATCCCGTCTACCCCTAACGATATGCCCGAGGAGAAGCCGGGAAAGAAATACAAGATCACCGTCAAGAATTGTCTGGAATGCTTCAATGAATTCCGGGCCGAACTGGACAACGAAGACCCCAGAGTGGGGGAGACCATACGCTTTGCCGAGAAACTGGAGGGCAGCATCCGCAGCACCGGCGTCCATGCCTGTGGCGTCATCATCGGCCACGACCCCATTTCGGACTGGGTTCCTGTGAGCACCGCCACCGACAGCGACGGCGAGCGCATCATCGTCACCCAGTACGAGGGCGGCGTCATCGAGAGCACAGGACTGATCAAGATGGACTTCCTGGGACTGAAAAACCTCTCCATCATCAAGGAGGCGCTGGCCAATATTAAACTGAACCACGGTATCGACATCGACATCGAGAAGATTCCTATCGATGACCCTAAGACCTATGAGCTGTATTGCAAGGGACAGACCGCAGGCACTTTCCAGTTCGAGTCGGCCGGTATGCAGAAGTATCTCATTGAGTTGCATCCCACCTGCTTCGAGGACCTGATTGCGATGAACGCCCTCTACAGGCCGGGTCCCATGGAATACATCCCGCAGTTCATCAACCGCAAGCATGGCGTGGAACCCATCGAGTATGACATCCCGTGCATGGAGAAATTCCTGAAGGAGACCTACGGCATCACCGTCTATCAGGAGCAGGTCATGCTGCTGTCGCGACAGCTGGCAGGCTTCACCCGCGGCCAGAGCGACACCCTGCGCAAGGCGATGGGTAAGAAGCAGATTGACAAGATGAACGAGCTGGAGACCCTGTTCTATGAGGGCGGCGAGAAGAACGGACATGACAAGAAGGTCTTGAACAAGATCTGGGAGGACTGGAAGAAGTTCGCGTCCTATGCCTTCAACAAATCGCACGCCACCTGCTACAGCTGGGTCGCCTACCAGACTGCCTATCTCAAGGCCAACTACCCCAGCGAATACATGGCTGCGGTGCTGAGCAGCAACCTCAACGATGTGGACAAGCTCTCCAAGTATATGGACGAGTGCCGCTCGATGGGCATCGAGGTGCTGGGACCGAACATCAACGAGAGTTACAAGAACTTCAGTGCCACCCGTGACGGCCGCATCCGCTTCGGTCTCGCCGGCATCAAGGGCGTGGGCGTGGGCTGCGTGGACTCCATCATCGAGCAGCGCGAAAAGGAAGGCCCGTTCAAGGATATCTTTGACTTTGTACAGCGCATCGACCAGCGCGCCTGCAACCGCAAGGCACTGGAATCGATGGCTCTGGCAGGCACCTTTGACGACTTCAAGGAAATCAAGCGCGAAGACTTCTTTGAGACGAACCCGCGGGGTGAGGTCTTCAGCGAGACGCTCATGCGCTTCGGCAGCCGCTACCAGGCGAGCGTGCAGGAGATGCAGAACTCGCTGTTCGGCGCTATCGGCGGGGTCGAGGTCGCCACCCCTGCCATCCCCAAGGCCGAGCCCTGGTCACAGCTCGAGCGCCTGAATCGAGAACGGGAGCTGGTGGGCATGTACTTGTCGGCCCATCCGCTCGATCCTTATTACATCGAGGTGACCTATGGCTGCAATACCCCGCTTGCCGAAGTCAAGAACTGTGCCGACCAAGTGGATAAAGAACTCACGCTGGGTGGCCTCGTGGTTGACTTCCAGACGCGCATGGGCAAGAGAGGCCAATTTGGCATCATGAAGATTGAGGACTATTCCGGTTCGTTTGAATTTATGCTCTTCGGGGATAAATATGTCGACTACCAGAAGTTTGGCATCCCGGGATATGCCATTGTCGTGCGTGGAGCCTATGAGAGGGGCTATGGCGACAATGTGCGTTTCAATGTGCGCTCCATCGACCGGCTGGAAAACCTCAAGGGCAAGATGGTACACAATCTTGTCATCTCGCTGAATGACAGCGACCTGGGTGAAGTGGAGTTTATGAAACAGTACCTCAATGCTGCGGGAGAAAACAAATGCGACCTTTACTTCCGCATGAGGGACCAGTTGAGCGGCAATTATGTCATGTTGCGCTCCCGCAAACCCATCACCATCGATAAGCGCCTGATGGAAGCCCTGCGCGAATCGGGCATCATGTTCAAGGTCAATGCCCGGGTGTGATGGCTGGAAACGAATAAAAAATGTCATAAATGTCACGCATTTGACACAATTGGCACTATTTTTGCTGATGGATAAATTACTCATTATTACATAAACTGTAAACAACAAATAGCAATGGCAAAAGAAATTAACGACGCTAATTACAAAGAGTTACTGGAATCGGGTAAACCCGTGGTGATTGACTTCTGGGCACCTTGGTGCGGTCCCTGCCGCAGCATCGCTCCCATTATCGAGGAGTTGGCAGGAACCTACGAGGATCGTGCCATCATTGGCAAATACAATGTCGACGATGGCGACGAACTGAGTGTGGAGTATGGTATCCGCAACATCCCCACGCTGCTCTTCTTTGACAAGGAAGGCAAAATGGTGGACAAGCATGTGGGCACCATCACCCATGACGCCCTGGCCGCCAAGCTCGACGCCCTGCTCTGATTCCGTAGCAGGATAATGCTCGATACAGCAGGTTTCGCCATGAAGCCTGCTGATTAGAGTTATATACACCCTTATTCAGTTGGATTATGATTCATTTTAGCATCTGAAGATTATGAAAAACATTAGTATCTGGATACTCCTCTTCGGGTTCATGATGATGGGTATCGAGGCTCATGCCGAAAAATTCAAG
>ONYP01000052.1 GCA_900322135.1 uncultured Prevotellaceae bacterium
TGCAAGAAATATCGTCCTTTAGAAAGTCTTTCATTCTAAGGGCCTTTTGGCCTGTGCAGCCTGATTCGAAAATGTCACTAAATCCAATCATGTTTTACTTCTTTTATTTATTGATAATACTTATTTGAAATTCTGCGTTGACCAGCTTTGGGCTGTTTTCCCAGGTCACTTCCGGGAAGACGTCTTGGCGCAGTTTCCATTTTTGATTCAATTCGGCATCATAATCTTCTTCGTCTATGCAGAAGAAGTCGCAGTTTCTTGTTGGCCAATGCCTATATATCCAAAGTTCACCATCGAGGTCTCTCGCTAACCATGCTTTCATATCGCTTCGATTTTAAATTTGCCTACAATAATTCCGTAGCCGTTTTCCTGCTGCCCCAGCATATAGCCTTTAACGATGTCGCAGTTCATGGGCTCCATTTCTTTACATCCTCGTCTTTCTCGTTTCTGGCAGTCTTTGCAGAAGATGTTGACGAGCTCTTGATTATTCTTATACACCAGTGCTTCCATCAGAACAGGGTTAATTGACGTTGTTTGAAAATTTCCTCTTTCACTGCATGCTCTTGCTCTTGCGTCAAATCAAGGTTTACCTGGATTCTCCCTAGCGCATAGAGCATGGCATGGCGTTCACTATTGGCGTAGCCTTTATCTTTACCAGGTACAAGATAGATACCGCCTGATGGCGTTTCAATATCATACCCGATATAGAACTTGAACGGAGCGGGATTGGCGATGATGATTCTGATGCGCCATCGTTTTTCTGTGTCATCTTCCCAAACCTTGTGGGTGACTGTTTTCCATTCTTTAGGATTTCCAGGCACCGCTTCCTCTGACCTGGTGAGCAGGTCATCGTAGGGATTCTTTGATTTTAAATCAGCCATAATTGTCAATATTAAAAAGGTTCATTCATTGCGTGCTGTGTATCATAGATATTGAAGTATTCTACGCCACCCGACTTATCATCGCCGCCGATGAAGGACTCACCTTCATGGTTGGCGATCCACAGGCGGAAGGATTTCCCTTCCGCATTGAGTTTGTTCGGGTTGAAGTGGTAGCCCTTGAATTGGCAGTACAGCTTCAGTTTTGTCTTGAAGTTCGCTGTACTGATTCCCGACCTCTGGTCAGGGAAGTGTTTCTTGAACTCGTCGAACAGTGTAGAGCGAGGGATGCGCGAGTTAATTTGATTGTTCGACGGTTCAAAGAACACCTCAGCCCACTGGTAGATTGACTCCGACATCTGCTGCCTCAGCGTGCGCTGCATGATGTCGTGCATGGGCGGTGTCACCACTCCCTGGCCGGGTCTAGCCCAGCCATTCTGCATGGATGAGTAGTAGAGGTACACACACTCGATCATCAGCGAGTAGAACATGTTCCACTGCTCATCGTCCCAGTCCTCAAAGAACTGGTGTCCGAACACATCAAACGGGTGCCTGGCATCGCTGAAATAGTTCGAGAAGCCCAGGTACACTATACGCTCCATCGAGCTTCGCGACTGGCTCCCGTTGATGGCGTGGTTTGTGGCGATATATATCTTTGGGGACTTGGCCCCATCGATGGCATAGCGAGCGCCGCCCTTCACATTCACTGTCAGGTCGCCCGTGATTGCCACATACAGGCGTTCGAAGGCGAAGTTTACTGGCACATCATCGAAGAAGATGTTACGGGTGCGAGGTGTCACCTCCGTAAACATGAAGTCATCATCATTCTTTGTGTTACGACCATCGACTGCTGCCTGGCTCTTTACGAAGCTCAGCGCTACGCCGATGAGCGACTTTCCCGTGCGGCCGTTGGACTGCCCCACGTCAGACATCTCCCCATCCATAGCGATGACCGCTTTAAGTTCAGTCTTGAACTTATAGTCGGTGAGCAGGTAGCCGATGGCCGTGAGCTTGTTGAGGAGGTGTTGGTTATACTCCTTGATTTCCTCAGCCGTTTGGGGCCCACCTTTCGACCACCAGAAGTCCGATGTGTAGCACAGGAACCTGAAGAAGTCGCATCGCGCTCCATCAGCTGTGGGAACGATTTTGAAGCCACCTTTCGTGGCGTCCACTTCCACATGGTCAATGATGGAGAAGCGGTGCAGATTGTGCGGTATCACCCTGTCTTCCCAAACGGCGCCTTGCGACAGCTTGTCCTCCTTGATGGCTTCGGGAGTTATCGTCACCATCACATTTTTGAAGAAAAACTTCTGCTGATATGGAGTGAACTCATCGAAGATATCCTCGATGATAGGCAGACGCTCCAGTTTGTCTGCCGACAGGTCGTTGCTCAGTCGGGCGGCGAAGTGGTTGCGTACAGCCGGGTCTTTGGATGTCATCACGATGTAGTCCCACACAAAGGAACGGATGTGCGCTCCCTGCACTACTTTCACGATGCCATCATTATTATGGATGTACTTATACTCCCCATCGGGGAGGTCAGCCGTATGGCATCTGCAGAAGCCCGCTTGTTCTATGAACTGCAGGGCTTCAAAAGTTTCGAGGGAAACAGATTTGCCGCCGTTCTGCTTATCGACTACTGACCAGAATTCACGGTCAGCCATCACCCGGGAGGCCAGTTCCACTTTGCCTTCCTCTCCGACTTTATATTTGAACTGGTTGAACTTGAACAGCTTTAGCGGCTGCAGCCTCTCCTTATATTTATTGTAGAAGCCCTCGATGTCATTCAGGAGCCAGTAGTCTTGGATCTGTATGTCGCTGCTGGTCGATACGTTGAAGATCGAGCAGTAGGTGCCTATGCCATCGTGTGCGTGGAGGGCGAAGTCAATATCTTTGGCGAGCTCATCTTCTTTCCCTTTGAGGGTGCCTACGAGCAGGTCATCAATACCCTTATCGCCTAAAGCGTTGTTATTGATGTGACCAAAGAAGATGTCCACATTGATGCCCAGGTTGTGGAGCGATGCCACATACTTCTTAAACTTGATAGCTGCTTTGCTGAACATGCGGGGGCGGTAGTCCACCGCCTCGTCCGGGTTGAGCTGTTTCGACAGGTCATCCCAGTCCGAGTCGAAAAGCAGCACCACGTTTTTCACTTGGCATCGCTGCACAACATATTGAAGGTCTTGCGGCAAGCCGCTCTCCTTCGAGCCGATATTGAAGATGCCCTGAATGGCTAGAGAAGGTATGCCATGTTTGCAAGCCTTTTCGGCCTTTTTCTCGCCTTCCTGGATGACTAGCGTCTCGATGGGCGCAGACTCATTATATAAATCGCGGATGCGCTGCGGGATATAGAACCTAGTCGGTGCGCCTTTTGGCGACATGTACTTATTCTCGCGCTTGCTGCCCTCTGGTGTATGCAGCTGAGGGTTTGACCATCTGATGCGGATGTACGGACGGAGGCCGCCACGCGCCCCACGTGTGGGGTACATCTGCAGGTAGCCATCAAGGCCGAAGTAGTATATCAGCATTTCGTCATCGCCAGTGTGCACATTGCCCTCCCTGTCTATTGAGCCACGCACGAAAGGCGATGTATAGTGTTCCACCGTTTCGCCCTTGACGATTTCTTTCCATGTCGCCATCACGTCTTTCTGTGTGAGGCCGCTGGCTTCCAGCTGGCGTTCCACGAAAGACTTCACCGGCTGCACGCTCTTGTTTGTGCGCTGCCGTTTCTCAGGCAGCAGCACCATTCCGCAAGCGTCTGCGGTAGCCTTCACCGCTTCCATGAATCGAGACCTGTCATCGTTGCACTGATAGAACATTGTGGCGGCGATCCCGTTTGTCAACGAGAATCCGCAGCTAAAGCAGTGGGCGAGGTTTTTTCTTGACGTGTGCGTTACGCACAGCCCTTTCTGCTTCCCGCCTTGCTTGCCCGATGCACCGCATTTCGGGCAAGGCACATAGGATGTGGCTTTGTGCGTGTCCGCTCCAGGGATGCAGAAACGTATGTCGGCGTCGTTTCGCACCCGATCGATTGAATCTTGTGAGTAATATTCTGCCATGATGTCAAAATGGTTTATGCTGGCTCGGTGATTCTGTCGAAGATTTCCTGTCCGATAATTTCCTCTATCTTGAGTTTATAAAGGGCGGGGATTCTGATTAGCCCTTTGCTCCAATTATGGACGGTGTGCCTGGGCACCATGCATCCTTCCGATAATTGGGTAATCCAATACACCTTATCGTGGCGCTCGAACTGCTCCAGGAAATCCCTCAGTGCTTCCGAGTCTTTGCGTATTTTGTTATTTTTTTCGGTCATTTTCTTGGATATATGAACTATTCGTGTTAATTTTACCGCCACAAAGGTAATATTAACATTGGAAACTTAACCCATTTGGTTAAGAATTAACAATGATTTTAAGATTTTTTAAACTTTCGGTTAAATGAAGCACATTGGAAATACAATTAAAGAACTAGTAGAAGCGAAGGGCATCAAGAAGTTGCAGTTTGCAAGAGACATAGACTTGGCTCCCGAGAGCCTGTCTCGCTTTTTCAAGCACTCGTCTATTCAGTGCGACCTGTTGGAAAAGATATGTCGGATTCTTGAAGTGTCGCCGAGTTTCTTCTTTGACGAGCCAGACGGTGGTCATCAAGCGACAGCGCAGGCGAGCACGCTCATCGGGAACGCCAATGCGAGCGCAGTGACGCAGTCAGGCGAGATGGCTACGCTTCGCGAGTTGCTCGCAGAGAAGGAGCGAACGATACAGATTTTGCTAGGCAAAATCGGGACAAAAACGGGACACGATGCCCTATAATCTGCCCTTTGCCGCTATTGATTATCAACCACTTAGGAACGCGAAAAGGTGTGAAACAATTCTAGTCACCCCGACATGAAAGAGTGCTGATGGTCATTGATTATCGGCGCTCTTTTGTTTTTACTTAAACCAAATGTTGTGGCACGGCGGTGGTGCCGGTGCCGCGGTAATTCAAGTGAAGTGATGAAAAATCTAGTAGCACTATGTGTAATGTCGCTGGTGATAGCATTGCCGGCAGTAGCCCAGTCGTGGTTGGGCGGTGACGTGTCGATGATGACCGCTAATGCCCGCAATGGGGTGATTTACAAGGACTCTTGTGGCGTGACTGTGGACCCTTACGACCTGTTCAAGCAGCAGGGATGGAACATGATGCGCGTGCGCCTGTTCGTCGATCCGCAATATGCTCCCGGAAGTCATCATGACCAGGGCGTCTGTCAGGACCTGGACTATGTCATCGACCTGTGCCGGACCATCAAGGCGCGCGGCTTTGAGGTGATGCTGGATTTTCATTACAGTGACACCTGGGCCGACCCTGCCAAGCAGTTCACGCCTAAACGGTGGGAAGGGCTGGACAGCAAGACGCTCGCCGACAGCATCTACCATTACACCCGTCATTGCCTGGCGGCCATGAAGGCGGCAGGCGCCGAGCCCGCCATGATTCAGGTGGGCAACGAGATTACCTTTGGCATGGACTGGCCCGTGGGCCGCGTTGACCCGATGAAACCGGACAATTGGGATGTCTTCACCAGTCTGCTCAAGGCGGGCTGCAAGGCTTGCCGCGAGGTGTGTCCCGCAGCGGGCATTATTATCCACACCGAGAAGGCCGGCGACTGGGAGATGACGCGCAACTACTATGACCGCTTGGCAGAGGCTCGCCTGGACTATGACATCATCGGGTTGAGTTATTATCCCATGTGGCACGGCACGATTCCCAACCTGGGCGTGACGCTCGACCTGCTTGCCGAGCGCTACCCTGACAAGCCCGTGATGATGGTTGAGGCGGCCTATTACTACCTGCATAACGGCAAGTCGTGGGACGGTAGCGAGGACTTCTCGCAATGCCTGCCGGGCACCATCGAGGGCCAGCACGAGTTTACTGCACAGCTGGTCACCGAGTTGAACCGCCACGACAATGTGAAGGGCCTGTTCTGGTGGTTCCCCGAGGAGAATAGTTACGGCACGCCGTACCAGGGTCGGGGAGGCCTCAACCGTGGCCTGTTCAACAATGCCGACGGCTGCGCCCTGCCGGCTCTCTACGAGATGGCCCGCTTCAAGCATTGAGCCATCGTGTGTGCTGTCGTTGCTGCCATCAGGTGGCAAAAAACTTCATCCATACTTTTGCCAAGCCCGCAGTTTGCATTAAATTTGCACTTTGAATCAAAATCATCGTGAAGCAATGAAGTTCATCTCCTGGAATGTGAACGGCCTGCGTGCCGTGGTGGGCAAGGGATTTGCCGATATTTTCAAGCAACTTGACGCCGACTTCTTCTGCCTGCAGGAAACCAAGATGCAGGCGGGGCAGTTGGATTTGGAGTTTGAGGGATACCATTCCTATTGGAACTATGCCGAGAAGAAAGGTTACTCTGGAACGGCTATCTATAGCCGTCACGAGCCCATCGGCGTGACCTATGGCATCGGGGTCGAGGAACATGATCTCGAGGGGCGTGTCATCACGCTGGAGATGCCTGATTTCTACCTGGTTACATGCTACACACCCAACAGTCAGGACGGTTTGCGCCGCCTTGACTACCGCATGACATGGGAGGATGACTTCCGTGCCTACCTGTTGCGATTGGACGAGAAAAAGCCTGTCATCGTGTGTGGTGACCTCAATGTGGCCCATCAGGAGATTGACCTCAAGAATCCCAAGTCCAACCGCATGAACGCCGGTTTCACCGATGAGGAACGCGAGAAAATGACCGTGCTGCTCGACTCGGGTTTCACCGATACATGGCGCTTTTTCAACCCCGAAGTGACTGATGTGTACTCCTGGTGGAGCTATCGTTTCAAGGCAAGAGAGAAGAATGCGGGCTGGCGCATCGACTATTTCCTGGTGAGCAACAGGCTGCAGGAGCAATTGACCGATGCCAAGATTCACACCGGCATCTATGGGAGCGACCATTGCCCCGTAGAGGTTGATATCGATTTATAGACCTCATCGAGAATATCCAGTTTATCTAGACCTTCCAGATTCTCCATAATATGGCACAAACAGTACAACCCAAGAAATATGACTTTGACCGCGTGGTGAGGATGGTTTTGACACTCATCAGTGTGGCTGTCGGTGTGTGGCTCATCAATTACCTGAGTCCTGTGCTCATGCCCTTTGTCGTGGGCTTTATCCTCGCTTACATCATCGAGCCCCTTGTCGAATGGCTGCAACGCAAGGTCCACATCACTAACCGTGGAGTGGCCGTTGTCGTGGCGTTACTGATTGTCATAGCCTTGATTGCTGGACTGTGCTGGTTGATTATCCCGTATCTGATTGACGAGTTCAGCGTGATGTCCAAGCAGTTGGCAGCCTATGCCAAGTCGTCATTGCGCATCCCTTATGTCCCGGCCGAGATCAACGAGTTTATACAACGATACATTGACCCCGAGAAATTCAACGAGATTTTCAGCAAGCAGCAATGGATGGAAATCGTCAACAAGGCCCTCTCGGGTGCTTGGTCGGTTGTGGGCGGAACGATGAGCGTGATTTTCAGCATCATCTCATGGTTCATCGTCCTGCTTTACATGTTCTTCATCCTGCTGGATTACCATAAATTGTCAAGGGCTTTCAAGTCGGCTATCCCGCCCAAGTACCGCCGTATGGCGTTGCGTATCTTTGGCGATGTGGCCGACACGATGAGCCGTTACTTCCGTGGCCAAGCGGCGGTGTCATTCTTTGTGGGCGTGATTTTTGCCATCGAGTTCTACATTATCGGCCTGCCCATGGCCATCGCTTTCGGCATGTTTGTGGGCCTGCTCAATATGGTGCCCTATCTCCAACTCATTTCAATACCCATCTCGGCTTTCCTGTGTCTCGTCGCTACAGCGGCCACGGGCGGCAGTTTCTGGGTCATGTTCGGTTGGGTCATCCTGGCATATATTATTTGCCAGGTTATCCAGGACATGGTGCTCATTCCCACCATTATGAAATCGCAGATGGGCCTGAATCCTGCCATCATTTTCCTGTCGCTGTCGCTGTGGGTGTATGTGATGGGCTTCATCGGCCTGATTATCGGTTTGCCGCTGACGACGCTCATCATTTCCTATTACTGTGAGTTTGTCCTGCATCAGCCCAACCCGTTGCACAAGGGCAACAAGAAGAAAAACGACAGCAACAAGTCGGCCTTGGCGCTCACCTCGTCTTTCCTCAGCTCCTACCGTAACGAGGACCACAAGGACGAGGCTTGACATCGGGAGTGAATGGATAAAACATTGATTGTCATCACTGGTCCCACTGGGGTGGGCAAGACGGCGGCGGCCATCAGGCTGGCGCAGTCGCTGCATTGTGACATCATCAATGCCGATTCCCGTCAGATTTATCGCGGTATCCCTATCTGCACGGCTGCACCCACGCCCGAGGAACTGGCTGCGGTGAGGCATCACTTCGTGGCTTTCAAGGACCTGGAAGAGAGTTACAGCGCTGCCCAGTTCGAGACCGATGTGATGGCATTGTTGCCCTCGTTGTGGCAGCAGGGCAACTATGTCGTGATGTGTGGCGGCTCGATGCTCTATGTCGACGCGGTGTGCAACGGCATCGACCAGTTGCCCGATATCAGTCCCGAGGTGCGCGCTGCCGTCAAGGAGAAACTGCGTCTCGAGGGGTTGGAAAGCCTGGTCAGGGAGTTGGAAGGGTTGGACCCGCAGTATGCAGCGGCTGTCGACCGTCGCAACACCAGCCGCGTGTGCCATGCCGTGGAAATCTGCCGTCAGGCCGGAGTGCCCTATTCCTCGTTGCGCACCGGCACCGCCAAGCAGCGCGACTTCAAAATTGTCAAACTCGTCCTCAACATCGAGCGGGAATGCCTGTTTGACCGCATCAACCGTCGCGTGGACCAGATGATTGATGCCGGACTTGAAGAAGAGGCCCGCTCGGTCTATCACCTGCGCCATCTCAACTCGCTCAACACCGTGGGAATGAAAGAGATGTTCGCCATGTTCGATGGCACGATGGACCGCCACACCGCTATCGAGCGCATGAAGAAAAACACACGCCTGTATGCCAAGAAGCAACTCACTTGGTACAAGAGAGACCAGGCCGTCACCTGGGTCTCCCCCGATGACGACCTGATGAACCTTCTTTCAGGTTTTAACTCCTAACTTCTAACTTTTAACTCCCCTGAATGATGTTAATGACGGCATTGACATCGGCGACATTGATTTCGCCGTCGCCATTGACATCGGCATCAACATTTCCGGTGCTGCTGAGGATGATATCGATGACGGCATTCACATCAGCGATGTTGACCTCGCCGTCGAGATTGACATCTCCTGCAATCTGTAAATCCTTATAGTGCAGGGTGAAGTCATCGACATAGGTTGCTGCCGAGCCGCCGCCAGTCATGGCCACACGGAACAGGGCACCGTCACGGGCTTTCAGGTTAAGTTGCCAGATGACCAGTTCGGTGGAACTGCCAGGGACGATGGCGGCAAGTTCTCCCTCGATAGTGGACGCCTTGACCCAGGTCGTGCCATTGTCCACCGAGTATTCAAGGGTGTACTTGGCATCGGTCGATGCATTGTTGAAGATGGTGGCTGTGGCCATCAGGAAATGGTGGGAAATCGGCTCGACGCTATAGAAAGTGCTCGGTTTCTTCATCATCACCGAGTGGCTGCCGTTGCACTTGCCCTCGCCGGGAGCGCGCACGCCGCTCTTGTTGAAGTTCCACTTGGTGAACGAGCCCTGGACATTGGTCTGGTTGGTCGACGAGTTGGCCTCCATGGCCTCGAAGTCCTCGACAAGTTTATCACTCTTGGGCAGGACGACAAGATTGTAGGTGCCGTCGGGCTCTTCCAGGTCATACCATCCCGAGCGGGGTGTGAACGGCTGGCCGCTGTCGTCTACGAGCAGAAGTTGGTAACGGCCCCATTGTTCCGGAGCCATCATCTGCAGCGTGTAGGACTCGGTGGTGTTAAAGGCAACCGATACGGGAACCGGTTCGCTGACAGCCACCTCTGTTCCGTTGGAACGCAACGACAGGTGCATGTTGCCAATGGTTTGGTTGACAGTTCCTTGTGGTCCGTATCCGTAACCCGTGTAGGACAGCGTGACATTGACATCAAAGGGCTCGTTCACATAGATGTCGAGCGTCGCTGGAGCGAAGTTGTCCAGGTCATAGGTCTCGGCCAACGCGCAATCCGACAACCACACCATGTCACCGTCCAGGCGCATCTTGCAGTAGACGGGCTGCCCTAACTGATTACTGATCCAGGAATCGTAGTTGCCGTCTTTCAGTGGCGAATAGGCCATTTTGATGATATACTCGCCATCCTCCAGCGATGCGTCGGGAGTGAAGACGATATCCTCATTATTGGCCCACCAACTTGAGGGGAACACCTTATAACTAAACTTGTGGGACTGCTGTTTCGCGCCGTTCTGGTCATAGACTGCCAGTTCCATGGGAATGGTGTCATAGGGTATCGACCAGTTTCCCACGCTCTCGTAGCCGACGGTCTCGAGCAAGTTGCCTTGGACAATCAGGTCCGAGAAGCCGATGCTCACTTCACTGTCACGAGGAGCACTCTGCATGTTGGGATGCATCACGCCGCGCAGGTAGAGCACATCAGCCACTTCGTTGCCTTGCGGTGCGGGAATGACGCCGAAGATGGCGTCCTGGCCATACTTGAAGTCGTTGCCTGCCGAGGGGGCCAGCACCGATACCAGGAAGTAGTTGTCATAGGCTCCACCCCAACCCCAGTTGACATGGAAATAACCGTCGGTGTCATAGCCGTCGAACACAAAGGCATGGCCGCCCAGCGAGCCCTGGGAATAGGCGAATCCGCAATACAGAATCGGACGGCCGGCGCTGAGTTCGTCCATGAGCATCAGGTCCCACTCTTCACCACCGAACAGGTCGCGCTGCATCAGGTAAGCCTTGTCGCTGTATCCGAAATAAGTTATGAGTGCTTCGAGCGCATCGGTCTCCTGGGCGCCGCTCGAAGCGCCGTAATTCATGTCCACCGAGATGCCGACATCGCTCATCAGTTTGGCGACGGCATTGCAGGACTCGGGGCTGCTGCTCGAGTCGTAAGTGTCCAGCATGAGGTCCCACTCGTAAACCGACTGGCTGAAATTGGCATAGAGCGTGATGGGGTCGGTATTGTTGACATTGCAATTGTAGGAATGGCTGCCGGTGCCTCGCTCAGGCCACTCGTGGTAGTTCATGATTTGGGCCATCGCGGTGGCCACACATCCTGTCACGGCGCGTGCCGCGCCCCCGTTGTAGGTGGGGCACAGGTTGTTGTAGGGAGCCTCTTGGTTCCATCGGGTGGTCACCATGGGCGCGACGGCGGTGCTCCGCTTGACGGGGTAGTGGACTACCGCATTGCTATGCGCCTTGAGGTAGGCAATCTCGCGGTTCATCTCTGTTATCCAGTCCTGCATGGGCAGGGGGATGTCGCTCGATGTAAATGTTCCGGTGCTGCCATAGCCCAGCACCTGAGGCAACCGCTCGTCACCAGCGACGATGACAAATCCGTCCTGCTCGCCACGGTTGAAGATGTAGAAATGGCTGTCCTGGGCGGTATAGGCAAGCCGCAGCGACGACGAGCCAGAGGGAGCCGAGGACCGGAATGACTTCTCGGCAAAAAACTGTGCAGCCGTCTGCCGGGCTGCCGATTCGCTCACCCGTTGGGCCTGCACAGTGCAGACCATGGCCAGGGTGATGGCTAACAGAAGAATTCGTTTCATAATCGGGTTTAGAAGAAAATTCAGTATTATAATATGATTATGCAAAAGTAGTCATTCTCGCTATTGTGTGCAAGAATGTCGTCATGTTTTGTTGAATATCGGCCGGGGTGGCTAAAAGGTGCATGTGCCGATATTGGCACATACTATGCTGTCAATCAAGCAGTTGTGCAATCGTTGCAGCAACGCGCCGTGCCGTGGTGTAGTCCAGGCTGGCCTCGTTGGCGCCGGGACGCCCCATGTACAGGTTGGGGTTGACATATTGCATCGCGCTGGGCTGGGGTTCGCGGCCCGAGAAGTGGAACTCGTGCAACCCTGTCTTCGCGCGCAGTTCAGCGATGTTGTCCTCGGTTACACCGCTGCCTGCCATCAGGATGATGCGTCCAGCCGCCTGGCGGTTGAGTCGGGCAAGCAGGTCGACGCCCTGGATGGCCTTGGGCTGCTGGCCCGAGGTGAGGATGCGGTCAAAGCCGAGGCTGATGATGTCCTCCAGCGCCTGTTCCGGGTCGGCTGCGCGGTCAAAGGCGCGGTGCATCGTCACGCTCATCCCCCTAGCGCACTCCATCAGGTAACGGTTCTTCTCGACATCGATGGTGCCGTCGGCCCGCAGGCAGCCGAACACCACGCCGTCAACGCCCAGTTCGCGGCACACGGCGATGTCGGCCGCCATGCGCTCCACCTCCAGGTCGCTGTACAGGAAATCCCCTCCGCGGGGGCGGATAATCACATGCAGCCGTGTGGCAGTCAACACGCGCCGTGCCACCTTGATTTCGCCATAACTCGGTGTCGTTCCACCCTCGGGGATGCCGGCGCACAGTTCCACGCGGTCGGCTCCTCCCTCTTGTGCCGCCAGACAGGATTCCACGCCGTTGGCACACACTTCTACCATGAATTCGTCTCGTTTCATCGTTTCAATCTATTGATGCACAAAATTACCGATGATGATTGACTTACACAACTGTTTCGGGCTTTTTTCGGTCATCGGTGGTGGATTACGCCCTCTAGGTGTGTAGGCACAAAAAAGCCCACCTGGCGGGTGGGCTGATAAGTTTTGAGGTGTGACTCAGAGCGTGAATTTTTTTCCGTTCCACTTCAGCGTCTTTACTTTCTTGCCGCTGTCATACCACAAGGTGACCTTGATGTCCTTACCCTTGCGCGGCAGGTTGAAAGAGCATCGTACATTGTACTTATACACTGCCGTGGTGCCTCTCCTGTCCTCACAGTAGGTCATGGTTTTCTTAGCGTTGTCGTAGCGGTAGAAATCGAGGCCGTCATACTGGCCGGCATCGAACTGCCCATTGATGAAAGATGCCACATTGTAGGCAAACAGTTTGTGCTTTCCATCGGCCTCGTTCCAGTAGCACATCTCAACCCTCAACAAATGCTCTATCGACCCATGCTCCGACCTGCTTTCATAGAGCACATAACCGTTTTTCTCATCGATGGTGAGTGTCACGCCCTCTTCCATTGGAAGCCCCTTTTTATGCCTGTTCCACGCATATGCGACGGCGTTGAGCATTTCGTTGCAGCACTCATCTTCGTCAACATCCTCGGTAGTGGCAACAAAGGCCGTTACAAAGTCGCGGATGGTGGGTTTTGCGCCTTTATAGTTCACACGGATGGCATCCTGCGCAGTCAGCGCCAGGGCGCAGCAGGCAATCAAGAGGGTTAATGATAATCTTTTCATCATCTATTGGTTATTATGAAGTTAACTTATATGAATATCAACTCAAGATCAAGGCAATCAGTGCGTTGATATCGGCGATGTTCACCTCACCGTCTTCATTTACATCACCCATGCTCATCACATTGCCCGACAGGATCATGCCGATGACCGCGTTGATGTCGGCGATGTTGACTTCACCGTCCAGGTTTACATCGCCAGTAGCGTGCTGCTCTTGGGGCGGCATACTGGCATATACAAGTTCCATGCCAGGAATCTTCAGGCTGTATTGCTCGCCCGTCGTGACGCTGTTGTAGGTGATGTAATAGTAGACCAGATGCAGCGGAAAGTTGCCCAGGTCGGCAGCATTACAGATGTCGGTGGCCGGCACATCCAGGACGATGGTGCCGTCGGCCGCCGTGCTGATGGGGTACTCTACCGTTACTCGTTCGCCATAGCTGTTCTCAAGCAGGATTTTTACCGACTTGAGTTGCAGCGCTCCCGGCTCGAGCCGCAGACGCAGCGTGTCGGGGATACCCCACATCCTCACGGCCTTGGAAATCTTGATGTAGGGGTTGCGTGACGAGGCTCCCGTGAAGTCAATCTGCAGGCCGTTCTCCAGGGCCGTCACGATGCGGTCCTTGCCGCCGCTTTGGGCAATGTCCCATGTGGAGGGGTCGATGGGCGCGTTCTCGACAGTGGTCACCCGGGCCTTGGGATTCTCGACCTGGACGAGAAGCGAGTCGGCTAGCAGGGGATGGCTGGAGCCGACGAATGTTCGTCCGTCGGCCACGGCAGTGATGATGCCCTGACCGTCAACGGCGCAGACCTGCTCATCGGCCGATGTCCACGCCACTACCGAAGGGTCCACCTTGTCCAGCCCGTAACCGCTCACGCCGTTGATGTTGATGGCATAGGGGTGAAACTCGTCGATGACGACACTGTCGCTCACCAGCATCCATTGCGCCTCCATGATGGTGACGGCCTGGCTGGCGGTGATGCCGTTGTAGTGGACATACAGGTTGCCCGAGGCGGGTGTCGGCGAGGCATGGAAATAGCCCTGCTCGTCAAAGGTGCCCACCTGCGGGTCGCACGAGAAGGTGCAGCCTTGCAGGTCGCGCGTCTTGAGCACACCATACTGGTTATAGCCCCACACGCCGAAGGTGGTGGTTGCCGAAATCGACAGGTTATAGCATCGCGGCTCAAAACTGATGATGCCGATGGCATCGTCCTCGGGGGCTGTCGAGACAAACAGGCAGCCGTTGCCCACGGCGCGCACCGAACCGTCGCTGGGATGGTTCATCACCTCGTCGTTGACCAGGATGCATGAGGAGCCGCCGCCGTCGAGGTTGACCGCCGTGACGGCTCCCAGGGCGTCAAAGATGCCCTTCATCTCCAGCAGGGTCACACCCACCGAGGTCAGGTGGCGTCCGTCCACGACGACGAAGTACAGGCGGGTGCTGTCGGCATTAAAGCCGATGGCGGTGCGGGGATGGCGTTCGGCCCAGTCCTCCATGAACTCGCCGTTCTGCATGATGATGTGGTTGCTGCCGCCGATGAGTTGGTGGATATTCACATCGTGCGGACCGTTGTTGAGCGTGAGGCTGAAACTGATGTCCAGCGCGTCGCCCACGGCCATCTGCTCAGCCTTGTTGGCATAGGAGCCCTTGAGCCACAGGATGGCTTTGCCGTCGGGAATCGTGGTCGAGCCCTGGGCGCGAGCCAACGGAACGGCTCACCGGCAGGGCGCAGCACCACCATCTTGCCCGTGTTGGAGGCGTCATAGGTCACGGGACCGTAACTGCGGGTGAACAGGATGGTCTGGTTGGTGGCGATGTTCTCGTAGGCATAGCGCATACGGTTCACCAGGTTCAGGGCAAAGGAGGTTTCGCCACAGGTTACCGTCCCCGTGAAGGTCAGTCGGTCAACGTAGGGGTGCCCGTCATCGTCCAGCACCAGGCAGGCGCGGTTATGGCTGCTCAGCACCAGTTCGTCGTTGCGCACCTGTCC
>ONYP01000053.1 GCA_900322135.1 uncultured Prevotellaceae bacterium
CACAGGATGAGCGGCTTGGTGCTCTCGGGCTTGCTGGCATAGCGCTCGCACCACTCGGGCGAGGCATACATCGGGCACATCAGGTCGGTGTTCTCGCCGCCCTGGGCACGCTCCCAGTGGATGGGGCGTGAAGGGTCAACCGAGCGTATCCAGTCACGGGCAGCAGTGAAGTTAGGACCGTCACAGGTCTCGTTGCCCAGCGACCAAACGATGACGCTGGGATGATTGAACTGCACTGCCACATTGTGCTGGTTGCGCTCCAGAATGGGCTTGGCGAACATCGGCTTATAGGATGCGGCGGTGTTGGGGTCATAGTGGAAACCATGTCCCTCCTGGTTGGCCTCGGCAAAGACATACAGGCCGTACTCGTCGCACAGGTCGTACCATATCGGGTCATCGGGATAGTGGCAAGTGCGCACGGCGTTGATGTTCATGCGCTTCATCTCCTTGATGTCGGCAATCATGCGCTCACGCGAGACGACATAGCCGCCGTCGGGGTCCAACTCGTGGCGGTTGGCACCCTTGATGAGCACTGCCTTGCCGTTGACCAGCAGTTGACCGTTCTTTATCTCAACGCGGCGAAAACCGATTCTTTGGACAATGGTCTCTCCCTTGGCTTTCTTGTCGGCGGGAACCATCGTTGCAACCAAGATGTAAAGATAGGGCGTTTCGGCTGTCCATTGGTGGGCTGCGGGAACAATCCAGCGGTTTTCGCCGGCAGGCGTCATGGTCACTTCGTTTCCTTGAGCGTCAAGAAGATGGTAACTCATCGTGCCCTTGCCTGTAATGACAGGGGCAATCATCAATGTACCGTCTTTGAAATCATCGGTGAGACCCGCTGTCACGCGCAGGTCATCGATGTGGTTGTTCTTGTCACGGCAATAAAGATAACTCGACCGTGCCACGCCCGACAGGCGCCAGAAATCCTGATCCTCGCTGTAGGTGCCGTCACACCAACGCATCACTTGGAATGCCATCAGGTTATCTCCCTCGTGGACATAGGGTGTGATGTCAAATTCGGCTGCCGTCTTGCTGTCCTCGGCATAGCCTACAAACTGACCATTGACCCATAGGTTGATGTTGCTGGTCACGCTTCCAAAGTGGGCGATGACCTGTTTGCCCTTCCAGTCGGCGGGCAGCGTAATGTGGCGGCGGTAGGTGCCTACATGGTTGTCCTGGACGGGTACGCGGGGCGGATCGTTCTCCCAGTTGCCGCGCCACGGGAAGCCGATGTTGACATACACCGGGTCGCCATAGCCGTTCAATTCCCACATTCCCGGCACGGGCATCGTTGCCCAATCGCTGTCGTCAAGGTCGGTGCGGTAAAAGTCGGTTGGGCGCTCGTCGAGGTTGGCGACCCACTGGAACTTCCAGTCGCCGTCAAGTGACAGATATCTACCCGAATTCCCGTACGCATGGTTCAATGCCGACACCATGTCATCATTGGCGAAGAACGATGTGTGTACAGGCAAGCGGTTGATTTCGTTCACTTGCAGGTTCATCCACGGTTCCCCGGCGGGCTGGGCGCCAGCGGCCATTGCTGTTATCAAGCAAAATATTGTGAGAATTGAAGACTTCATTTTGGTGAGGAGTTAGAAGTGAGGGGTGAGGAGTTAGGAATTTGCCAGGTATTGCTCGGCACGGGCGAGGTCCTCGGGCGTGTCGATGCCGATGGTGGCCGTGGTCGTTATGCCAGCCTTGATGGTATAGCCGTTCTCGAGCCAGCGCAGCTGCTCCAGCGACTCGGCGAGTTCAAGCGGTGACTGCGGCAGGCGCGTGATTTCAGCCAAAACGCTGGCGCGGTAGGCATACATACCCACATGGGTGTAATATTGTGTCATTCTGGGCCATTCTTCACGCTCTTTGCCCCGTATGTAAGGAATGACCGAGCGCGAGAAATAGCGGGCGCGCATTTGACTGTCGAGCACCACCTTGGGGCTGTTAGGGTTCTCCAACTCGCTGTAGGGACGGCTGGCATCAAATGGGCGTACCAGCGTAGCGATGTCGGTTCCCTCGTCGTCAAAGCAGGCCATGATGGCTTGCAGTTGATCGGGTTGGATGAACGGCTCATCGCCCTGGATGTTGATGATGACATCCTCATGGCCTCCGTTCTTCAAGTAAGCCTCTTGGCAACGATCGGTGCCGCTGCGGTGCTCGGTGCTTGTCATCACCGCCCGTCCGCCGAAGGCCTCCACCGCTGCCATGATACGGTCATCGTCGGTAGCAACCACCACGCGGTCAAGCGCCTTGCTCACCTGGCGGTAAACGCGCTCAATCATTGTCATACCACCCAGCATCGCCAACGGCTTGCCGGGAAACCTCGTCGAGGCAAACCTCGCCGGAATAATCCCTATAAATGTCAAATTCTTATCCAACAACATGAACTACCTGCAGGCAACACAAACAACAGGAGTTGTCAGCGTTCTCTTCCCTCTCTTGTTCAAGTTGTTTCTAATCCTCTGCAAAAATAGGCAAAAACTTTGTTCTAACCAAAAGTCGGCAGTTTAACGGGTGCCTTGTATTCGCTTTCTTCCTTGTTTTGTTAAAGTGCATACAGCAAATCCGTTCAGGCATTGAAATTTCGTTATTTTTATTTGTTTTTATAGTAAAATGTTACTATATTTGCCGAAAATCCAATCAACCGAATATTTAACCAAAATGATTAAAGATATGAAGAATTCATCATTACTTAAACTGTTTGCCATGGCGCTATTGCTCTTTATGGCGGTGAATGTGGCTCAAGACGGCTACGCGCAGACGATACGCAACAGCAGCAACTCGACGGTTGGCAAAATCGAGAGTGACGGCACCATCAGGAACAGCAGCAACTCCTACATCGGCAAAATTGACAGCAACGGCGACATCCGCGACAGCAGCAACCGCTTGATCGGGAAAATCAGCAGTAATGGAGAGGTGCGCAACAGCAGCAACTCCTATATCGGCAAGATTGAGAGTGACGGCACCGTGCGCAACAGCAGCAACTCCTATATGGGAAAAGTCGAACAAGACGGGACGGTCAGGAACAGCAGCAACAGCACCATCGGCTATGCCCGAGGTGTACCCATGCGCTATGCCGCCCTCTATTTTTTCTTCAACCTGCTATAGTAACTGCTGGTAACTATCAAGCTACTTAAAAGGCATCCGCATTCCTTTTTGTCACAGGAATGCGGATGCTGTCGTTAATATAGTTCTTATTGAGGCACCACGCTCAATAGCCCCAGTTCTCGCCGACGAGGATGACGGTGTGGCGATGGGCAGGGAAACTGTTGCGGGTGAAGTGGACATAGTTGCAGATGCACTGCGGCGAGTTGCAGTTGTGGCACACGCCGTCGAGACGGCACGGTGTGTCGCAGCCCAGGCGCGCGGTGTTGATGGGCGCAGCGGTGTTGCGGGCACGGGCCAGGGCAGCCTCGAGGTTAGGCGCCACCTTGTTCATGCCGATGATGTGCAACACATTGTGCGGGCCCCAGGTAATGGCAGCGACGCGATTGCCGCGGCCGTCGATGTTGACGATGACACCGTCCTGGGTGATGGCATTGGCGCTGGTGAGGAAGTAGTCCACATTCATCGCGTCGAGATAGCATTGACGCGTCTGCTCGGGCGTCTCAGCCTTGTCGCGGTCGATGACCTTGTACTTGCCGAAGTTGATGAGTTGGTGGGTCAAACCCATCTCTCGGATAGTCTGCGAGCCACCCCAAGAGACGCTGCTGCCCTCGGGCATAAGCGACTGGACAAGACGGATGGCCTCGGCCGCGGTGGCGCAGTAGTGGGCGTTGAAGTTGCGGCGCTCCAAGTGCTTGATGATGCGCCCTGCCAGTAGTTCATTACGGATTTCGATAGGAGTCATATTAGTTAGGAGTTAGGAGTTAGGAGTTAGGAGTTAGGAATTAGGAGTTATTTAGAAGAGGTCGATAATTTTCAGGGAACCCCAAATGACAGCGGCATAGCGCAACAACTTGCCGATGGTCATCGTCAGCAACACAATCCACACATTGCTGCGCACATAACCCAGGGCAACACTGATGGCGGTTCCCAGTATCGGGATGAAAGCAAAGAAACCCATCCACGCACCACGACCATGCATGAAGGCCAGGGCGCGGTCGAGTTTTTCCTTTTTCACACGGGCATATTTCTCAATCCACTCGATTTTGCCCAAGTGCCCGATGTAGTAGCAGGTCATGCCGCCGCTCACATTTCCCGCCAATGCCACAAACAGGCAGATGACGGGATCCATGTGCAACGGGCCCACACAGGCGACGACCAACGCCTCGCTGCTGAACGGGACGACGCTGCCGGCCACGAACGACCCCAGAAATACCCCGAAGTAACCCCACTGGGCGAAAAAATCAATGAGTGAATCGAGCATCTGTGATGAGTTAGGAGTTATAAGTTAGGAGTTAGGAGTTAGGAGTTAGGAGTTGGATGGTGTTCACTTGAATAGCAGTTGGGTGAAAATCACCAGATAGTCACGCCAGTTGGCCCACTCGTGCCCTGCCCCGCTCTCGTGATAGGTGTAGCGCAGGCGGTTCTTGTCGAGCATCTGCCTGAAGGCGGTGTTGTCCTTGTACAGGAAGTCATCGGTGCCGATACCCATCCAGTACAGGCGGGGGTGCTGCTTGAACTGGGTCACGAGTTTGGACTCGATGTCGTCATAGATGGGACACTTGCCCTGGTCCATGCGGCTGATGGCAGCCGAGAACAGGCCGACATAGGCGAAGTCGGCAGGCTGGTTGGCGCTGATGTAGAGCGAGTGGTAGCCACCCATCGACAAGCCGGCAATAGCACGGTAACGCTTGCTGTCGCGCGTGCGGTAGTTCTTGTCCACCCAGTTCATGATGTCGCTGAAACTCTGCTCAAACTTGCCGTCCATCCAGTTCTTGTGGGCAAAGGTAGGCTGCACATTGCCCTCGGCGCTCATGCTGGACGCCGCCTGCTCGTCGACATTGCCGTTGGGCATGACGACAATCATCGGTGCGGCCTTGCCCTCGGCGATGAGGTTGTCAAGCACCTGGGCTGCCCGTCCCTGCTCCAGCCACACCGTCTCGTCGCCACCCGAGCCGTGCAGGAGGTAGAACACAGGATAGCGCTGGTGTCCCTGCTCATAGCCGGGAGGCAGGTAAATCATCATTCGGCGTTGCATGTTCAGCGTCGGGGAGTCATACCACACCGCACGCACCTCGCCGTGGGGCACATTGTGTACCGCCATGGGGCAATCGCCCTTGGGGTCGAGCACAAAGGTGTTCATCACGCTCTTGACATCGCGCAGCGTGTGGGCATTCTCATTGTCGAGCACCTTCATGCCGTCCACCATATAAAAGTACATATACAGGTCCGGTTCCAGGTCACGCAAGGTGATGCTCCAGGTATCGCCCGCAGTGCGGGTCATCAAAGTGTCAACACGCGTGTCGATAATCAGCCGCACCGTGTCGGCACCAGCGGCCTTAACCTTAAAGGTCACCGAGCCGTCCTTGGCAATTTCGGGTGAATCGACCGACGGGGAAAAGAAACCCTGCCCGCTCATCGACAACGCCGCCAGAACAAACAAAAAGAAGAAATATCGTTTCATATCATCTGGTTAATAAAGTGTGTGCAAATATACAGAAAATTGCCCACAACCAAAACGATGACGGGGCAATTCACATTCTATAACATGTTTTACATGCGGGCCTTGATGCGCTCCCACGCGTGCGACCCGAACAGGAAACACTCGTGCATCGTGTCAAGCATCACCCTGAAGCGGCTCATCGGCACGGTAAAAGACAATTCATCCTTGCCCACCCAGGGCCTCACCGACGGGTCAAACAGTCCCAGGAAGCAACGGTGCCCTTGACGGGCATTCTCGACGACGGCCATCGACACCACGGTGCTGCATCCCGAACCGAAACGCGCCACGACGGCATCGAGTTCGTTGCTGTCATAGAAAGCCCAGCCACACAGTCCCGACAACGCATCGGGCGTGGCATAGAACATCACCCCCTCAAACCCGTCAAGCGACTCGGCCTGGTCAATTCTTATAAAGTTCAAGTACTGCTTAGCGGCTCGGGGCATCTCCAGACTCTTGACATAGTCGGCGACCATCTCGGGCGTGCGCTTATACTTCTCGGTCAACGAGACGAAATTAGGCACCCGCTCGGGCATGTCGCTGAAACCCGTGTACAGTTTGCCGCCCCCGCAGCCAATGACCTCGGCACTCAATGCCACTGGCGTGCCCTCTCGTGCTCCCTGCAGCCCCTTGAAAAAGCAGCCGCCTATCTTGGCCGTATCGGCCACAGGGGTGTCGCTGTAACCGAACAGCAACGGTAACTGGGCATTCTCGCCGAACGCCTCACGATAACTTTGAATAAACGCTTTGGAATCCATATCTTTCTTGACTATAGGGTTTTAATCACTTACAAAGATAGTGCAAGCCGTGGACAGGACCAAATGAAAGAGTCATTTTCATCTATTCTTACCACGGTGCAGCCCATCTGGAAAGCAGTGCAACAGGATTGCTTAGAAGCGGACACCGCACAGCAGGGAGAATTCGATGACCGAATTGACTAATCGGCTGTACTTGGACTTGAAACGGTGATGGTCGGCATAGCCCTGGAAGCCCAAGAAGAACTGCCTGTGGTTGTACACGGCAGCCGTGCGTGCACGGCAGTTGAGCGAGAAGTTGCTGGCCCTGTCGTAGGCATTGGGGAAGTGGTTGTAGCGATAGCCGATGTAGGGGGTGATGGTGAAGTTCAACAGCCACTTGGGGCCCAACACCCAGTTGTGGCCGTAGCCGAAGAGCAGGCAGTAGTCGTTGTAGAGGATGCGGGGGGCATCGGCCTGCGTCGGGAAGTAAGGACGCACATCTTCGGACAACTTTTCCACATCCAGTTTCACATCGTAGTGCTGCAGGCTGAAGCCCGCCAGCCATGAACCGGCACTGCGCTTCTGGTACTTAGAGAAACAATAGGCAGCAGCCTGGGCATAGCGACGGTTGTTAAAGAAGTAATAGGCCGTCAAGCCCATCGCCTTGCGGCTGACGCCTGACTGCCTGGCCTTGTGCCTGACATTATCCAGACTCTTGATTCTATAGGTCGCGTTGATATCGTTGTTGTTCTCCCAAAAGTAGGCGTCGGCGGCAAAGCGGGCACAAGTGAACGAGAAGTCGACCTTGTTGGACAGGTTTTCGCCGTGTATCAGGTTGCTCACGCCCAACGAATAGCCCACACTGACGGCCATGAACGATAGCGTGACACCGATGTTGGACACCAGGTTGCTGTTGATGATCTGGTTCACGCCCTCGACGGGATGACCGATGTAAGAGTCCACCCAGTTGTTGCTCTTGATGAAGAGTTTCCAGTTCTTGCCGGTGCTCACGACATAGGAGCTGTCGTAACTGTTGAATGTGCGGTCGCCCCATATGTAGGTCCTATAGCAGAACATCACAAATTTGGGATAGCCCATCGTGCTGTCGTTGAAGTCCACATGACCGTGCTTGAGCGCCCGCCACCAGTAGCCACTGTTGCGCGTGGTGTCGTAGGGCTCATTGAGTTTCTTGTCCACGCGTTCACGGATGTCCATCTTAAACTGCTGGATGCGGCTAAGGCTGCGGGCAGTGTCAGGCGGCAGGACAACAGCGGCCGTGTCGGGAGTCTGAGCCCACGACAACATGGGCACACAGTACAGGAGCAGCAATATCAGTGAAACGAAACGATTCATTAGGCGTTAAGGACGGTTAAGGTCATTAAGGATTTAAGGATGGTTGATCAGAACTCGCTGAAGAACGGGGGACGGATGAGCAGACCCACCCTGAGGCGGCAATGGTACTTGTTGTAGTCGAGCATGTTCTCGCCGTAGCCGTCATAGAAGTGCAGCATGATGAACTGGTTGTCTTTGTTGCGGATGCGGAAGCCCACATTGACGGTCGTGTTGAAGTTCAGGTTCCAGCCACTGCGCTTGACAAAGGTGACATCGGCCACCCAGCGTCCGTTGGTGGACAGGAACTGGGCACCAGCCTGATAAATGCCGCTGTACTTGAGGATGTCCTTGTTGTTCTGCCCGTCGATGATGGGAATCCACATCTTGCCGTGGACCATGAGTTGCGGGTCGATGATCAGAGTAGCGCCAAAGGACAACTTGTTCCAGCTGCGCGAGGCCTCGCCGTCACGCCCGTTGGACTCGTGCTCAAGCATCAGGGTTGCCGAACCCACAAGTTTGCCCCTGGAGACAATCAGTTTCTGCAGACCGATGCCCGGGTTGAAATTCAGGTCGTGGAAGGGCAGTGATTCCTCAAAGACATTCCACATCGCCTTCTGTGAATAGCTCAGGAAGAGGTGACTGTGGAAAGGCAGTACCGACTTGGTGAGTCGCTGGCGGAAACTGATCTGGAACTTCACATCACTGTTAAACTCGGTGGGCTTCTGGTTGAGTGCCGTAC
Source organism: uncultured Prevotellaceae bacterium (assembly GCA_900322135.1). Lineage (GTDB taxonomy): Bacteria > Bacteroidota > Bacteroidia > Bacteroidales > Muribaculaceae > Sodaliphilus. The sequence continues at coordinate 8,411 of ONYP01000053.1, forward strand.
CAATGGTGAAATAAGTGTCTTTAAAGGGTCCGAAGAACGGTTGGCTGTCAAAAATCTCAACAACGCTATCGGCATCAAATGCGCGCCGGTCCTTGCTGATGTTGGTGATTTGGGCCATTGACGATAAAGCCGCCATAGCCGTCACGGCGAGGATTATTGTTCTTATAGATTTCATACTTATCGGTTTTTAGTATACAGGTTCAAGGGGGGTAGCTATTTCTTTAAAGCACTGTAAAGCCTGATGCTTCGATATTAGGATAGGACATAACGAGGTTGCCATTCAGCCACAAGTAGTTGTAGAAAATACTGGTTTCACTGTCGTATTCACTGGTAAGCAAATACACATCGTTGCCATAGCTGCAGATTTCAACGGCTTGGGAAATGTTGTCGGGGGCATCATTTACCTGGTAATGCACAGGCGTGCCATCGACCCACACCGTAGCAATGAGATCCATGTTCTTGCTATATTCAAATCCAGCGGCATAGATGTGGCCGTCACAAATGGTAATCGCGTCGATGCGTCCCACGGGGTAACTGCCCTCCTCGAGCAATTCGGGATTGCTCACCTCGTACAACTGGTACTGCTTGTCGACCCACACGGCAGGTTGGCGGTCGATAACGCCGCCAATGATGGTGCTGTAGCCATCATAGGCATAAATGGCCTGGCACTCGCCCGTCACAGCCCCCGGCGGCATGGGCAGATACTCCTTCTTGTAAGTGTTCTTGTTGCGGTTGCTGTACAGCACGGGGCGATATTGCACTTCTTCAGTGGTCAGTTCATAGCCGACGACATAACACTTGCCCTCGGTAACGCGCAGGGCGTGGTCGGCGGGTATAAAGTCATGGCAGTCTTCAAGCGGGAAAATACCGCTATTCTTCAACACACTAGGCACATCGAGCAGATAGATGTAGTACTCCCACTTGCCGATACCGTATACCCAATGGTCCACATCGTCGATGAAATCGACATGCAGCGTGTTCCACTTGCCGTTCTTCCAATAACCCACGCGCCCCTTGGAATGGACACCGGCCACGAAGTAATCGTCACCGTCGGCTATGATTTCGCTGGCAAAGGTGCAGTTGGATAAATGCGTGACTAACTTGCCCGTCTGGTCATAAATATCACCGTAGGCGGACAGCACGAGCACGGTGCGCTCCTCGAGCGGCTTGATGGGGTCCACGGGCTCGTCGTGATCACATGACGAGAGAAGCACCAATGCGCAAACCGCTAATAGGTTATAAACTAAGATTTTTCTCATAATTCAATATAATAACTATCGGGTGGCGCCACCGAGGGCGATATACAGGGCGATGATGCCCTGGGCTCCGTTATACATGTTCACTGCCTGGTTGAGTTGGGCGTTCAGGAGACTCTCCTGTGCCGTAAGCACCTCAAGATAACTGGCCTTGCCGTTGTCCATGAGTTCATGGGTACCGCGATAGGCGTCCTTCAGGACCTTGACCTGACGCTGGTAATAGCCATGCTTCTCGACTGCCGCCTGGCAATCGGCCAGCGCTTCATTGACCTCGCTGCCGGCATCGATGACGGTCTGCACATACTGGTTCATCAGGTCCTGCTGCTCCAACTGGTTGATTTTCAGGTTGGCTTTCAACTTACCCTGGGCATAGATAGGCTGGGTCAACGATGCCACGGCATTGAGCAAAATCTTGCCGGGGTTGACGACTGCCGAGCCAGCGCTGTTGGTCCACCCTGCCAGACCCTGCAGGCTGATGGAAGGATAGAAGGCGGCGCGGGCGGCCTGGGTATCGTAATAGGCCTCGGCCATGGCCAGGTCGGCCAAACGCACATCAGGGCGATACTGCAGCAGCAGTGCGGGCACGCCAGTGTCGAAACGACGGGGCAGCGCGTACTGGCCCAGGCGGCTGCGCTCGATGGGCTGCGGCGTGATGGCCAGCAGGCGGCAGAGGGCGTTCTCCATCTGGCGGATGTTACGACGGGTATCCACAATCGAGGTCTTCACATTCAGGTAGGAGGACTCCATCTGGTTGACGGCGGTGGAATAGGACTTGCCGTTCTCCCACAGTATCTTCTGCGTCTCAAGCGAGATGTTCCACAGGCTATCGGTAGACATCAGGATTTCCAGCTGCTGGTCGAGCAGGAGCAACATGCTGTACTGCTGTGCCACAGCCGATACGATATTGGCCTGGACGGCTTGCTCCGCTACCTGGGCCTGCAGGAGCACCATTTCGGACTTGCGCTTTTGATTCCTGATTGAACCAAACGCGTCAATATCCCAGTTGACCTGAAGCGGCAGGTTGTAGGTCTTGGCAGGAGAACTGCCGCCAAAGGAAGACATGGAAGCCGATGGAGAGAAGTACACCGAGGGGTAGAATCCCTGCTTGGCCGCTGCCAAAGCGGCTTCGGACTGCTGTATCGCGATGCGTGCCGAGTTGATGTCGGTATTGCGCTCCAGCGCCATCTCGATGAGACGCTGCAGCAACGGGTCGGTGAAGAACTCGCGCCACGACAGCTGCGCCAACGATGTGCTATCGGCCTGAGCGATGTCCGTGCCGTAGAGGTCGGCAGGCACCGTCGCTTGGGACTGGTAATCGCTGCGCAGGCTCTTGATGGTGTCACAGCCCGCAAGGCACATGGCAGCCAGACAAAGGGCTAGGATATAGGATGATAATGTCTTCATACGCTTTTAGGATGTTCAACCGGCATTGGGTCATTAGTTTCAGGTTCGACAACAGGCTCTGGTGTCCCGCCTTGGAATTTCTCATGCAACCGCTGGAAAATCATGAAGAACACGGGCACCACATAGAGCAGGGCAAGCGTTCCGACAGCCATACCCGCCGTCACACCGAGGGCGAGCACGCGGTTTCCGTTGGCTCCGGCGCCACCGGCGATAATCAGCGGAATCATACCCGCAATCATCGTGACGACAGTCATCAGGATGGGACGCAGGCGCTCCTCGCAAGCGGCAAAGGCCGCATCGCGGATGCTCAAACCCTGGGCGCGCCGCTCGGCGGCAAACTCGGTGATGAGGATGGCTGTCTTGGCCAGCAGACCGATGAGCATGATGACACCCGTCTGCAGGTAGATGTTATTCTCCATACCCGGCAGGTGGAGCAGCGACACCAACCAAACGGCACCGAACGAGCCCATCAGTCCGAAGGGCACGCTGAGCAGCACAGCCATAGGCGTGAACCACGAGTTATACAGTGATGCCAGGATGAGGTAGATGAGGATGACACAAATCACATAAATCAGTGCTGTGGCATTGGATCCCGCAGCTTCCTCCACCTCGCGCGACATGCCACCATACTCGTAACTGTAGCCGTTGGGCATTGTCTGCTTGAAGACCTCGGCGATGGCCTTGTGGGCATCGCCTTCAGAAAAACCGCTGGCCGTCATCACGCCACAGGTAATGCTCTGGAACAGGTTGAAGTGGTCGACCGATGCCGAACCCACAACCTGATTCAGGGATACAAACTCCGATATAGGCGCCATCTTGCCGCCCTGGACGCGTACAAATATATTATTGAGCGACGACGGGTCGAGGCGGTACTCGGGTGCAGCATTGGCCATGATGCGGTACACCTTGCCAAACTGGTTGAAGTTGCCCACATAGGAGCCGCCGCAGTAGGCGCCCAGCGTGCGTAGCACGGCAGCAGGCGACACCCCGGCGCGGTCGCACTGGGTGGCGTCAATGCTGACCTGATACTTCGGGAAACGCTCACTGTAGGTCGACATCGCCATCATGATTTCGGGGCGCTCGTTCAGTGCGGCCAGGAACTTGTTGGCATCTACATTGAAATCCGACATCGGGCGGTCCTGCATATCCTGCAGCACCAGGTTCACACTACTGTTAGAACCGTAGCCCGGCACCTGGGGCATCTGGAACGGGATGACCGTAGCATTCTTGATGTCCTTGCAATCCATGGCAAAGCGGCCGTAAACCAGCATGATGTTATGGTTCATGCCAGAGCGCTCATCCCAGTTCTTCAGACGGATGATGAGCGTAGCATAGCAACTGCCGGAGCGTCCGGCCATCATGCCGTAGCCGCTGATTACGGCATAACTCTCCAACTCAGGAATCTTCTTCACCTTCTCTTCCACCCGCTTGACAATCTCCTGGGTCTCGTGCAGGGTACAGCCCTCGGGCGCACGCACCTCGGCAAAGAACACGCCCTGGTCCTCCTGCGGCACAAGGCCCGACGGCATGCTGCGCATGAAGAACACCAGCAACAAGGCAGCGATGCCAAGCAATATCCACGCCAGCTTGGGGCGCTTGATAAAGCCGCTCACGCTCCTCTTGTACTTCTTGAGGATGGCATTGTAACTGACGGTATAGGCACGGGTGACATAATAATTCAGGTTTTTCTTCTCCTTATTGTCCTTGGAGTAGCGCATCATGATGGCGCACAGCGCGGGACACAGCGTCAACGCCGACACGCACGACAGACCCACCGCCGAAGCCAGCGTCACACCGAACTGTGTGAAAAACGAGCCCGAGGTGCCCGGCATGAAGGCCACAGGAATAAACACGGCCATGAACACCAAGGTGCACGAGACGACAGCCACCGACACATCGCTCATGGCCTCGCGGGTGGCGCGCCTGGCATCGGTGATGCCACCCTCCATCTTGGCCATGACCGCCTCGACGACCACAATGGCATCATCCACCACGGTACCGATGGCCAGCACCAGTGCAAATAGCGTCAGGATGTTGAGCGAGAATCCCGCAAGTGAAACGATGGCAAAAGTGCCCAGCAACGATACGATAATCGACAACGAGGGGATGACCGTTGCCTTGAAACTCTGCAGGAAGAAATATACCACAAGGATAACCAGGATGATGGCAATGATAAGCGTCTCAACCACATTGTGGATGGCGGCAAAGAGGAAGTCATCGCTGGTTTCCAGAATCTCAAACTCCAAGCCGGCAGGCATCGTCGGCTTGAGTTCCTCGTAGAGTTTGGCTATGCGGGCATTGACCTCGGTAGCATTGGCACCAGGAGCCTGGAACACCATGTAGATGGTGCCCGGCTGGCCGTCGATGTTGGATGTGAAATTGTAGCTCACCGCGCCAATCTCCACCTGGGCCACATCACCCAGGTGCAGCAGGTGACCACCGTCGCTGGTGCGCAGCACAATATCGTTGAACTCCTCGACGGTCTTGAGTGTGCCCTTGTACTCCATCGAGTACTGGTAGGCATTCTCGGACTGCTCGCCCAGTGAACCCGTGGCAGCGACGAAACTCTGGCCGCCGATGGCAGCGAACACATCGTTGGGCTCCAGACCGTACTGTGCCATCACATCGGGTTTGAGCCAGATGCGCAAGGCATAGGTATTGCCCAGCGCCATCACATCGCCCACACCGGTGATACGCATCAGTCGGGGGCGCACATTGATGTCGATGTAGTTGGCGATAAAATCGGTGTCATACTTGCCGTCCACGCTTTTCAAGGCGCCGATGTGCAGGATGTTACTCTGTTGCTTCATCACTTGCACACCCACCTTGTTCACCTCCGATGGCAACAGAGCCGTGGCACGGCTGACGCGGTTCTGCACATTGACGGCAGCCAAGTCGGGGTCGGTTCCCTGCTCAAAGTAGACCTGGATGGCAACATCGCCCGAGGATGAGGCCGAACTGGTGATATAGGTCATGCCGGGCACGCCGTTGATGTTCTCCTCAAGCGGCTGGATTACCGCCTTCATGATGGTGTTGGCATCGGCACCCGTGTAGGAGGTGGAAACGCGCACCGTGGGCGGTGCGATGTTCGGGTACTGCTCGATGGGCAGCGTGCCCATGCAGATGACACCCACCAGCGTGATGACAATCGCTATCGCGCAAGCCATCACATATCGGTTGATGAAGATGTTGTTCTTCATGGTGTTCAGTCTTTCTTTTTCGGTTCAGCCGCGAACAGGACACGCTGACCTTCCTGCACATTGTTGGCGCCGACCGTGACGATGCGGTCGCCGACATTCAGGCCCTCGGTCACGATGACATCCTTGCCGTTGCCGACATCGGTCGTCACCACGGTGACTGCCGTCGCTGTACTGTCAGCCTTCACTTTATACACCAGTGACTTGTCTTGCAGTCGCACCACAGCCGACTGGGGTATCACCATCACATCATGGTGGCTATAAGGCAGCACTACCGTGCCCTGAATACCAGAGTACAGAATACCATCGGGGTTGGGGAAAGTGGCTTTGCATGCCAGCGAACCGGTTGTGGCATTCACCACGCCCGTCAAGGTCGAGATGCGGCCCTTGAGGGGATACTCGGTACCGTTCTTCATGACGAACGTCACGTCGGGCAGGTTGGCAAGGTTTTTGGCCTTGTCGGTCTGGGTGTAGCCCGACGACACTCTGGCCTCGAGGACAGACTCGGAAAGCGAGAACTCCGCTTCCATCTTCTGGTTGCCGCTGACGACAGTCAACTGGGTCATCGGTGTCACCTGGTCGCCGGCATACACAAGAATCTCGCCGATGATGCCCGACACGGGAGACTTGATCGTGCAGAAACCGAGGTTCACCTTGGCTCGGTTGACGGCAGCCTGGGCCTGGCTGACCGAGGCCCGCGCCTGGCTGACGGTAGCCTGAGCCTGCTTGTAAGTGTTCAATGAACTCTCCAGCATGTAGTTGCTCACAATCTGTTTTTCATACAGGTTCTTGTTGCTCTCATACTCCAGTTTGGCACTATTGGCCTGTGACTGGGCGGCCTGCAGATTGGCATTGGCGGCCTGCAGGTTGGCCCGTGCTGACTCCAACTCGTGCTGGGCGTTGCGAGAGTCGATGACAAAGAGCGTCTGACCCTTACTCACCTGCTGACCCTCGGTCACATAAATCTTCATCAATTGGCCGCTCACCTGCGGCATGATAGTCACATCGGCCTGACCCTTCATCTTGGCGCTGAACTTCACCGGCACCTCGATGTCTGACTTGGCCACCTCCATCGTCTCAAACGATGAAGGCGTTTCCTTAGGCATATCAACTCCACATGCCACCATACACCCTGCAACAAGCAGCAAGAGACACAACTCCAATAGTTGACTTTTGGTTTGCATATTTGAAAAACTTATATATGATTACAAAGTTAAAAGTGCATAATCCAACTATTGTGCTAAAATGAGACAATAGCTTTTAAACGGCAAATTTACAGCAAATTTTTGAAAATATGAGATTTTTCACAAAAACACACCTATTTTGACCCGTACACACTCATAACCACCCCTAACCATCGCGTAGCACAAGCATAAACAACAGCCGGGGCAACCCCAAAAAAAGAAGTTGTCCCGGCTGTCTCTATTGTGTACTATCGTTCCCTGGAATTGCAGTTGGTGCTTAAATCCAGCCCATCGAGTGGTAAAGGAAGGCGATGAGGTAGCCGGCGATACAGGCAACCACGGTGTGCACCAGGCCAGGCATCATGAACGAGTGGTTCAGCAGATACTTGCCGATGACGGTAGTGCCCGTGCGGTCGAAGTTCACCGTGGCGATATCCGAGGGATAGTTGGGGATGAAGAAGTAGCCATAGACCGAGGGCAGCACACCCAGCAGAATCCAGCCGTCGATGCCCAACTTGTAGGCCAGCGGCAGCATGGCGACAACCACAGCACCCTGTGAGTTGACGAGCACCGACACGAGGAAGAAGGCGAATGCAATCGACCACGGGTATTGCTCAACCAAGCCGGCCAGCATCTCTTGTATCTCTCCCAAATAGTTAGCGAAGTAGGTGTCAGCGAGCCATGCGATACCGTAGATAGCGACCACGGCGACCATACCGCTCTGCCAAACGGGACCGGCAATAGCCTTCTTGGGCGACGCCTTGCAGAAGATAATCATCAGCGCCGCGGCGGTAATCATCACAATCTGGATGACAAGGTTCATCTTCAACGGCGTGGGGTGCGTCTTGGTCAGACCTTCAACAGCAATGCCCATCTTGGCCAACTGGTCGGCGGTGATGGTCACACGCGAGCCGATGAGTTCGACGGTAGCATCGCCGTCTACGGCCTTGACGGTATCATAGGAGGGCAACAGGTTCTGGAAGATGGCGAAGAACACGATGACCAGCAGTGCGCCAAAGAAAATGTAGACGGCACGCTTGCTCTCGGGAGCAATCTTCTTGTCGAGCGTGGTGGCAGTGCTGCCGTAGATGTACTCGCGCTGGGCGGGGTCGGCGAGTTTCTTCTGGAACTCGGGGTCCTTGTCCAGGTCCTTGCCACGCTTGTAGGAAGCGACCGAGGCAATCACGATACCCAGCAAGCAGGCGGGAATGGTCACCATGAGCACCTTGGGGATGGTGATATCGTAGCCGTTAGCGCCACTGATGGTGATGAACGCCACAACGGCTGCCGCAATGGGCGAGCAGGTGATACCGATCTGGGACGCGATGCTGGCGATACCGCAGGGACGCTCGGGACGGATACCCTTCTTGATGGCGATGTCGCAGATGATGGGCATCAAGGTATAGACCACATGGCCCGTGCCGACGAGCACCGTCAGGAAGAAGGTGCACAGCGGGGCCAGGAAGGTGATGCGGTCGGGATGCTTGCGCAGCATCTTCTCGGCCAACTGGATCAGCCAGTCCATACCGCCCGAGGCCTGCATGATTCCGGCGCAGGTGACGGCGGCAATGATGATGTAAATCACATCGGTGGGCGGTGTGCCCGGTTTCATGCCGAAGCCAAACACCAGGATGGCAAGGCCGATGCCCGAGATGGCTCCCACCGAGATGGCTCCCAATGCCAGGCTGCCGTATCGGGAGCCCAGCCACAACGCTGCAAGCACAATGCAGAGTTGCAAAATCATAATGAGTGACATATTATATAAGTTTAAGTTATTGGTTTCAAGTTAGTGAACAGCCGCAACCGTCCAGCAGGTCCAGTTTGTCCAGTCCATCCAGTCGGTCCAATCAGTAGCGGATGCTTACCTGCACAAACACTGTGCTGTAGTCGGGTTTGGCAAGGGCTTTGTCATGGGTCAGGCAGTACTCGGTCTGCACCTCGAGGTACTTGCAGAAGCGGTAATTCAGACCCACCTCGTAGTTGGTCTTGGCAGCCACGCTCGAGCCCGTCGGGCGGTAGAGGTCGTAGCGGGCCTTGGCCATCAGTTTGTCCTTGACCACCGGCACGATGGCGAGGGCATACACGCCGTCACTCTTGTCGTTGGCGACCTCATTGCCGTTCTCGTCGACATAGGTCTTGACAGTCAAGTCGCTGGCGTCGGCAGTCTTCTGGTAGGTGGTGGCAAAGCCGCGGCCAGTCGAGTGGATATACTCCGAGCGCAACTGCAGATCGCCCTTCTTGTACTCGGCACTGATGGCATAGCGGTGCTGACGCAGGCTTACCGTATGGCCGCCGCTCTTGCGGGCATAGGAGCCCTCCCAGCCAAAGGCACCCAGGCGCATGCCAGCGATGGGCATGACCCATGCGCCGCCGATGATGTCCTTGCGCTCGTCCACATCCTTGACATTGATACCCTGTCCATTGAACACACCCACCTGGTAATGCAGCAGGTTGCGGCCACTGCTGTTCTTGAGGAAGTCGCCCTGGAACTGCAGACCGATGTCACGGCCGTTGCTAGCATGCATGCCCGTGCGGTCGCTGAAGCCTGCCAACTTGCTCACGGGCTGCGAATAGCCCATGAAGCCTTGGTCAATGGGGTTCATCGGGTTCTCGTAGGTGAACGGACGCTTGAACTGGCCCAACTTCACGCGGAAGAAGTCAAACTTCTGCCACTCCATGAAGTAGTCCACCAGGCGCGGGCTGCTGCCCAGCGTGGTGGTGTTGCCGTTAATCTGTCCCTGAATCTTGTAGTAGAAGTCATTGAGAATACGGCCCTCAATTGATGCCCTGACAAGCCTCAAGTCAAACGAATTGCTGTTGCCGCTGTCCTGGAATGTCGCCTGGTAGGACGCCATGGCAAAACCGCTGAACTTGGGCTTGGTGAAAATAGCATTGTTACCGTCGCCCTCGGCGGCCAATACGGGCGACAACATCAATGAAGCCATTATTGCAAGCAAAAATCTTTTCATCATAATGTCATAATTATTAGAGGTTGGTTTGATATCATGAAAGGGCAAAGATAATACTTTTCCCTCAATAAGCCACCATAAAGGCGGCCTTTATATAAAAAAATCCCCGACTCGCGCCGCGGATCATTTTTGAAAAAAAATCTAATTAACCTCTAATACCATTAACATAAACCTTAAAACTAAATCTTAACCTTTACCACAAAAAACTCCATGCCTCACGGCAACAATTTCTGTGTTGATGAAAAATCGGGTGCAAAGGTAAGGCAAAAGATGTTATAAAACATAATTTTCGAACAAGAAAATGCATTTTGTTAACATTATTTAAGATTTATGGACTTTTTTTCTTAGTTATGGGGTGACCGGTCAAGCGACCAGCCACCCCAATAATATCTAGTTCCAGCTGCGGCTGCTCAGCAGCGTGAGCGCATCACTTGTTGCTCAGCAGCAGGTACTGGTAAGGCTGTAATGTGATCAGCCTGTTGAATTCTGTTTGCTCCCCAGTTACCAAGTTGGTGACAGGATGGGATGCCCACATCGCAGGTGTCTCGATGCTGCGGACGGCATCACGCACATTGACCACCACCAGCACATTGTCATTGTTCAGCACACGCTCGACACACAACACAGCGCCGGCGGGGTCCTCAAATGGCTTGACCTGGCCGCTGGAGTGCAGGGCAGCATGCTCATTGTATATTTCAATGAGTTTTTTATACTCATTGCGCAGGGAGGGATTGGCATTCCAGTCCACCGGAACATATTTGAAGAAATTGATGGGCTCGGGGTAACCCACCTCTTGGGAACCATAGACCAGCATGCCGCCGTGCAGCATCGTGGTGGCCACAAAGGCGGCCATCGAGGCACGCTCGCCACCATACTGCTTGATGGGTGATGCCTTGGTCGCCTCGTCATGGTTGGTCGTGAAGCGCAGTTTGTACTTGCCGCTCCCCAGGTCCTTGTACTCGTTTAAGTCAACACTGGTGAGCATATTCACCTTGCCTTCACCCTTCATCACCTGGTCGATGGCGCGCATGAATTCCCAGGCATAGTTCAAGTCAAAGCCAGCAGTGAAGTTCTCGGGATTGGCCCCCTCGGCCAGCATAATCAGTTTGCGGGGCTGTGCCGATGCCCTCAGGGTGCGTATGCACTCGCTCCAGAAGTCGACGGGCACCTGGTCGGCGACATCACAACGGAAACCGTCGATGCCCACACTGTCGACCCAGAATCGCATCGCGTCAATCATGGCGGCCCGCATGTCACTGTTGTCGTAGTTCAGGTCGGCCACATCGGTCCAGTCGGTGCCAGGCGGGTAGATGATGTTGCCCGTGGAGTCATGAGTGTACCAGTCGGGGTGCTCGGCGACCCACACATTATCCCAAGCCGTGTGGTTGGCGACCCAGTCGAGAATCACACCCATGCCGCGCTGGTGGCACGCATTGACCAGGGTGCACAGGTCCTCGATTGTTCCATACTCGGCAGCCACGGCCTTGTAATCGCGCACCGAGTAGGGAGAGTTCTTGCTCTTCTCCTCGCCGATGGGATAGATGGGCATGATCCACAGCATGTTCACCCCGAGGTCCTGTATCGAGTCGAGGCGGGCCGTGACGGCCTGAAGAGAATTGGAGGGCGCGAACACACGCGGATTGACCTGATAGAGCACCACATCGGCCACCTCGGGCACTAAAAAGTCGGTGCTGACGGGTTCCGCATTATGCTTGCGTCCAAGTTTGCAACCCTGGGCAATGACCGTCAAGGTCAGCAACAAAGTTAAGAACAATAATATCTTTTTCATCACTTCTATATATGTTAGTTATTAATTCCGTTAGTCCAATATCCGCTGGCGGCATTGAGCCGGGTAAGAGCGCTGGCCCAAGGGTTAGCACCCAACTACTTCAGCCCCTGCTTGAAGAGCTCAAACTCATCGTTGCTCACCTCGGTCACCGTCATGGTGATGTGGCCATCGTCATTCTTGCCTACAGCGAAGACCAGCACATGGTCATCGACCACATAGCCTGTCTCCACATCGCCCGAGGTGCTGTTGAGCCGCCAGGGCACAGCCATGCGCGCATTACTGCCCTTGAGGGCGTTCTTGATAGCCAGTTTTGCCATCTCCACATCCTTGACGGCAGTAGAGAACATGGTGCATGAAGCACCGTCACTGGCCGTCTGCGTGAAGTCATATTTCTCGCTGAGCCACAACGCCACATCATCCATGTGGTACTTGCTTGCTACGGCAGGTGTGACGGCTGGTGTCTGTGCGGCTTTTTCTCTCTTGGCGCGGCGTTGCTCCTCGCGTGCTTGGCGTTGCTGCTTACGCTGCTGTTTCTCGGCTTCCTTCTTGAGGCGTTTTTCTTCCTCTTTTTGCTTCTTTTCTTCGGCCTTGCGTTGCTTTTCAGCCTCCTTTTGGGCTTTTTCCTGAAGGCGCCGCTCTTGCTGCGCACGCCGTTTCTCAAGGCGTTCCTGCTCACGCTTGGCCTCTTCACTCTTGCGGGCGGCACGGCGGCGGTCGGCATCGCTCATGACAGGTTCACTGGAGACCTCGTCATCATCGGCAGGCACGAGGGCATCGGCCTCGACATCATCGGCGGCATCCACATCGTCCTGGGTGACAGGGCGGCGACTGCGGGTACTGTGGCGGGTCGACTTTTTCTCCTTGGCTTTCGGAGCCTTGGCATCAGCCTCCTGTTCATCTTTTTGGTCCTTCTTGCCCAGCGACTTGTAATAACTTGCCGTCTCAACCACACTCACATAGTAAGAGCCATCGTCGAGCGCCTTGCGCTTGACATTGAAGCGGAACTTGTTGTTCTCGTAACGGAACTCTTTCCAGTAGATGGTATTGGCATCGGTCCAGGTGCCCATGGCCTTGATGTCGTCATAACTGGCCATAATGCGGTCGATCAGGCTGCATGTCTTCTTGGCGCTCAAGCCCACGGGACTGCTCAGGAAATAGGTTATCTCACCCTTGTTGCGCTGCTGCTCCATGTCACTGGCGCTGGGTGTGTAATAGTACTCAAAATCGTTGCGTCCCACAAACTCACCGTCAACCACCTCGTCGAGGTACCAATTCCACTCGGTTTTCTGTTGTGTGGGCTGTGCCGAAACTGCCAACGCGTAACACGCCAGCAGAATCAGAAGTATTCGTTTCAATCTCATCTCCCCAAATACAATTTGGTTGCAAGGGCAAAGATAGTGCAACTCCAACACAATAGCAAGCAAAGCAAGCAAAAAAAAATGATTTTTTCACAATTTGCCGAAAAAACGAAGAAATCTTTTGCAAACAATTGGCATTTCATTTACCTTTGCCAATACACTGATTAATTATCCGCTCTACAGTACATGGCCATGTGATTCATTGAGAAATAATCCTATGGTTCATCTGTTCTCAGGAGTGGGTATATGACAAGTTCTAAATCATATGAAACTGAGACACCTGATATACTGCCCGCAGCCGCCGATGTTGACCCGCGCTACACCACAATGGTGAGCGACGCCACATCCACCTATGTTTCCAAACGCCCGCCCGCCGTGGAGCGCCTGTTCACCAGCACCATCATCGAGAAGCGCATCCAGGAGGTCCTCAGGCAGATTCAAGGCAACCCGCGCCTGGCGTGGATGTTTGAGAACTGCTTCCCCAACACGCTCGACAGCACGGTGCACTACCGTCTTGACGAGAACGGCGACGACGACACCTTTGTCTACACCGGCGACATCCACGCGATGTGGCTGCGCGACAGCGGTGCCCAAGTGTGGCCCTATGTCAAGTATGCCAACAAGGACGAGAAACTGCGGCACATGCTGCGCGGCGTCATCTTGCGGCAGTTGAAGTGCATCGTGCTCGACCCCTATGCCAACGCCTTCAACGACGGGCCCACGGGGAGCCAGTGGGAGAACGACCTCACCGACATGAAGCCCGAACTGCACGAGCGCAAATACGAGATTGACTCGCTGTGCTACCCCATCCGCCTGGCCTATGAGTACTGGCTCGTGACGGGCGACGACAGCATCTTCGGCGACCTGTGGGTCGAGGCGATGCAGGCGGTGCTGCGCACCTTCAAGGAGCAGCAGCGCAAGAACGGCGACAAGGGTCCTTACAAGTTCATGCGGCGCGACATCGACGCCAAGTCGTCGCTCACATGGTACGGCTGGGGACCTCCCGTCAATCCCGTGGGACTCATCGTGTCGTGTTTCCGTCCCAGCGACGACGCCACGGTACTGCCCTTCCTCGTGCCCAGTAACTTCATGGCCGTCAGTTCGCTGCGCAAGGCGGGCGAGATTCTCCAGAAGGTCAACCATGAATATCTGCTGGCAGAACAATGCCGCGGACTGGCCCAGGAGGTAGAGGACGCCCTGCACAAGTATGCCGTGGTTGACCATCCCAAGTATGGCAAAATCTACGCCTACGAGGTGGACGGTTGGGGAGGACGCGTGCTGGCCGACGATGCCAATGTGCCCAGCCTGCTGGCTATGGGCTACCTGGGCGATGTGCCCATGGATGACCCCATCTACCGCAACACGCGGCGCTTTGTCTGGAGCGAGGACAACCCCTGTTTCTTCAAGGGCAAGGCATGCGAGGGCATCGGCGGCGCCCACACGGCCTATAACCTCATCTGGCCCATGAGCATCATGATGAAGGCCTTCACCGCCGACAACGACGAGGAAATCGTCTGGTGCATGCGCCAGTTGCTCACCACCGACGCGGGCACGGGATTCATGCACGAGTCGTTCCACAAGGACGACCCCACGCACTATACCCGTGCCTGGTTCGCATGGCAGAACACGCTGTTCGGCGAACTCGTCATCCACCTGGTCGACAACGGCAAGGCCGATCTGCTCGTCCACTGTCTGGACTGACAATCAGGAATTATTCGAAAAAAACTTTTACAATCCCTATCAAATCTTAAAATGATAGGGATTGTTGTTTTGTGCCTGCCAAAAGTACTACCTTTGCCGCCACATTTAATCAAGAATAACCTGATAATAAACTTATGAAAGAATACCTCCATCTCACGGAACAACAAATCGAGGCCTTGAAGAATAAAGACTGCTGGGCGCAGGACTGGAACGACATCATGGTGACCGCCGACTTTGACGCCAGCCGCTGCCACCGCGTGCAGTTCTACGGCTGGGCGCGCCTGGGCAACGGGCAGGGCACGGTCGAGATTACCGACGGCTTTGTGAAAAACTGCGGCATCTACAACGCCACGCTGCGCAATGTGACCATCGGCGACGGCTGCCTCATCGAGAACATCGGCAACTATATGAATAATGTGACCGTGGGCGACGGCTGCTACATCTCCAATGTGAGCACCATCGACACCAAGGGCAACCCCGACTATGGCCAGGGGCACACCATCGCTGTGCTCAACGAGGTGGGCGACGGCAACCTGCTGCTGCTCAGTGAACTCAACAGCCAGTTGGCCGCCCTGATGGTCAAGCATGGCGACAACAAGCCGATGATGGACGCCATCAAGCGCATGGTGGCCGAGAAAGTCGAGAAGTCATGTCCCTCCTGCAGCACCATCGGCAACCATGTGCGCGTGGTCAACACCGGTGTCATCACCAACGCCATCATCGACGACGGTTGCCAGATCTGCGGAGTGTCGCGACTCAACAACTGCACCATCAGCAGTTCGATGGAGAACCCCATCGTCATCCGCACGGGCGTCATCTGCGAGAACACCATCATCGGCGGCGGCTCACACCTGTACGGCAGCGTGAAACTCACCGACTGCTTCGTGGGTGAGTCCTGCCACTTGGAGAACGGCTTCACGGCGGCCAGCAGCGTCTTCTTCGCCAACAGTTACATGTCCAACGGCGAGGCCTGCGCCGCCTTCTGCGGCCCCTTCACGGTAAGCCACCACAAGAGTTCGCTGCTCATCGGCGCGATGTTCTCATTCTACAACGCCGGCTCGGCGACCAACTTCAGCAACCACGCCTACAAGATGGGTCCCATGCACCACGGCGCGCTCGAACGCGGCTGCAAGACCGCCAGCGGGGCCTACCTGCTGCTGCCGGCCAACATCGGCGCCTTCAGCGTGCTGTTCGGCAAACTGATGTACCACCCCGACACGCGCGACCTGCCCTTCTCTTACCTCATCGCCTATGGCGACACGATGTACCTGAAGCCGGGCCGCAACTTCGCCACGGTGGGCCTGTACCGCGACATCCGCAAGTGGCCCAAGCGTGACAAGCGCTATAAGGGCGAGCACCGCAGCGTTGTCAACTTTGACTGGCTGAGCCCGTTCACCATCAGCGAGGTGTTGAGGGGCAAGAAAATTCTGGAAAAACTGCGCGCCGCCAGCGGCGACAATGTGAGCACCTACAACTACCACGAGTATGTCATCAAGGCTCCCTTCCTGCACAAGGGCATCAAGTACTATGACATGGCACTGCGCATCTACATGGGTGCCGTGCTCAAGCGCCACAAACCCGTGCCTCCCGTCTCGACCGACGGCGAGGGCAACTGGATCGACCTCATGGGACTGCTCATGCCGCAGAGTGCCGAGGAGCGCATCATCGACGACATCATTGCCGGCCGTCTCGACACCATCGACGCCGTCAATGCCCGATTCAAGGAAATACACAACAACTACAACGAGTTGAGGTGGTCCTGGAGTTACCGCATCATCCTCGACTATTACGGCATCGACGAACTCACCGAAGAGGCCGTTCAACGCATCCACCAGGACTATGTCACTGCACGCCGCGAGTGGATTTCCCTCATACGCCAGGATGCCGAGAATGAATTCACCCTGGGCGACATCGACCGCGAAGTGCTCGACGACTTCGTAACCCTCCTCGACCGCGAGGTTGACTTCGAGAACCAGAAACTGTACATGTAAAATGTGCTGCGCACATTTTACAGTTTAGAGTTTAGGGTTTAGGGTTTAGAGAGTACGGACTTTTACTTTGAGTTTAGAGTTTAGGGTTTAGAGTTTAGAGAGTACGGACTTTTACTTTGGGTTTAGAGAGTACGGACTACAATTTAGAGAATACAAATTATCGTTAATTGTTTTGAGACATGGAAACTTATCAGTTTGAGAGGCTGTCGGCATGGCAAAAAGCCAAGGAACTGGCGATTGCTGTCTATCGGCTCGTGGCCAAGTTCCCACAATTTGAGCAGTATGCCCTCAGCAGCCAACTGAGAAGGTCCGTGATTTCTGTGCCGTCAAATATCGCCGAAGGAACTGGACGAATATCAAACAAAGAGAAAATCCACTTTCTTGAGATTTCCTACGGTTCTTTACTGGAAACTTATTGTCAATTGCAGATTGCTGTAGAGTTGTCTTATCTCACTAATGATGACTTAGAGGCGGTCAAGCCCATTTTCTTTGAGACTTCCCGCTTAATCAGCGGCCTGCGCAACAGTTATGCAAGCAAAGCGAACCCCGCCTAAACCGTGAGCGATGCGAGCACCAACGCGCATGCTCTCTAAACTCTAAACCCTAAACTCTAAACTTCAAGGGGCCGCACCAACAGGTGCGACCCCTTGAAAGTAGCGGGACTGAGAATTGAACTCAGGACCTCCGGGTTATGAATCCGACGCTCTAACCAACTGAGCTATCCCGCCATCATTTGCAAAAGCGACTGCAAAGTTACAACCAATTCCCCAACTGACCAAATTTTTTTTGAAAAAAGTGATACAACCTGTTTAAAAACGGCTATCTGTCGGGAAGTTAGCTTTTGTGGAACTCACGGGTGAGACATCGTGATTATTTGTGATTTTGGCTTTAAAACTTGTAGGAATGAGATAAAACGCCTATTTTTGCTACGATATGGCACTGGCTTACCCTGAAGCCCTTGGCTGCCAATGAGCAACGACACCATTTAAGAATAACAATAAAACGACTTGAGCCCATGAAGAAGTTCCTGCTATCAGGCACAATACTGCTGGCGGCATTGATGTCGCAGGCAAGTGGAGCGTGCCCCATCTATGGCGATGTGAACGGTGACGGCGAGGTGGACATTGCCGATGTGAACGAGGTGGTCAATGTAATTCTAGCAGATACTATCCCGACAGTGCCTCCCGACAGTTCCGAAACCGAAGCAGACGGAATAACGGTGCTGGATACTAAACTCTATCCCCGCCGCTATTACCGCATCCCCGCCATTGTGCAGCTGCAGGACGGCAGGCTGCTGGCCATCGGCGACGACAGGCACCGCAGCAACTCTGACATCGGCAGCAACAACGGCATCGACATTCTGGGCAAGACAAGTAATGACGGCGGCAATACATGGAGCGCATCCTTCATGATCGCCGACGGTGACGGCCGCGGTGAGGGTTTCAACGACAGTCATGGCGATGCCGCGGCAGTCGCGGACCGCGAGACAGGCGAACTGCTCGTCATGTGTGCCTCGGGTTGTCAGGGTTTCCTCCAGTCCAGTCTCGACAACCCCCTCAGTGTGGGGCGTTACACGAGCAACGACGGCGGACTGACATGGGCCGAGGCCGATGTGACAAGTGACATCTACGGCATCTTTGCCGACTATCCTGAGGTGAATGCCCTTTTCTTCTCCAGCGGCAGGATTTGTCAAAGCAAACTTATCAAGCGAGGCAGCCATTACCGCATCTACTCGGCGGTAGACGCCCCAATGGGCGTGGGATGCCTGGTACTGTACAGCGACGACTTCGGCCAGTCCTGGCATGCGTTGGGAGGTCCCGGGGCGCGTCCCACAGTCGCCCCCTATGGCGACGAAGCCAAGGTCGAGGAACTCCCCGATGGTAAGGTGCTGCTCAGTTGCCGTTCCAAGGAGACCGCCACCAGTGGCCGACTGTTCAACATCTACGATTACATCACCGGCACATGGGGCGAGATGGCCGTGAGCAATGACCCCGACCAGGGCACCTACAGCCAGGACTGTTCCTGCAACGGCGAACTGCTTATCGTGCCTGCACGACGCACCAGCGACGGCCGTCGCGTCCACCTGGCACTGCAGTCGGTGCCGCGTGGCCAAGGCCGCCAGCGTGTAAGCATCTACTACAAGGCGTTGCTCGACGGCAGCGACTACGACACCCCTGCAGATTTCTCGCGGGGATGGAAGCATTATCAAGTGACCGACGGCTATTCGGCCTATTCCACAATGACCGCCATGGACGACGGCACCATCGCCTTTTTCTACGAGGACTGCAACGATAACAACAGCACCTCGGCCTACGACCTGATTTTCAAGCGTTTTTCCATCAACACCATCACTGGCGGGCAATACACCGCCATCCAATAATTCAGGAATATGAACAACGACAACATCAAGATACCAGTGCTTGCGGCTCCGCTGCAAGGTGTAACCGACAATGTGTGGCGCATGGCGCAGCACGATGTGTTTGGCGGCGTGGACGCCTATTATGCACCCTTCATGCGCGTGGAGCATGGCGAGGTTAGGCGCAAAGACCTGCGCGATGTGGACCCTGACCGCAATACGGGCATCACACTCATTCCCCAGATTCTCGCCTGCCAGCCCGATCATGCCCTGATGATGGTCGACGCCCTGCGACAGATGGGCTACACCCGCATCGACATCAACCTGGGGTGCCCCTTTCCGCCCATCGCCATGCACCGCAAGGGCTCGGGCATGCTGGCCTATCCCGACCTGGCCGAGGCGCTCTTTAAGGCTCTCGCCACCGTCGAGGGCGTGCAGTGGAGCGTTAAGATGAGATTGGGCTGGGACCGCAACGACCAGTGGCGCGACATCCTGACGCTGATGGATATCATCAAACCAGTGAACATCGCCGTGCATCCCCGCACGGGCAAGCAGCAGTACAAGGGTGACCTGGACATCGGGCAGTTTGAGGGCCTGCTCGCCGCATCGTCCTGGCCCGTCATCTACAACGGCAGCCTGCGCACCGTCGAGGACATCGAAAATACTATCCAACGCTACCCCACCCTCGCCGCAGTGATGGTGGGCAGCGGCCTTGCCGCCAACCCCGGAATGCTGGCCCCCGATGCCAGCCCTGACGATTACCGCCGCTTCCACGACCTGCTGGTAGACGGCTACACCGAGCAACTCAACGGCGGCGAAGCCCAACTGGTGCGGCACCTGCAGGACATCTGGCAGACTTTCCTGCCCTGCACAGCCCACAAGTTGTTCAAAGCCATCCGCAAGTCCCGCACCCTCGACCAGTACCAAAACGCCGCTGCCGCCGCCCTTGCCGACGTCGAGGCCGCCCTCGCCCCCCAAGCTTGAGGAAGAAGGCTATCAAGATTAGAAAGGAGAACGACAACGCCACCGATGGTTATCCAACTATTATTTCGCCTAAGTCATGCGACTGAAGGAGTTTTATGAAGAGAGCATAGGAGAGACCTTTGCAGGCGTCATGAGTGTTTTTACACGAAATTGCAATCAAAAATCTAGTAGTTTTTAGATTTTTTGTAATTTTGCAGAAATCAAAAAATATTAATTAATTATGAAAAAACTCAGATTCTTTTTTCTTCCGATATTGATGATTTGCTACTTGCATGCATCATCCTATGATTTTATGGTTGATGGTATCGCTTATGATGTAAGTGGCAATGAAGCAACTGTGACGTATGAGTATTATCAGGTTATGAACAACCAAATGGTTGAAGCTAACATTCCTGAAACCGTAACTTTTGGCGGCGTAACTTATTCGGTCACCGCTATCGGTAGTTTAGCTTTCTATCAGTATACTGGATTAACGAGTGTAACAATACCAAATTCAGTCAAGTCTATAGGCGGTAGTGCATTTTATTATTGTACCAGTTTAAAAAATGTGACTATTGGTAACTCTGTCACATCCATTGGTTCGTTGGCGTTCCAGTACTGCTTCAACCTAAGTAACGTAATATTTGGAAATTCTATATCATCCATTGGTCAGAATGCGTTCTCCCAGACTGCTTGGCTCAGTAATCAACCCAACGGATTGGTGTATGCTGGTCCCGTTGTTTATTGTTATAAAGGAACAATGTCAGATGAAACTAGCATTGAGCTAAAAGAAGGAACGAAGGGTATAGCTGATGATGCATTCAATGGAATCAATGGCGATGAATGTCCTGGATTGACGAGTATAACAATCCCCAGTTCGGTTATACGTATAGGTAACCAAGCATTTTCTGGTTGTAATAATTTGATTAATGTAGCAATCCCCAACTCGGTTACCTTTATTGGAGAGAGGGCTTTCTCTGGTTGCAGTAGCCTATCGAACACAACCATTCCCAACTCGGTTACATACATTGGAGAAGATGCTTTCAATAATACTGGTTGGTTTAATAGCCAACCAGATGGTCTTGTATATGCTGGTCTTGTGGCCTATAAATACAAAGGCACAATGCCTGAAGGGACAAACATTGTGCTTAAAGAAGGTACAAATAGTATTTCTGGAAAAGCATTCTATCAGTGCACTGGTCTAACTTATTTAACCATCCCTAGCTCGGTTACGTCTATCGGAGAATCCGCTTTTACTAGCTGTTCTAACCTTTTAAGTGTTGACATTCCAAATTCTGTCAACTCAATAGAATACGGGGCATTTTCTTTTTGTTCAAGCCTTAAAAGTGTAAATATTCCCAACTCGGTCAATACTATAGAAGGTGCAGTATTCTATGGTTGCAATAGTTTAGCAAGTATTACAATTCCTAACTCAATTACATTCATTGGTGGTGGAGCCTTTGGTAGATGTACTAGCCTAACGAGTGTGAATATTCCAAACTCAGTCTCGGTTATGAGAGATAGGGTTTTCTCTGGTTGTACTGGATTGAAGCATGTGACCATTGGAAATAATGTTAAGTCCATAAATATCCTTACTTTTGAGAATTGCTATAATTTGAGACAATTTTTCTTTAATGCCTCCAACTGCATAATAGAGAAGGTTGCAGGTAATGATCCTTTTCAAGGATGCCCAACGCTGACTTCATTACAGTTTGGGAATAATGTAGAACATATACCTTACGGCATACCTAGATTCAATATGACCAATGACTACCTTGTGTTACCCAATAGCCTTCAATTCATTGACTCATTAGCTCTGGATGGTACTTGTAAAGCTGTTGTAATCGGTGATAGTATTAAACGAATTGCAAAGGGTACGTTCCCCAATGGAATCAATGTAGCATATGTTTCAAGCCCAACACCAATTGCCTGTTCTTCAGGAGCATTTGCAAATCCACAAACCTTGTATGTGCCCGCAGGTTGTAAAGGTAGATACCTTATGAGTGACGGTTGGTGCGAGTTTGCCAATATCATTGAGGGCAGTTACACGCGAGTGACGGATTTAACGTTAGATGTGGACAGTGCAACTATGCTCAAGCAGGAGACCTTGCAACTTAATTCAACAATCTTACCAGCCAACCACACGGCTACCACATTGAAATGGTGGTCAAACAACGAAAGTGTCGCCACCATCGGTTCAACGGGCCTTGTGACAGCAGTTGAAGAAGGAGAAGCCGATATTTTCTGTTATGTGGATGGCAAAACGGCAATATGCCACATTTCGGTGGTCAAGAATTTAGTGGACAGCATTTTACTTAACTATAACGAATTGTTGTTGGACTGGGATAACATAGTCGACTTAACGGCAACAGTCCTGCCTGAAAATGCTAGTCAAGAAGTCATATGGACTATACCTGACAACGACAACATCTATGCCAAGGTGGTAGGCAAAAACCTGCGAGTCATGGCTATGAGGAGTGGTACAGTAACAGTGACAGCTAAGTCAGTCGTTGATTCGAGTATTAGCGCCAATTGTGTAATCACGATTCAAATTCCTGATGTAAATGGAGATACAAACCTGGACATCAACGACTTGACAGCACTCATCGGTTACCTACTGAGTGGGGATGAAAGTAATATTAATATCTGTGATGCAGATGTGAATCGTGATGGTAATATAGACATTAATGACGTTACGGGATTTATCGACAAATTGTTAAGAGGTGTCTGATTGTATGATTTCAAAAATATAGATCTATAAGTATAAAGCTCATCTTCGGGTGGGCTTTTTTTGCTCAAAAACCTTGTCTTCTACCACACTGCCCAATTATAGTAGCCTTGGCCTTGCGAAATGAAATCGCGAAACTGCTTTGATTTTTGATTGGCATTCAACAACTGATATCGTTGATCTCGCATTCCGCGTCGAGACCGAGAAATCTGCGAATAAGCAAATGCGGTATCTCACCAAGTCCAAAAAATTTTGAGTTGTGGACACTTTTGGGTAATTGGGAAGAGTGGCGGAACTAAAGTCGATATTGCAGATAGATAAGTGCCATCAAGTCATAAAAACACTGCAGGGGGGTGATAACTGAGAAGTATTTACTACCTTTGCCGCGATAATCAACTGAGATAGTTTATTTAAAAAAGTATAATTTTATGAAAATCAAGCATTTATTGGCAATTTTGGCCATTAGTTCAGTGTTCTGTTTTCCTGCCCAGGCCCAAGACGAGATGGAAACCTGTCACGAGGTCGGCATCACCTATGGTGCAGTGCCCAATTCGGTATGGGTTGACATTTATACCGATGTCATTGCTGACATGTTCGGCGAGACCCACGATAACAACAAATTCTTTGGTCCCATCTCACTTGAATACTTTTATCACACCAGTCCCCTGATTGGCGTGGGTGCCGTTGCCGTGTTTACCACCAACAATGAGGATGCTTTTGAGAACAAAATCAAGACTTCTCATCACACCAAATCGTACTTTTCTCAAGAACAACTGGGGCCTCTACTCCAAGTTGGCTGCAGGTGCGACCTATGTCCATTTCGACTTTGAGGACTATGACGAAAACGGTAATAAATTCGAAGACAACACAACGGCCAGTGACCTGATGTTCAACTTCCAGGCATCACTTATTGGTGTTGAAGCCGGCAATAATCATGTGCGCGGTTTCGCCGAGTTTGGTGTCGGCGAGCAGGGTATTGCCCTGGCCGGCATACGCTATAAATTCTAAGCAACTCATTAGACATGATGAAACTGAATCTGATCACATTCGCCTCCTCGCTGGCCAGCCGCGAGTCGATTTTCACCGACCATCACGAACTGCTCGATGCCATCGGCGCAAAATATGATGTGCGCTACATTTTCCCCGAGGAGTTGGAAGGCACATTGCCCGAGGGCGCCACGATGGTACTCGTGGGCAGCGGTGGCGTGGAGGAGATGGTAAAGGCCAACATCGACCACCTACCGCCCTATGTCGTGCTCATCGCCGACGGCCTGAAGAATTCGCTGGCCGCCTCGCTCGAAATCCTGTCGTGGATGCGCCAGACGGGACGCAACGGGCGCGTGCTGCACGGACCCACCGGTTTCATCATGCAGGGCATCGACGATTACGCCGTCGCCCACGATACAATCTCCAAGTTGCAGGGCAAGCGCGTGGGCGTTATCGGCCACCCCTCGGGATGGCTCATCGCCAGCGGTGTGGACTATGAGGCCCTGCGTGAGCGCTGGGGCGTGGAAATGGTTGATGTGCCCCTCGACGAGGTAGTCAAGGGCTACGAGGGCGTCACCGACGACGAGGTGCAGGCCATCACCGATGAGTTCATCACCAAGGCCGTGGGTGTGAAAGAGCCCTCGCGCGACGAGGTCGTTAAGGCCATGCGCCTCTACCGTGCGGTCAAGGCCGTCGTGGAGCGCCATAACCTCAGTGCCTTCACCCTCAACTGCTTTGACCTGATTCCCACGACCCGCACCACGGGTTGCGTGGCGCTGGCATTGCTCAACCAGGAGGGTATCCCTGCCGGCTGTGAGGGTGACGAGCAGACACTGCTCACCATGCTCGCCGTGCAGGCCGCGACTGGCGAAATGACCTTCATGGCCAACCCGTCCAAGATTCTGGACAACGCTGCCCACGAGATGGTATTTGCCCACTGCACCATCGCTCCCGCGATGACCGACCGCTACATTGTGCGCGACCACTACGAGTCGCTGAGCGGTGTCGCCGTCGAGGGTATCATTGACCCGATGGACATGACTATCGTGAAGTGCGGCGGCAAGGGCATGGAACGCTGCTTCATCAGCCGCGCACGCCTGCTTGAATGCACCACCAACCTCAACATGTGCCGCACCCAGTTGCACCTGCGCCTCGACGAGCCCCTGGACTACTTCCTGGAGCGCAGCATCGGCAACCACCATGTCATCGTGCGCGGTGACCATGTCGACAAGTTGTCGACGGTGCTCCGCATGCTCAGTGCTAAAGCGTAAACAAAAAGAGTGCTCATCAACAAGAAATATCAGCATCTTGAAAAGTGGCTGGAACGGCTGCCCGAGGACTTTGAGCAGCTGGGCGAGGTCATCTACGACAAGCGCAACCAGTTGAGGGTCATCGAGGCCCCCGACGGCACACTGGTCAACGCCAAGCGCTACTGCAAGACCCACTTGGTGAACCGTGTGGTGTACTCGCTCGGCATCCGCAAGCCCAAGGGCCTGCGCGCCTTCACCTACCCCTCCATCCTGCTCGAGCGCGGCATCAACACGCCCGAACCCATCGCCTACATTGAGCAGCGACATTGCGGCCTGCTGGGAGTGAGTTACTTCATCAGTGTGCAGTCCCCGCTGCGTCACACACTCTATGAGTTCGGTGATGCCCAAGAGGGCACCTACGAGGAGATGGCCGGTGCCCTGGGCCGCTTCACCGCCATAATGCACGAGCGCGAGGTGCTGCATCTGGACTATTCCCCCGGCAATATCCTGTGGGACAAGGATGACACGGGCTATCACTTTGCCGTGGTGGACATCAACCGCATGCGTTTCGGCAAGGTCAATATGAAGGACGGTTGCGCCGCCCTGCGCCGCCTGTGGGGACCCAAGCGCTTCATCGCGCTCATCGCCCGCAGTTATGCCATTGCCCGCGAGTTCGACCAGGACGAGGCCGAGCGGCTCACCATGCAGGCCCGCGCCGCCTTCTGGACCCGCTACAGCAAACGGCACCCAATTGATTTTCCTTTAGAATTATAACTGTATCAGGTTTTTGAAGACAAGAAAGACAAGAAGGACAACGAATAAAGAATTGTCCTTCTTGTCTTTCTTGTCTTCAAAAACCAGAGCAGCCGTTATTTGTAGATTACATAGGCGGTCATCGGGGCCAGGGTGGCCTTGAGGACGCCTTTCTTGACCTGCAGGCGCTGCTTGGTCACGGCGTCGCGGTACTTGCCATTGCTCAGGGTCACGGGAATTGCCACCTGGGCGGGCTGCTCGTCGAGGTTGATGACCACGGCGGCCTTGCTGCCGCGCTCCACGATGATCTGCTTGCCGTTGTCGCTGTAGACGATGTTCTCGGGCTGGTTGATGTTGCGGTGACGGAACTCGTTGACGGCCTTCACCACGGGGTGCTTGAACTCGTCATTACCCACCTTGCCGATTTCGTTGTCACCCCAGTAGTTCTCGCGGGTGCTGCCGTGAGGACGGGAGTAGAACAGCGGCGTGCCATACTTGCGGGCGGTCAGGAAGACCCATCCCAGGCGGATGAGTTCGTCGCTCATGCCGGCCGAGGCGTGGTCGTTGCAATAGGTGTCGTGCGACTCTACCCAGGTCACCAGATGGGCGGGGTCCACCGAGTGGTGCCAAGTCAACAGGTTATCGGCACGGGCATCATGCTTGTTGAGCACATTGCGCAACACCCAGCCGTAGTTGCTGGCGGTCAAGTCCATATACTCGGCATAGCCCTGCTCGGGCACATTGCGGTCCTGCAGCACCTCGCCATAGATGAACAACTCTTCACGCGGCAACGCCAGCCTAAGGCCCTTGACGGCCTTACGGCCCATGGCGACATCCCAGAAGTCGTTCTCGGGCGACTTGGGGTCGCGCATCTCGCCGGGCAGGCCGATGTGCTTGGCCGTGTCGTAACGGAAACCGCGGGCGCCGCAGGCCAACACATCGTTGACAAACTGCATATAGTAATACTGGAAGTCGGGATTCTCGGTGTTCACATCGGGCAGCGTACCCATCTCACCCGTCGTGCACTGGTAGCGGTCGCTGTAGTCCTTGATGGGCCACAGGCCGTTGGCGTGGAACAGGTTCTCACGGCCATTCACGGCGCTGTCGAGACGCGCGTTGATTTGCGTGCGGTCGATTACCGTGTGATTGGGCAACACATCCACGATGACGCGCAAGCCCAGGCGGGTGGCCTCGTCGCACATCGCTTTGAACTCATCGCGCGTGCCCAACTGGTAGTTGCCGATGGTCCAGTCGGTCGGCTGATAGTGGTAATACCACTTGCCGTGACCGAACAGTTGGCGGCCGCCGTCTTCGCCCACGACGCACTCGTTGATGGGCGATGTCTGCACGATCGTGTAGCCAGCGTCCTTGATTTCGGGCAGGTGCTCACGAATGGTGTTGAACGACCACGACCATGCGTGGAGAATAATCTCGTTATTGCCCTGTGTGGGTTGGGATTGGGCCACCGCGGTCATGCCCGGCAGCATACAGATAACGGCTACAAACACCGTGGTGATAAATTTTCTCATGACAATATATACTGAAATCCTGTTAAACAATGTCGTTTGAAACCATGACACACGACCCCTCGCTCCTGTATCATGATTGCAAAGGTAATAAAAAAGTTGAGTAATGCTGCAGAAATGCCCAAAGGAGTTGTTTGTCAATAGTTTTTAACCGATTTATTTGGCACGGTGGTGGAAATGGCTTATCTTTGCCTACTGCTAAGATAGATACATCCATTTTACAACCTATAATTCATTAACAACTGAATCAAGACAATGAACGAAATTGAAAAACTGAAACCGACGTGCATCTGGCGCAACTTCTATGCGCTGACGCAGATTCCCCGTCCCTCGGGACATGTTGAGAAAATCCAGCAGTACCTGCTCGACTTCGCCAAGAAGGTGGGTGTGGAGGCCTTCCAGGATCCCGCCGGCAACATCGTGATGCGCAAACCCGCTACCCCGGGTATGGAGAACCGCAAGTGCATCACCATGCAGGCACACATGGACATGGTGCCCCAGAAGACGCCCGAGTCGAAGCACAACTTCGAGACCGACCCCATCGAGCCCTACATCGACGGCGAGTGGATCAAGGCCCGCGGCACCACGCTGGG
>ONYP01000018.1 GCA_900322135.1 uncultured Prevotellaceae bacterium
CGACAACATCACCAAGACCAAACACAACAGCAATCAGGAACTGATAGGTCAAGGCATCGGCAACACTATCGCCGCCCTCTTCGGCGGCATTGGCGGAGCTGGTGCCACCATGCGAACGGTTGTGAATGTAAAGGCGGGCGGACGCTCCCGGCTCAGCGGAATGATTCATTCGCTGCTCCTGTTGGCGGTCCTGCTCGGCTTGGGCAGCATCGTGAAGTATGTGCCGCTCTCGGTGTTGGCCGGCATCCTCATCACGGTGGGGTGGGGAATCATCGATTTTCGTGGGTTCAGGGACTTGGACAACATCCCCAAGGCCGATGCCTTTGTCCTCATCGTGGTGTTCCTCATGACCGTCTTTGTTGACCTGCTGACTGCGGTCGGCATCGGAATGGTCATCGCCTGTGTACTCTTCATGAAGCGTGCAGGCGACCTGGCCGAACAGCAATTCAGTGGTGCGAGCCTGGACGAGTTTGATAAGGACAAACCTTGGGAGGACGAGTCGGGACTGACCGAGAAGATGCGTCAGGCCGTCTATGTGCAGCGTCTCGAGGGACCCATCTTCTTCGGCAGCATCACGGGTTTCCAGCGCGTGATGCACGATGTCCCCGACGATGTCGACACGGTCATCATCCGCATGAAGCGCGTGAGCTTTATGGACCAGTCGGGTGCTTATGCCATGGAGACAGCCATCAAGGACCTGCAGGCCAAGGGCGTGCGCGTGCTCATGACCATCATCCAGCGACAGCCCAACTACCTCATGCGCAGCATGGAAATCATCCCCGCACTGGTACCCTATGAGCATACCTTCGACACCTTCGAAGCCTGTGTCGAATACCTCAAGGAACACCAGCAATAGCCGATGTCTGACAGCATCCGTGCTCGACATCCCTGCTCACCGAGCCAGTCCCATCCCTGTAACATAAGTAGTGGCGCAAAATCTTAAAGGTTTTGCGCCACTACAGGCTTTCTTGGAGCTAAGCTCTTGTTCTATGGCGAGTGCCGATGGGCACTTGGCCACTTAGCGTGATTCACCGGGGCGGGGAGGCCCGGGCCTTTGGCTTTACCAGGTGCCGCTCAGCACAAACTGAATCAGCGCGGTCACATCGTTGATGTCGATAACTCCGTCACCCGTTTCCGACTCACAGTCGGCTCCCTCGGCCTCGAATTCTACATCCATTCCCAGAGTGACATCAATCAACAAGGTCACATCATTGATGTCGACAAGCGTATTGCCGTCCACATCGCCACGCATGACAGGCTCATCGCCGGTGTCGATGCCCACGATGTTCTGGAAATTGCACCAGCCCGCAGCGGCCCTGTACAGTTCCACGCTGTTCATGGGCACATACAGGGTGGCGTTCTGGTAAACCTCGTTGGTGAAGTATTCGCCGCTGGTGGGCGGGGTGGTGGCAAGGCAGGTCACCTTGGTAATGCCCGTGATGCTGCTGAAGGCGCTGGGGCGGATCTCGACGAGCGTCGAGGGCAATTCCACCTCGGTGATTGAAGTGACCTCGCGTGCAGCCTGGTTGGCTATCACGGTCACACCCTCGGGCACATGCAGCAGGCTCTGCTGCCAGCCGGTGGGCACACCCACCAGGGCGGTCAGCCCGGCAGACGCATCGTCCCCGTCGCGATTGGGGCCACCCTTGACTGTAAAGCCGCCGGTGGCATAGAGGCAGCCGTCGTAGGTGGCGAAATATTCACTGCCCTCGGCCACATTGAATGCCCTCAACGAGGTCGCGCCCACACAGGGGTTGCCGGTGATGGTGGTCACCGTCGTGGGAACGGTGAACGAGGTCATGTCGGCACAGCGGAAGTAGGCGTTCATGTTGATGGTCAGCAGACCCTCGGGCAGGTAGGCCGTGGTGAGCGGGCAGCGGGTAAAGGCGGCTCCGTCAATCTCCTCGAGCATGCCGTTGCTGGTGACCGAGGTCAGGTTCAGGCACTGGCTGAACGCCTGGCGACCCACAAACTTGACATTCTTGAGGTTGATGCTGCTGAACGGGTTGTCCTGAAGCGAGCAACTGTCGAGCTTGACCATCGTGCTGGGCAGGTTCACCGTGCTGAGGTTGCAACTGCTGAAGCACATCAAGCCGATTTCCTCCATGCCTTCGGGCAGGGTCAGGCTGGTAAGGTTGACGCAGTAGAAGAACACATGGCGGCCCAGTTTTTTCATGCCCTGAGGCAATGAGATGCTGCTCACCTGGCTGTTGCTGAAGCAACTGTTGCCGATTTCGCAGTCGGGGTTGGGGATGCTCACACGCGTGAGCAGCGTCTCGTAGAAGGCGCCCATGCCGATGCGCGTGATGCCGGCATGGAAGTTCACCGTCTTGAGCGTGGGATTGCCATAGAAGGCATAATCGCCGATCTCGGTGATTTGCTCAGGGATGGTAATCGAGGTGAGGTAGGTGGTGCCCCCGGCGCTGAACTGCGTGGGCTTGGCTCCCGGCGCAAAGATGATTTTGGTCTTCTCCTTGTTGGTGAGCATGGTGTAGGTCACGGTGCCCTGTGTCGATGCTAGGTGGGCAAAGTAGGGGTTGCCCGCCAGTACGGTCACACCGGCCAGTTTGTTGTTGTCAAACGCCCTCGGGTGAATCATTTCCATGGTCGTGGGCAACTTCAACGAGCCCATCTCGGTGTAGGAGAAGGCACCAGCATCGATAAAGAGGTAGCCCTCGGGCAACTGCAGGATGGCCTGCTCATTGAGTTTGCACTTGTAGAACGCATTGGCACCGATACCCACCACATCATAGGTCACGCCGCCATAGGTTACCGAAGTCTGGAAATCGGCCGAGACAAGGTTGCTGTAACCCGCCCCGTTGTCAGAATTGCTCTTAGGAATAATCTGCACCCAGTTGGTGCCTTCAATCACCTCATACTTGAATTTTCCTGAAGTGAACTGCGTCTGGGCTAGCGCACTCAGCGCCAGCAGACAGGTCGTGAGAAATGTAAAATACCGTTTCATTTTGGTTACAGGAGGCGGGTTCTATAAAACAACTAAGAGCCGTTCTGAGGGCAGAACCCGTTATACCCTCATCAGGGCTTCTCTTTTCACTTTACAAAATTACATTTTTTAATTCAAAAACTGTTTTTGCTCCTTGTTTTTAATATTAATTAACGCACATAAACCTAATCGTAACTTTTTGCCCTGTTGCACAATTGTTACGGCCAGGATGAAGTGCCCCCCAAAAAAGAGAGCTGGTCACACTACCTCTTTTTTGGGGGGCGCTTTATTTTATGGTTATTGGGAACGCTGGCTTCTTACTTGTACAGGAAGCGCTTGATGGTGCGCTTTGGGGTTTTCTCAAAGGGAGCGTCCATCATTTCCACCACTTTGATTTTGCTGTAGTTGGGAAGGGACTTGTTGGCTTCGTCACGGATTTTGGCGGGGATGGCAGCCTTGGTCTCTTCGTCCATGTCCTCGGGCAGTTCGGTGTACACGAGTGCCGTGATTTTGCCGTCGCGGTCCACGACGAGGCACTCGTCCACATGCTCGCAGTTGGCCAGGACGGCCTCCAGTTCCTCGGGGTAGATGTTCTGCCCCGACGAGTTCAGGATCATCGACTTGATGCGCCCGCGGATGAAGATGTTGCCCTTCTCATCGATAATGCCCAAGTCTCCTGTGCGGAACCATCCGTCATCGGTAAAGGCGGCTGCCGTGGCCTCGGGATTCTTGTAATAGCCGATAGTCAGGTTGGGACCTTTGACCTGGATCTCGCCAGGGATGTGGTGCGGGTCGTCTGAGTCGATGCGCAGCTCGTGTACGGGTTTTCCGCAGGAGCCGGGCACAAACTTCGTCCACCACTCATAGCCCAGCAGCGGGCAGGCCTCGGTCATGCCATAGCCCACGGTGTAGGGCAGGCGGATCTTCTTGAAGAACTGCTCGGCCTCGGGATTGAGTGCCGCGCCGCCCATGATGAAGCAGCGCACGCCGCCACCGAAGGCTTCGACCATCTTTTTGCGGGCAGTACGGTAAACCAGTTTGTTCAAGCCGGGGATAGACAACAGTGTTTTCGCTTTCTCCATCGAGGGCTTGATGGCGTTGCCGTAGATTTTCTCCATCACCAGCGGCACGGTGACTACCATATAGGGCTTGATGTCGCGCATCGCCTTGAGCAGGGTCGAGGGCGACGGGGTCTTGCCCAGGAAGTAGACGGTGACGCCGTCCACATTGGGGTGGATAAACTCGATGGCCAGGCCGTACATGTGGGCAAGCGGAAGCATCGAGACGATGGTCTCGCCGGGAGTGTTCGGGAACTGGGTGTTGGCAAAGTTGTCGGTGTCCGAGATGGCATTATAGGTGAGCATCACGCCCTTAGGGGTGCCCGTGGTACCTGAGGTGTAGTTGATGATGGCCAGGTCGTCGGCATTGTCGTCGGGATAAGTCACATTCTCGGGGAACATCCCGTCGGGATAGCGCTGTGCAAAGGTTTTCTTGCGGTTATTCCAGGCTTCGGCAACGGCCTCGTCCTGGTGCCACAGCACGCTGTAGTCCTTGACATTGACGGCTACCTTGAGGTTGGGCATGTCCTCGGGCTTCATCTTGGCCCAGATGTCGTCGTCGACAAAAAGCACGACACTGTCTGAGTGATTGGTCAGCTTAGACACGGTATCGGGGTGGAAGTCGGCAAGCAGCGGGACCGCCACACGGTTATTGGCATTGATGCCCCAGAAGGTCATCGCCCAGCGGGCACAGTTGCGGGCACACAGGGCGACTTTTTCGCCCTTGCCGATTCCGGCAGCGTCAAAGAAGATGCTGAACTGCTCGATGTTGATGGCCAGATTGGCGTAGGAAAAAGTGTCGCCGTTGTAGTCACACAGCGCCTTTTGGGTCCAGTGGTTGCGGACCGTGGCCTCCAGAGTCTTCAGATAGTGCTTCATATGCTTCTTGTATTTTAGAGATTAGTATTCTTCGATGGGAATGTTATTTGTTGAGACCCAAACAGTTTCCTTTGTTGATATCTAAATCACAAAGGTACAACATTTTTTCCGATTCCAGCAAAATCGTGACGAATACTTCGCCTGATTCTTACAGGCGACACCGGTCTTGAAGAGAAAAAAGTGCAATCGAGGTGGCTCAGCGGGCGAGGGGGAAGGATTCGAGGTCGGCGGGAACCAGGATGTTGCCCTTGAAGTATTGGGCAGCCTCGGCGCTGTAGGTGGCGGCGCGGGTGTCGAGGTGGGTGTCCTCGGTGTGGTAGAGGACCAGGTTCTTGACCCCCAGGTCCTGGGCCAGCATGCCGGCGTCGAGGGCGGTGCTGTGGTTCTTCTCGTAGGGGTTGAACGCGAAGCGGTCCTTGTAGAGGCAAAAGGCCTCACACATCAGCCAGTCACAGCCGCGGGCATAGGGCTCGCTCTGCACGCTATAGGGCTCGTCGCCCAGGCACACCAGGCGCTGACCGTCGGGCAGCTCGGCACTGAAGCCGTATTGCTTGAAACGGGTAGAACCGATGTCGAAGAAGGTGACCTGCATGTCGTCAATCTCCACCTGCTCGCTGTCATGCACCTCCTGCAGGAAGATGGTCTGCCCGATGGAGTTGAATATCTTGTCGGGAATCATCAGCTGCCCCATGGTGTACAGGGCATGCTTGACCTCGTCGTTGCAGTAGATGGTGAAAGGACCCTTGTGCTTGCCCTTGAAAATCAGCGGCGAAATCTTGCGCATCATCCAGATGGCTCCCATGATATGGTCGGTGTGGCTGTGGGTGACAAACATGTGGCGGATGTGCTCAAAGGGGATTTTGGCCTTGAGGAGCTGCTGCAGGATGCCGTTGCCGCCACCACCGTCAACGAGCATGCCCCCGCGGGGGCTGCGCAGGTAAAAACAGGTGTTGTAGCAGTTGACACACATGGCGTTGCCGGTGCCCAACATCGTTACGCGTGAGGTGTTTTGGTCGGTCATGCTTATGATGGTGATTTGACTTTAGGGAGTTCGATGCAGAAGGTGGTACCCTTGCCCACTTCCGACTCCTCGATATAGATTTGGCCGTTGTGGTACTCCTCGATGATGCGCTTCACCAGCGTCAGTCCCAAACCCCAACCGCGCTTCTTGGTGGTGAAGCCAGGGTTGAAGACATTCTTGAAATTCTTGCGCGGGATGCCCTTGCCGGTGTCCTTGACCAGGATGACGGCGTTGTTGGGGCTGTCATCGACGGTGATGTCGAGCCGTCCCTCGCCGTCCATAGCGTCGACGGCATTCTTGGTGAGGTTCTCCATCACCCAGGCAAACAGCGTCTGGCTCAGCATCACCCCGTTGTTGGTCTGGTCGTTGGTGTGGATGTGGAGGGCAACGCGCTTGGGAATGCGGGCGCGCATATACTCCAGGCTGGTAATCACGGCCTCGTTGATCGAGGTGAGCTCCTTGTCGGGCATGGAACCGATTTTGGAGAAGCGGTCGGCAATCGTCGACAGGCGTTTCACATCCTTGTCCATGTCGCTCACGATGCTTTTGTCCACACCCATCGATTCAAGCAGCTGCATCCATGCCATGAGCGATGAGATGGGCGTGCCGAGCTGATGGGCCGTCTCTTTGGAGAGTCCCACCCACACCTTGTTCTGCTCGGCGCGCTTGATGCTCATCAGCGCGAAATAGGCGATGGCAAAGAACAGGGCGAGCACAGCCAACTGGATGTAGGGGAAGTAGGACAGGCGGCGCAGCAGCGTGGAGTCCTCATAGTAGAGGTATTGAGTGGTATTCTCGTCAATCTTGATTTCTATCTTGTTCTCGCCATGCTTGAGGTGGCGCAGTTTCTTGTTGAGATACTCTAGGTTGGCAGGCGATATCTCAAAACTCATGCTGTCGACTGGTTCGGGCAGGCGGAAGTTGCGGTGGTTCAAGATGTTGTCCTGGTCATCGACCAGCAGCACGGGGATATTGTGGTTGCCCTCGATGATGCTGAACAGGAAATCGACATCGGCCATGCCCCCGCCCGTGGGGTTGCCCTCATCATCCACTTCTACACCATTGCCCATTGTTGCGAGTTCACGGGTCGCGTCGGCCCAGATTTCCATGCGCTCGCGCTCCTGCTCGGCCAGGTCCTTGACCAGGTTGTTGGAGATGTACAGGAACAATGCCACCAGCACCAGCGAGAGTACCAGGAATACCACCTTCCAGATGCGGCGCGAGTCATATATGTTACGCAGGTTGGCCATGTGTGGCTGCAAAGGTAATAAAAGTTTGTGCAAACCGAAAGCAATTAAGCATACTTAAATTGCTGAGGTGCCGCCAAATTTATCAAAAACTTTTTAGTTTTTAGGATTTTGCATGGCGGTTTTAGGTATTGCTAAGGCTTGAAGGCCCTTAAAAAAGGAACACACTCCTAACCCCTAACTCCTAACTCCTAACCCCTAACCCCTAACTCATTTAAAATCCAACGGGCGACACTGTCGGCAGTGTTGGGACCGATGACCTCGCTGGCCATTGATTTGACTTCAGGAAACGCATTCTCGACGGCGACACTGTGGTCGGCAGCCTGCATCATGGCGATGTCGTTGCGGTTGTCGCCAAAGACCACCACTCGTTGCGCTCCCACTTGGCGGGCAAGGTCGCCGATGGCGGCTGCCTTACTGGTGCCGGCAGTGAATATCTCGAGGTAGCCGCTCTGCTCGTCAAAGATGTCGTGATATACCATCACCGAGCAGGTCGGGACCGTGGCGCGCAGGTCGTTGGCGATGGCTTCCAGCACGGCAAACCTGTTGAGCGAGAAGATGAGCAGCGCCTCGTCATCGCCCTGGCGGTAATTGCGGTCATCCAGGAAAAAACGCTTCAACGGCAAGTGCTGGCGCTCGTTGACAAACTGCCTCTCCTGAGCCGACAGGGGACCGTAGTGGTGGGCGCGCAGCAGGCCGCTGCCATGGCGGCGGTAGATGAACGGATGGATGCCATAGCCGTCAAATACATCGGCTACGGCGTTGACGGTCGGGTCGTCGATGCCGTGGGTATGCTCAAAATTCCCCGTCACGGGATTCCACATCGCCGAGCCGCCGATGACGATGAATGGCAGTCGTGCATGCACCTCCTGCATCAGCGGCACCACCGTGGCCGGTGTGCGGGCCGTGGCAACGGTAAACAGGCCGCCCCGCTCCTCGATGATGCGGTTCAGCATGTCAATCGTGCCGCGAGACAACCGCGAGTCATCACCCAGCAATGTCCCGTCCAGGTCGCTCACATACAGCGTCCTCGCCTGATTATTGTCACTCATTTCCATTTCGCTGGCAAAGGTAGGACTTTTCCACCATTCCCCCTCCATAATCCCCTGTTTTTCATCATGTAATCGGCTTGTTAATCTCCGGCTGATTCTATTATAGTTGAATTTAAAATGCCTGTAGAGCCAATGTGCGACAGCTCTACAGGCACTCCATATTCAGTAAATTGCCGATAGGTCTTATGATTTATTTAAATGCTTCGTTCACAGGTGAATAGTCATCAAAGCGGTTAAGGTGTATTTCGGGTTCAGACGGTTCTTTGTAATCATACGAACTCTCGATATTTTCCTCTTCGTAAATACAACGGCTTTTGATTTTCGAGCCGTCATAAGTGAGTTTGTACATGGCCGCGTAACCCATGTGTGCCCAATGTCGAATGATGTAATTGTCTCCGCGGCAAAAGCCTGAATGACTGCTGCCGTCCTCATAGATCTTTGTGGCGACTCCGTCTTTCAAGGTGTAGACATACAACATGAAGTCTGCTTCACAGGTTCCCGCTTTTACCCACAATTCGGGCTCACCATCACGAGTGATGTCATACAGGAAATAGCCATACCAACCATACTCGTCCACGCCAAACCTCTCGAGATAATCCTTCAGGATATTAATATAAGACTGACGGCTCTTCTCGATGAGTTCCTGTTGTAATACCCGCTCAATGGAGTCTTGCCGGGCCTGTTCGCGCAGTTCGGCGGCGGCGATGGAGTCTTGTCGGGCTTTCTCGGCCAGTATGGCGATTTGCCGTTCCTGCTCGACACGCTTCTGGTGGTTGTCATACAACAGCCAACTGCCGGCACCCAGTAGGGCAAGCAGACCTAGAACGACAGCGACAATCAGCCCTGCATTGCTCTTGCGCTTTGGCTCCTCATAGTACCCGGCTGGCGGCTGGGTAGCGACATGGCTGGGTTGCAATTCCGTATTCTGTTGCTGGTTGACTGCTGGCTGGTTATTGCCGACATTTTCAAGGACAATCGGTGTGCCACAGCGCGGGCAGGCCTTTGCCTTGTCCGAGACATTGCCGCCGCAGTTATTGCATTTAATCAGTGCCATAGCATTTAAGAGATATCTGTATGAATGTTATTCATTATTCTACAAAAGAAGCGATAGAATTCCGACTGCACAATAATCTGATAATCTTATACTGACAGCCTATAATGCAGCACGGTCATGATCCCTTGCCTAAAAGCCTATCGTCAATGTTCACTAATCACTTAGGGGCGGATAATTTACCGACACATGGCTACAACTTTGCAAATTTATAAAGAATCGATAGAAGACGCAAAAAAGAATTGATTCTTTTTGTTCTATGCCACTCATGCACTATCTTTGCCCCATACATTCATTATAATTCTAACTGTCTCCGAATTAACCGAGTTATACGAATCATAAATCTCGTAATGCGTAAGCCAATTCGCTTAATTCGTTTAATTCGAAGACCTAAAAAAGAAAGATTATGGAGAAGACGATGCCTATTGAGGGAAAGTTTGAGTTGATGGCTCTGCCTTATGCGCCCGAGGCGCTGGAGCCGGTGATCAGTGCCAACACGCTGGCCTTCCACCACGGCAAGCACCTGGCAGCCTATGTGAACAACCTGAACGCTGCATTGCCCGGCAGCGGGTTCGAGGACATGCCCCTCGAGGATGTGGTGCTCAAGGCCGAGGGCGGTATGCTCAACAATGCGGGTCAGATACTGAACCACAACCTGTACTTTGGCCAGTTCTGTGCCCCCAAGGCCGACAACGCCCCGACAGGAGCGCTGGCACAAGCCATTGATGACGCTTTCGGCTCGTTTGACGCGTTCAAGGAAGCCTTTGCCAAGGCTGGAGCCACTTTGTTCGGCTCGGGATGGGCGTGGCTCAGCGCCGATGGTGACGGCAAGCTCGTCATCACCCAGGAGCCTAATGCCGCCAATCCCGTTCAGCGCGGGCTGCGACCCTTGATGACGATGGATGTGTGGGAGCACGCCTACTATCTCGACTACCAGAACCGTCGTCCCGACCACTTGGCTGCCCTGTGGCAGATCATCAACTGGGATGTGGTGGCCGCCCGCTATCAGGGATAATTACTCAAAAAGTCGATGAAACCGACCTTTTTTGCAATTTTTGCGCTGTTGTGCCTCGCTTTTCAGGCTTCGGCCGCCGACAAGGTGAACGAGAGTTGGCAGCGGGCAGTGCTTGCCGCTATCGACCTGTTCCCCGAGCGCGGTGGCTACTACACGGGTGGGCGCCCCAATAAACTGTTCCCCAAGACCACCTGGCGCGGGCTCAATGACGCCTACCGCATGGGTGCGGACGACGAGCGGCCCGACTTCGACCCGATGCAGGCGCAGCCGTCGTTCTGCTCCAGCGCGACCTACTCGGTCATCATCCAGGCGCTGCTCTTGTGGGATACCAAGCACAAAATCACTCGCGAGGCATGGGTAAACATGAAACCATATGTCGGCATCGCCGATGAGTTGAATCCCGATGGCTATGGCCAGGATGACGGCTTCGGCTTTTGGGGCCGCGCCAACGCCAACGGCCCTGGACTGGGCGTGCTCGTGCGTGAGTTGAAGGCTGGCTACAGCTTCACGGCCTACCGCGGTGCCCGCAGCGAGCGCAACCGCGAGACGCCTGACGAGCGCTACCTGACCGACGACGAGTGGTGTGCCCTCGACATCTGGCAGCGTGCCTTGCCCGGTGACTTGATGAAAATCTTCTGGAACCGCAACGAGAGCCGCGGCAGTGACAGTGGTGCCATCATCGGCTGCAACGACGATAAGAATGCCGACCAGGAAGCCGGCCACAGCGTCATCTTCCTGGGCTGTGAGGGCGACACCGTCACCTACTGGTCGAGCAATGGACCCGGCAAGCACCCCGAGCAGATGGGATACAGCATGGGCCGCTGCCACAAGACCGACATCCAGCGTGTGGTTTTCACCCGCATCACACGGCCCGACCGCTTCAACAATGCACGCAAAATGGCGCCGACCGATGTCAACGCCTATCTCCGTGACCTCAACGGTGTGCGACACAGCACCACCGCCGAGATGCTCAAACAGTTAGGAGTAAAGAATTAGGAGTTAGGAATGTTCACCCCTAACTCCTAACTTCTAACTCCTAACTCCTAGTTGATGTTCACCTTGCCGCTACCGGCGACATCCTTGGTGTGGTGATTCACCGTGCCCTTGAGGTTGACATCACCGCTGCCGGCGATATCGACATCCACATCATCGGCGGTGATGTTGTCGCAATTCACATTACCCGAGCCGGCAATGTCGATGTTGAACTTGTTGCAGGTCATTTCTACAATAATGATGTCTCCGCTGCCGGCGATATCGGCTTTGGCCGAGGTCTTGACATCCAGTTTGCCGAATTCGATATTACCCGAGCCGGCGATGTTGAGGATGGTGTTTTCGCAGGTCAACTGAGCCATCATGATTTGGCCCGAGCCGGCAAGATCGGCTGTAAAGGCGCTTGCCTCGACAGGATTGCTGGCGGTAAACATGCCTGAACCAGCCAAATCCACGCGCTTGATGTCAGGTGATGTGACATAGACCTTTACTTCCTTGAACGATACTGTGGGTTTGTCAACAGCCTTGCGGATGCGCAACTCTCCGTCCTTGACATAGACGGTCATCTCCTTCAAGGCCTGCTCCGAGGCCTCGATGCGCACGCTGCACTGCTCACCCTGCTCATAGATAATCTTGAAGGCGTCGCCAATCGCCACCTTGTCAAAAGCAGACAGGGTCACGGCCTGATTGATTTGTGGCACTTGGGTCGGCGTGCTGTCTTTGCCACCATTCTCACCCAGATTAATACTCATGCACGATGCCATCATTATGGCTACTACAGCCACCAGGGCCAAATTAATAACTTTCTTCATCATCATGATTATATGGTTTTATTGTTTTGTTCTACACTCATTAGACGCACGAGTATGCCAAAAAGTTTCAAAAAAAGTCAATAAAATGCCGCATCATTCTGTATCTTGTTGAATTTCAGCAAAATGAGGAATAGCGGTGCGTTCTGATGACGGGTCGTGGTTATCGGTCGGGGAGAAGGCGATTCTCGTTCATGCGCGACATGTACTGTTGGATGATGGCCTTGAGGCGCGTTTCCATGGTCTGCTGCTCGGGCACTGTGCCCACCAGGTTGTGCTTGAGCAGCGGGTCGGTCTTGAAGCGGTAGACGGCGGTGGTCTTCTCGCCGTCAAACTGCAGCATCAGGTCGCCCTCGACATACTGGTAGACGCCCGCATTGTAACTGAAGGCCCACGAGTGTGCTGCAGTGGCCGACAGCAGGTCGTCGCCGAAGGCTAGATAGGGTTTGTCATAACCCAGCAGGTGGAGCAGGGTGGGGGTGATGTCGGTCTGCTGTGCGATGATGTCGTCACGCACCACCGGCGGGAGGCTCCCATCGGGGGTATAGAAGATGATGGGAATGCTGTACAACCCCAGGTCGGTCTTGTAGATGTCGTGACTGCTCAGGTTGGTATGGTCGGCGACAAGAACAAAGATGGTGTTGCTGAACCAGGGCTCACGGCTGGCGCGCTCAAAGAAGCGGCGCAGCGACAGGTCGGTGTAGCGCACGCACTTGTGGATGGGTTGGCCGCCCTCGTCATGGAGCGAGTCGCGGTACTGTTCGGGAACATTATAGGGATGATGGGACGAGGCGGTGAACACCGTGGCCAGGAACGGCTGACGCATCGTCGCGATATGGTCGAGCGTGAATTGCAGGAAAGGCTCGTCCCAGATGGCCCACTTGCCGTCCCACTGGTCCATGCCGCCATACTTGGGCGACGCGCAGAACTCGTCCAGACCGTAATAGCGCTCGTAGCCGATGCTGTGGGCATAGGCGCTGAAACCCATCGAGATGTTGTGGCCTCCGTGGAAAAAGGCGCTGCTATAGCCCTCACGGCCCAGTATCGACGAGATGCCGTCAACATCGTTGAGCGAGGCGGGGGTGAGGAAAAACGGCTCTACCATCATGGGCAGGCCCGAGAGGATGGAGGGCATCGCGTCCATGCTGATGCGCCCGTTGGCAAAACTGTACTTGAAGGTCAATGACTTGGCCACCAGGCTGTCGACAAAGGGCATATACCCCTTGTAACGGCCGCCTTCCAGGTCGGGATTGAGCGCACCGACATATTCCTTGCCCATGCTCTCGACGATGAGAATAACCACATTCTTGCCCTTGTGGCTCAAGTCATCCACCACCGGAGCGTTATGGACGGGACTGTAGACTGTTTCCATCTGTTCGGTGGGCATGTAGTCGGGGGTGACAAAGGGCT
Source organism: uncultured Prevotellaceae bacterium (assembly GCA_900322135.1). GTDB lineage: Bacteria > Bacteroidota > Bacteroidia > Bacteroidales > Muribaculaceae > Sodaliphilus. Next base: position 13,477 of record ONYP01000018.1, read on the forward strand.
TCTTGCCGATGCTCCGTATCATCGAGAATGGGGTGTTCAGCACCACCGATGCCTCGACAGGGCGGTTGACATACTGGTTGGCGTTGCTGATGGTGATGGGGCGCGTGCCGGCAGTGACGCTGCCGCGGATGCCCACGATGGCCAGCGGTATCATCACCAGCAGGGCGATGAGTTGGGAGATATAGTAGTGTGAACCAAAACGGTAGACCTCCAGCCGGGGCTTGGTGTAGCAGCGCCACAGGATGAACACCAGGGCAATGAACACCAGCACCAGGTACCAGTGCCGCAGGGCATCGGTCAGCATGATGGACAGGATATTGCCTTCATTGGCAAACTCCGAAAACACCGAGATGGTGGCACGGCGGCCCGTGTACTGGAAGTAGACGGCATCCATCAGGTTCATCGCCACGCCCACACCATTGGTCAACACAAAGAGCCACTTCAGCATCCTGTGGAAACCGGGGCGCTCCTTCAAGTGGAACGGCAGGAGCATCAGCACCAGGTAGAGGCTGTTGACATAAAGCAGGGCCGATGTGTCAAAGACGAGGGCGCCGCGCAGTTCGCTCCAGAACAGCGACCACGACATGTAAGGGGCAAAGGTGGACCAGTTCTCGGCAAAAAATGCCACGCGCGAGAGCATCCACACGAGATAGGCCACCAGCATGTTCAATGCGGCAGCGCCGATGTTGCTATGGATAAGTTTCTTTACCATTCAGTGTCTTCTGTCGTCAAGATAATCTAGTGACTCTAGCTCTTTCAGATGATTTGGGTCATCTGGATAAATAACCTTTAACCGTTATACTTCAGCATCTGGTCGATGATGTCACGGTTGTTGTTCAGGCGAGGCACCTTGCGCTGGCCGCCCAACTTGCCGGTCGAGGCCAGCCAGCGGTCAAACAGGCCAGGTGCTGCGACAACCAGTGCCGGCTGTGCCAGAAAGATGTCGCCCGTGCGCTTGGCGTCATAGTCGCTGTTCACCTCGCGCAGGTGCTGGTCCAGCAGTTGCATGAAGCGTTCCTTGTCTTGTGGCTCGCGCGCGAACTCGATGAGCCATTGATGATAGCCGCGCTCATTACCTTTGGCATAAACGGGTGCGGCGGTATAGTTCAGCACCTCGGCATCGGTTCCCTGTGCCGCCAGCGTGATGGCATGGTCGGCATTGTGAACCATCAGTTCCTCCCCGAAGGCGTTGATGTAACTGCGTGTGCGACCCGCAATCTGTATCTTGACAGGATGGAGCTGCTCGATGGTAACGGTATCGCCCAGGCGGTATCGCCACAGGCCGTTGCATGCCGTGATGATGAGTTCATAGGTGCGTCCCTGCTCGATTTCCCAGATGGGATAGACCTCGGGCGTCTCGCTGTCGATGTCCTCAACAGGGATGAACTCATAGAACACGCCCACATCGAGCAGCAACAGCATCGCCGTGCTTGACCAGTCGCTCTGCACGGCAAAGAAGCCCTCGCTGGCGTTATAGTTGTTCAGGAAGTGCATCTTGTCCATGTCGCAGATGGCTTCATACTGCTTGCGGTATGGCTCAAAGGCGATGCCGCCGTGGAAGAACACCTCCAGGTTGGGCCACACCTCGTGGATACACGATTTGCCCGTCTTCTCGAGCACACGCTTGAGCACCGTCAGGAACCATGACGGCACACCGCTCAGGTTGGTCACATTCTGACCGATGGATGCCTCGACCAGCAGCGGCAGTTTCTCGGTCCAGTCCTCCATCAGGGCGACCTTGCGGCTAGGGATGCGCGCCAGGTTGGCCAGCGGATTCATGTTCTCGATGAGGTTGGCGCTCAGGTCACCCACCTGAACATGGGGCTTCAATTGCAGGTTGTTGGCAAAACTGCCCCCTAGGATGAATGCCTTGCCCGAAAACAGGCGGCTCTCGGGATTCAGGTTCAGGTAATGCGACACCACATCGCTCGTCCCCTGGTAGTGGTTCCACTTGAATGACTCGCGGGTGATGGGGATATACTTGCTGCGGCCGCTCGTGCCCGACGACTGGGCGAAATTCCAGCAACGGTCGGGCCATAGCTCATCCCTGATGCCGTTCACCATGCGCATGATGTGCGGCTCCAGGTCTTCATAGCTGAACAGGGGCAGTGTCGAGGCAAACTGGCGGTAAGTCCTGATGGACGAGAAATCATACTTGCGGCCGATGCGCGTGAGAGAGGCTTTCTCAATCAGACGCACCAGTTCCCCCTGCTGCACTGCATCGGCATAGTCGATGTAGCGCACATGCTGTTGCAGGCGTCCCAGCAGATGCCGTCGTAATAAAGGTGTGAAATTGATCATATCGCAAAAGTACAAACAAATGCTCGAATGAGCGGGAAACTACAGGCAAAAAAAACGGGTAAACTGGGCGTTTGGTCTATAGATTTTCCGCTTTGGACCCTCTTGCCGCCATTTTGGACCCCATCCCAGTACGGATGGCACGGGATATGCAGATTTAGGGGTGATTAGTCGATTATTTATGAATATTTGTCTAAAATATTTGCAGTAATTCATCAATAAGACTAATTTTGGAGCAACGAACAATTAATAACAATTTAAAACATACGCACTATGAAACGCTTTATCTTAACAATGGTGGCAGTGCTGACCCTTGGGGCAGCAGCCAACGCGATGAGTTACAAGTCGGCCCGCGATCAGGCCTTCTTCCTGACCGACAAGATGGCCTACGAACTGGGGCTGAGCGTGGATCAGTATAATGCCGTGTACGAGATCAACATGGATTACATCATGTGTCTGGATACTTATGATGACATCTTCGGCACTTTCTGGACCCGCCGCAACAACGAACTGCGCTATGTGCTCTCTCCTGCGCAGTACAACCTGTTCATGCAACTGGAATACTTCTATCGTCCTGTTACATGGGAGAACAGGAAATTTGTCTTCACCATCTACAACCGCTATCCCAAGAACCGCTTCTACTATGCGGCTCCTCCCGGATACCAGGTGTACAAGGGTTCCAACCGTTACTTTGACCACAGTGCCTATAACGGACGCACCTTCGGGGCTCCCACGACCAAGTCACAACCCAAGCCCGGCAACGGAGGCATGAGCACTCCCAAGAGCCAGCCTGGTAGCAAGAGCCAACCCGGCATGACCAAGAAGCAGGCCGTCAACGAGGGAAAGCACCGCATGAACGATATGGGCCGCCGTTATTGAAAGGCTTCATAAATACTGAATACGCAGGGGGGATAACTGCACTTGGCAGTTATCCCCCCTCTCTTTCTTGGTCTCTCTGTCGAGAGTTGCTCACGGCGGGTTAGAATCCCCTTGCTACCTTAATCGTTGAGGTTCCGTTTACACCTTGTCCACGCACGATATAGATGCCGCGGTCGAGGTGTGCCAGAGAGGCTGTCCCCTGGCCGTTAGCCACAACCTGGCCTTGGATGTTGTAGACGGTGATAGTGCCAGGATAAGCCACCTCGTTGCCGTTGATGGCGAAACGGGTCTGTCCGTCGGCCATGTTCTCCACTACGGTGGCCTGGGTCTCGGTCACCTCGCTTGAAGTGATGGTGAAGTAGTAGTCACGGTTAGCCACGATATCGTAGTCGGGCAACTGCTGGCCATTGTTCCAGTTGTTGAAAATCAGGTGGTAACTGCCGCTATTGGTGTCCAGCAGGAAGACCTTGTAGTTGGTGCCGTTGACGATGGAATCGCCCACGCTGGCCTCGCCGGGCCATGCGCCGAACAGTTCACTGTCACCCCAGGCATACAGTCCCAGTGCATCCCAACCGGTCAGGTCGTTGACAAAGATGTAGTGCTGCGATGCGGGAATCGTGGGCAGCTCGCCGCTGATGCTGAAGTCGTCGATACCCAGGGCCATGGCGCCTTGAGCAGCGGTGCCGCTGGCAACGCTGATGTTCCATGCCAGGTACAGGTCGCAACCACGCGACATCTTAGTGTTGAGAACTCCGCTCACGGGCACGGTCTCGCCGGGCACGGTCTCATATCCTGCTGTCTCGCTGTCGGGAGCGAAGTAGGTGTAGAAATCGTTGCCTGCACTGGTCCAGTTGCGGCCGTCGATGGAGTAATACAACTGCACGGCAAAGCCGGCGCTGTTGTTGCCCTTGCGGTACTTCTCGACATTATAGGTAACATTGATGTTCTCGATGTTTTTGCTGCCGTTGTTGAGCAGGTGGGCATAGACATTGACGCAGCGGGTGCCGTTGTCAACACCGGTCGAGATGCCACCCAGGGCGCGGTCGTTGCCGGCGTTGTCGCCAAAGTTCCATGTACCGTTCTTGGCGTTGCTGGGAAGACTCACGCCGCCGCTGTACATCGTCTGGTCGTCGGCCTGGTCATAGCGGCCCACGGTGCGCGGGGCGCTGAGGATGCGGTCGATGCGCCATGCCTCGGGCAGGTTGGCGGTGGCAGCGTCGCCCATCATGTCAAACGACGGGCTGGCGCTCAGGGTCGTCTCGTTCAGTTCGATGGCGGGATAGGTCACTACCTCGGTCAGCGCGGTGGCTACCTTGACAGTGGCGGTCTCGGTGAAGTCGCCTGTCGTGGCGGTAACGGTATACTCACCGTTGGTGCCATTGCTGGTGAACACCTGGTTGGCGTCAATCTCGCCACCGTCGCTCAAGGTTATTACCACGGGCTCGGGAGCCTCAACCTCCATGCCGAACTGGTCGCGCACGGTCACCTTGTAGTGCACCTGACCGGCGGTGTGGTCCACATAGTTGGTAAAGCCGTTCAGGGCACGGCTGGCATAGCCGCGCATGGCGGCAGCATCGTCGGCACTCAGGCCGTCGGGGGCCCAAGTGATATTCTGCGGATCCTCGCCGTAGATGAGGCCATACTCCATGGCAGCAGCCATATAGGTGGCCTTGAGGGTCGGGTGACGGTCGTCGAGGAACCAGGTCAGGGTGCCTGCGCTGCCCTCCAGGTCATAAACCTCCTGGTAGGCTACGCCCACGGGACACAAGGTCACACCAAGGTCGAGGGCCACATCCTGATAGTTCTTGACAAAGGTCGAGTTGAAGGCGGTATAGTTCTCCCAGTCGCCGCTGTAGGCCCAGTTCACGGGTACGATGATGATGGCGTTGGGGTTGGGGCAGTAGTCGCGGATGTAGTCCACCCAGCGCTTCACATTGGCACGGAAGGTCTCCACATCGGTGCGGGGCAGTGAACTCTGCTCCTGCAGGATGATGTGGCTCCAGGCCTCGCTGCGAACGAGCATCTTGGCACCGGGGTTGCCGTCCTCGGCCACGCCGTCGCCCTCGTCCCAATGGGTCTTGAGCGACTTGCCCAGCAGGGTGTGCTTGGTCCAGTCGGCATCCTTGCCCATAGCGGCGGCAATGCCGTCAAACACCTCGTCCTGGTCATTATAATAAATGAGGCTGTTGTTCAGCGAGAGCACCTTGACCTGCTCGGGCAACTCGGGAACGAGCACCACATCGGCAGGCTGCAGTGTCATCGTCGTGGGTGTCGAGGAAGCCAGTTCGAGGCTGTATTCGCCGGTCTCGAGGTTAAAGGTTACATCATAGGTACCTGCAGCGGTCGACACCTTGCCGGTAGCGCCCTTGATGAGCGTGCCGTTGGTATTGTTGCCGGTGAGGTCGCTCTCGGCGCCCCACACACCGCCCATACCCAGACGCTGATAGATGCGCCAGTGGCTATAGCCGTCGCCCACGGCGGGCATGGTTACCTGGCCCTTGAAGGTCTTGCCCTCGACGAGGTCGAGTTTGCCGGAGGCGTCCATGTAGTTCCAACCGTTGTTGTCGCCGATGACATAGACCGCGGTCAGGCCCGTGTCATCATCGTCGCTCTCGAGCAGGAGCGTGGCGGCACCGTCCACGATGTTGAGGACAATGCGCTTGCACATGTAGGTGTTGCCGCCGCACGAGATATTGTCGTTGGTGCCCAGCACGAGGGTGTAGGGCACATCCATCTGGGCACTGGTGCCGTTGCTGCCGTAGTTGCAGGCACTGCTCCAGTTGGCGTCGGCGACCTTGAACTGGCCGCTCAGCGTCTTGTTGTACAGCACATAGGTGCCGCTGCCCTCGTCGCTGAACTCCCAATCGCTCACGGCGCCCCAGCTGTTCACCTCGCCGCGCAGGTAGATGCCTGATGCGACAAAGGGAGGAATGCTCGGGTCTACATAGCCAGTGTAGTTTTCGGGATCTTCAATCTCGGTAGCCTCGTCCTTGGTCAGGCACAGGTAATGGTCGGCCGTGGCTTCGATGCTCGTGTTGACGCTGTTGCCCAGGTTGTCGGTAAACAGCAGCGAGTGAGTCGCACCGTCCATGTCGAGCGACCACACCTTGTAGGTCACACCATTAACAACGGCACTGCTGGCAGGCACAGTGGCATCACCGCCATCGGCGGCCATCAGCAGGGTGCTCCATTTGGTCACATCTTCCACATAGATGTAGCAGGCCTGGTCCTGTGAGGCGTAGGTCGCATCGATGACCACATTGTCAATCGACAGACCCATGGCCTTGTTGGGGCTGCTGCCGCTGGCAACGCTGATGTTCCAGGCCAGGTAGAGGTCACCACCCGCAGCCAGGTCCACCATCAGTTGCTTGTCGGCGATGGCGGTGGTGCTGATGGGAACGACCTCGGCACCGGCGGTGGCGGCATCAGGGGCAAAATAGGTGTAGAAGTCCTCACCTGCATTGCTCCAGTTGACTCCATCAGTAGAGATGTAGAGTTGCACGGCAAAGCCTGCGGCATTGTCACCGTCACGGTACTTCTCGATGTCGTAGTTGAAAGCCAGTTTGGTAATGGCCTCATCGCCGGCATTGTGCAGGCAGGTCATTACATTGATGCAGCGGGTGCCGCCATCCACGGTAGTGGACAGGCCGCCCACCGAGCAGTCGCTGGGCACGCTGCTGGAAGCAAAATTCCAGGTGCCGTTCTTGGCGTTACTGGCCAGGCTCGTGCCACCAGTATACATCACTTGGCTCGATGCGGCAGCAAAACTGCCCACCGTGCGGGGAGCGTTCATCTGGCGCTCCACACGCCAACCCTGCGGCATGTCGAGCGTGGCAGCCTGTGCGCCGGCATCCCACATGCCGTCAAAGTTCTCGCTCACCTGGGTGGCTTCGGCAGTGAACTGCAGTGCCTCTTGTGCCCAAGTGTTGCCGCCCCATGTGCACATGAGCAACACAGCGGCAGCGAGTTTGAGATAAAAAGATAATTTCGTCATAAAGCAATAACTCTTAAATAGTTAATAAGGTGTTGTTGTTCTGTCACAAAGTTAGGCCAATCACACAACACCGCAAATACCTATTAAGAAAAATCAAACCCAATCAAAATATTAACTTATTGAAAAACAGACATCTGAGTAAAACTATCTACCCAAGAAATCTAACTTGGTTTCAAAGCCTTTACGACAACTTAGAACTACGAATCACACGAATTTTTGTCATCCGCTATTATTTTGGGAAAACAACTCCTAACTCCTCACCCCTCACCCCTAACTCCTAATAGCACAAACAACCCGAACAACAGTGTTCGGGTTGTTTGTGCTATTAGGAGTTTGATGATTATTCCCAGTGACCGGTGAGGACATAGTGGATGAGGGCCGTCACATCATTGATGTCAACCAGGCTGTCACCGCTGGCCACATTGCAGTCCGCAGCCACAGCATCGTACTCTTCATCAATACTTCCCAAAACCACACTGATCAACAGGGTCACATCGTTGATGTCAATCATTTGGTCCATATTCACGTCGCCACGGGAGTTGAAGAACGACATCGTGTTGACTTCGCCAGTAAAGAAGCCCCATACACTCTTGCTGTCGCCAACAATCCACGAGATGGTGTGTTGGCCACTCGTCAGCGTGGCTATGTCAACATCTATCACACCGGCCACCACTTTGCCACAGACAGGAAGGTCGCACACAACCAGATTTGCCACATCGTCGTCAATCCAGTAGCAGTAGCGCACCAGTTCCACGCTATCCTCTTCCATCGTCGCTTCGGGAATGATGAAGTACTTCGCCACCGACGAACTCCAATAGCCCAAATCGTCCTGCACACGCATCGTCAAGCTGTGCAGGCCAGCGGACAACGACGAGATGTCGAGCATGACGGGTGCAACACCGATGGTCTGGCGTTCGGCAACATTATTGTCAAACCAAACCTCGCGGCGCTCAATCGACGTGGCGGTGCTGAGGTCCTTTTGATTGGGGATGATGAACGCCCTTGTCAAAGCGGGACTCCAGAAGCCCAAGTCATCCGTTACACGCATCGTGAACCAGTGCAGCCCCGCCGACAGCGACGAAATGTCGAGTGTCACGGGCGTGGCACCAATTGACTGACGATTGGCAAAGTTTTCATCCAGCCAGTATTCACCGCCCCGGATTGATGTCGCGGTGCTATTATCTAACTCATTGGGGATAATGAACGCCTTGGTTAAAGTGGGGCTCCACATGCCCTCACCGTCTTTCACGCGCATCGTGAACCAGTGCAGGCCCGCAGGCAGCGACGAGATGTCGAGCGTGGTCGGCGAAGCACCTAACGACTGGCTCTGGACAGTGTTGTTGTCCAGCCAGTACTCGCGCTCCACGATGCCACCCTGGGCCGTCGCCACCATACAACTGACAGTGGCGAGCGCTGCTATGCAGTATTTGATAATGCTCATAGTCTCACATGGTTTTAACGATGAGTTAATCTCTTGCTTCAGCCTCATAGTTGATGTGCAACTGTTGGCCCTCGACATTCAGTTCCAGGCTCTTGATAAAGGGCACTCGGGGAACCGTACTCCAACCTATTCCTCCCGACGGGCCGATGGGTGTGCCGTCGGTGCCAATCCATACGTCAGGCTGCTGCAACTCCCAAGTTCGACTAGCAGAGTAGTTTGCGTTTTCTGCATCAGCAAAAATTTCAGACGGTGCCCCTACTTCATAAATATTTTCAGCACTTGTTCCTGTCCCAAACCTCGCACGAGTAGTCTTAATGCAGTTTTTCACGACGCAATAAGTGCCAGATATAACGAGGTTTGTGTAATTTTCATTCGTTGTGAAGATGCAATTCGTCCACGTGATACCTCGACCGTTATCATTGCTACTAGCGATGGCAGTGGAGATGCTGTGGTCAATAAGTATCTCGAAATCTTCGGTATATCCGTTGATTGTCCCATACAAAATACAATTTGTAAACAGCGTGTTCTTGCAGAGACCTCTGTTTATGTTATATGCAAAAACGCATTGCTTAAGGACCAAGTTCTCGTTATAACCACCCATGATCATGTATTGCTGCACAAAGCATTTCTCGACGTTCAGACCCTTGATCGGAACCTTTGTGGAAGCATTGTTCGCATAACCTGCATATAAAGAACCGTTGATATACAGCCCTTCCATGTGAACGTTACAAAGCGTATCTCCTGAAGCGCCGATAAAAACATCACCGTAAAGAGTGGACTGAGTAGTCCCTGTCGAGGCATTATTTGTGTATCCTGCACCATAGATGGAGACAGACTTGTTGATGGGCGCGGGGGCAAATTGTCCGTTAGAGAGGGTAATCACATCGCCGTCCACGGCAGCAGTCATTGCCTGTACAAAGGCATTGCCTCCACTGAACGCGCTCACTTGGTCGCCATGCTGCAAAATAGCCTTGGGCACATCGGTGGTTGCTTGAGCCTTGCCCGCCAATGCGCAGCAAAGCACCATCAAAGATAATAAAAATTTCTTCATAATGTAGTTAGGTTAAATTGGTTAATAATTAAAAATATGTAGTATCCTAATTGGGTTCGGATGAGGTTATAGGCAAGATCAGAGATAAATTTGGAGAAATGCTATTATTCGGGTAAAATTGATTTACAAAGTTACTGCATCACGGCTTTCGGGGACTCTCAAAATGTAAAAACCGACTCTCAAAAGATAAATTGAGAGTCGTTTTTGTCATTGCCCCTTTTATCAAACAACAGGAACAACAATTAAAGTTGTTTAAGTTGTTGATTGTTGTTTATGTTGTTTGAAAAAAGAGAGTGGATGCCGATTAGCGGTTTTTCCAGGCACTGGGAGTGGTGCCGGTGATGGCCTTGAAGATGCGATAGAACGAGGCTTCACCAGAGAAGCCCGATTTCAAACATACCTCGGCAATCTTAATGTCGGGCTGACTGCGCAGCAGTTCCTGGGCGTAGGCTACACGATAGGTGTTGACGAACTGCGGGAACGAGCAGTTGCGCTGCGAGTTGATGCAGTTGGAGATCGCGCTACGATTTGAGCCCAGCGCAGTGGCAAGGTCGGTGATTTTCAGGTTGGGATTCATGAAGAGTTGCTGCTGTTCCATCGCTTGACAGATGCGCTGCATGAGTTCAGCATCGTCACTGCCCGCGACTGGAGCCTCCTGGGCTTCCTCGCAGGGCTCCTCGGAGGGAGTTTCAGTTTGAATAATCGGTGTGCTTTTCCTGCGGCGCAACAGCCATACCAGCCCAGCCGCCAATGCGGCGATGGCCAAGACGATAAGCGCCCATCCCCACCAGGGAAATCCCATGCCTGCTGCTTGGGCACGCGCACTGACGTGCAGCAGCCAGGTGGCGCCCGAGGGCTTGAAATTGTTCTGCATCGGTACTCCGCCCGCCATCATTAGGTCGCCGTCGGCGGTCATGAGGGCGGAGCGGACGTCAAAGTCCTTGAGCACGTCGGTATAGCCTAGTGTCAAGCGTGCAGGAACCGTGGCATAGTCGATGGTGAGGATATAGACGCGCGCCGCATCGAGTTTGGGAGATTGGCAGTACTTGTCGGGGTCAGAACCCAATAAATATGCCCGCCGATCACGACGGTCGGCATAAATGGTCGCATCATAATAGATCTTGCCCCATTGGCAAGCCATCGGCACAGGGACATCGGTGGGCAACAGCGAGAACTGCCCATTGGTCACACGGGCAATCGCTGCTTGTCCCTGCTCATTCTCGACCATCAACAAGTAGGAATAATCGCCTTGGGACTCATTACCGATAAATGCACTTGCCGAGTTATTGGCATAATATCCACCAGGCAGTCCCCACTCCTCGAGTAAGGGTTCACTATAAGCCTCGCCACGCAAGCGGTCAATCACCGGGTGGGGTGTGAATTGCCCCTTTGAATTAATTGGAGTGAAGATGATGGCATCATCCTTGGCCGTGCGCAGGATGTAAGGTGTTGCCCGTCCGCAACTCACGCCTTTCACACCAACGAAACCGCCCTTGCCGTCATACATCTCGACGGCATCCTCATGATACCAATTGCCGGCTATGACAGCACGACCATCGTCCAACGCCAGGGCCGAAGCCAATGCCCGTTTGGTGTCGAGGCTTGCAATGCCCTCGCATGTGTGCGTCACGGGGTCATAGAGTTCTGCTTCAAAGGTTTGGCCGATGCCCAAATTCTTCTCGTGACCACCAAAGATGAGCACCTTGCCCGTAGAGAGTTCCACGGCAAAGCCGTCGTCATGGGCGTAAGCCATTTGCACCATGTGCCACTTGCCGTCCTTGAAATACTCGATAGTGGGCGTGGGCACGAAGTTGGTGGTGTGGCTTCCTATGACAGTGGGCTCACCGTTCAAGCACAACAGCATGGTACCCTCGCGGGGAATATTCAGGTCGGCCAGCCGCTCGGCCTCAATCTTTACAACGGGACACGACGACGCATCGCCCTTGGCCTGAGCGGCCAGCGGCAACAGCGCCATGAGGCAACACATCACTGCGAGAACTCTCATTCTTCCCGTTGACATCGGTTTTTGGGGGTTAGTGAAAATTTGGGAAAAAATCCACGCTAAATCACCGATGTGTTGTCATTCAGTGGTTTAGCGTGGAATCAAGTGTCTGAATCAGTCAGATTATTTCTTCTTGGCCTTGTCCTTGCAGTCGGGGCACTGCTGGTCGGCGGGCTTATTGCAAGCCTGGCCGTCTTTGTGGTCCTTGCACTCGTGCTTGGGTGCCATACCCTTTTCGCACTCGTGGCCTTCAGCCTTCTTGCACTCGTGCTTCATGCCCTCGGCCTTCTCGCACTTCTGGCCTTCAGCCTTTTTGCACTCATGCTTGGGAGCCATACCTTTCTCGCACTCGTGGCCTTCGCCTTTCTTGCACTCGTGCTTCATGCCCTCGGCCTTCTCGCACTTCTGACCTTCGGCCTTCTTGCACTCTTGCTTAGCAGCCTTGTCCTTGCAGTCGGGGCACTGCTGGTCGGCAGGCTTGTCACACTTCTGGCCATCCTTGTGATCCTTGCAGCATTCCTTCTTCACTTGCTCACACTGTTTGTTGGCAACCTGAGCGGTCATCGAGGTGGCTGCAAAAGCCACAAGAGCGAGCGTCAATAAAAATTTCTTCATAATAGATGTTTGGTTAAAATGTTTGATTAATGATTTGTCGCGCCAAAATTAGTGCAAATTACGCACAGAACAAAATGTGAAACGAAGTTTTACATTTTTTATGTCGTGATGCCGCCTGATTTATCAAAAATTAGTGCAAATTACGCACAGAACAAAATGTGAAACGCAGATTTACATTTTTTATGTCGTGATGCCGCCTGATTTATTCAAAATTAGTGCAAATTAAATTTTAAAATATAATTTGATTAATTTCCCGTGCGAAGCACGGTTAAATGTTGCGTGGTTCTTTCGCTGGGTCTACTTCTCAATCGTTGCAAAACCGAAATATGAGACTATTTGAGGTTTTTTTGGTTTAATCACGGTATAAAATTTGCATTTTGACGCAAAACACTTACTTTTGCACCCATTCAACCAACCTAACAACATTTTAGCGAAAAATCATTATGTCAACCTATACCGTTTCAGACCCTCGCAAGGTCACTACCAAGCGCATTGCCGACATGCGTCTCGCAGGCGAAAAAATCGCGATGATCACCGCCTATGACTACACCATGGCTACCCTCGTGGATCAGGCCGGCATCGACATCATCCTGGTGGGCGACAGCGCCAGCAATGTCATGCAGGGCAATGCCACCACCATCCCCATCACCATCGATGACATGATTGTGTATGGCCGCACCGTCGTGCGAGCCGTCAAGCGTGCCATGGTCATTGTCGACATGCCCTTCGGCACCTATCAGGGAGACCCCATGGACGCACAGCGCAATGCCGTGCGCATCATGCAGGAGACCGGGGCCGACGGCGTGAAACTGGAGGGAGGACGCGAGATGCGGCCGGCCATTGAGATGATCCTGCGTGCCGGCATCCCCGTGATGGGACATCTGGGCCTCACGCCACAGAGCATCAACAAGTTCGGAACCTATGCCACCCGTGCCGAGGGTGAAGCCGAGGCTACCCGCCTGCTGGCCGACGCCAAGGTGCTGGCCGAGATAGGTTGCTTCGGCATCGTGCTGGAGAAGATTCCCGCCACGCTGGCCGCCAAGGTCACCCAGAGCATCGGCGTGCCCACCATCGGCATCGGCGGCGGTGGCGCTTGCAGCGGACAGGTGCTCGTGCTGCACGACATGCTTGGCCTGAACCGCGAGTTCAAGCCCAAGTTCCTGCGTGTCTACAACAACCTGGGCGAGCAGATCATTGACAGCGTGGGCAACTACATCACCGATGTCAAGAGCGGCGACTTCCCCAACGCCAACGAGCAATACTGACAACCCATGCCAATAAAGTGGCAAAAAGATTACGCGAATACAACCAACTGCGTCCGCACCCAGATCCCTGAGTGCGGACGCTATCTTTACCATTAATCATTATCCCTTATGAACGGCGCCAGCCGTTCAAACGAATGCGGCTACTTCAGATTCTTCAGAATTTTCAGTTGTTTGCTTTTAGCGAACCATGATCTTTTTGCCCTGGTGGATGTAGATACCCGGAGTGGTTGGCACTTCGGTGCCCACAGCACGACCCATCAGGTCATAGTAATTGGGGTCCAATGGGCGGTTTGTGGGGGAGGCATACGCCTCTTCGATACCGTCATGCTCCCATTGGTTGGGATCATAGCGAATCCCCTTGTATATGGTTTTACCGTTTTCAATGACATGACTCAGAAAAAAAGGAAAACCTGGATAAAGATTTATCCACAAGTGACCCAATGTGTAGCCTGAATAATGATCTCCATCGTACCCCACACCTTCTATAATAAAGAATTCGTAACAATACAGATGAAATCTATGGCGTTTGGCTAAATTATCACCAAGATCTATAGTGTCATAGGATAGATAGCGTAAATGATCTTCAAAATGAATATAATCGTATTCTCTCCATAAAACACTGTGATAGAAGCTATCAGGATCATTGAAATCATAAAGAACAATTTCTTGTCCCGACTGAACCATGTTGTAGATGTTTGGGGTCGTATAGGCAGTATAGCCATACCCAACAAGAAATGGGGGATAAATGTGACCGTCAGGTGCAATCCCATAGACTATCTTGTTCTCTTCTCGAACATATAGGGGTATCGTGTCATGAAGAGGATCAATGGCATCACCTTGATAGAGATGCATAGCCTTGTAGGATTTACCATCGATGAATTCTTCTCCTTTTATCTCAATGGTGAAATAATTTCTGCCCATAACAAAATAAGGATCAAATTCTGGACACAGGTATTGGTGGTCATAAAAGCATACCCACTTCACACCCTCGCGAACAAAGGGCACGTACTCGTGTTCTTGCGCTACGGCCTGCGATATGCCCAGCAATGCCAATACTGCAATAATCAATGTCTTTTTCATTTTCTTCTTCTTTTTAAAATCGTTTTCACTGAAATAATTAAAACAGATTGTTGATATAGCCAAATACCTTATTAAAAGCATGAAGGATAGACCGCAAAAGTCGCTCCACATTCTGTAAAACTGATGGTACAATAAATAGAATCATATTATGCTGTATTTTGGGCCCATCTGTACCACAGTTTCATCACCGCACGCTCGAGCGGATAGGTCACGAATGACAGTGCCGTGGCCAGCAGGATGGCAAGCACGCTGTCGGTCAGCACCAGGACGAGGGGGTTGGAAGCGTTCAAGTAGGTGCGGCAGCGGATGGCGCAAACGGCAACGAACACCAGGCTCTGGTACAGGTAGATGCTGAAACCCCGCGTGTTCCATATTGCCAAGAAGCGGTTCTCGGGGATTCGGATGCGGCCGAGCACCAGCGACACCACGCACAGGGCGAAGATGCCGTAGGTGGCGAACACCCAGTCGGGCGGGAACTTATGGCCCTGCATGGGGCAGAAATGTCCGCCCGTCACCTCATTCACTACAATCGCCGCTGCAGCGCACAGGCCCACTATGATCCGGGTTTTCACGCCCATTCGTCGGTAATACAGATATCCCGCCACCATAAACACGTTGTAGCAAGCCACCTCACGCAGCAACTCATGACGCGTCACGGCCTGCACGGCAAGGAACAGCACAAAGCAGGCCGCCATGTAGATGTGGCGGTTGCAGCGCTCCGTCAGCCAAACCTGCAGCGGGAAGGTGCAACTCAGGATGAGGTAGGGCTGCAGGAACCAGATGTGGGCTCCGAAGGGTGCACCGGGAACATCCTCGCACAGGACAATCCGTACGATGTCCTTCCAGCCATATGTGCCGAAGTCGTACGGCTTGAACCCCAGCCGCGCCGTGTCGCCGAAGAGGGCAGTCACCGCAACAGTGAAGACGATGACCACCACGGCATAGATGTAGAACGGGATCACCACGCGCCCGATGCGGTTCACCACCGTGCCCCAAAGGCTGCGACGTCGCGTGTTCACAGCCACCGACGCACCCGCGATGAAAAAAGTGCCCGCCATCGCAAACAGGACAAACGACAGGTAGGGCTCGCCCGCGGCATACAGCCAGTACATGACATGCCCGATGATGACATGTATCATCATCAACGCCCG
>ONYP01000060.1 GCA_900322135.1 uncultured Prevotellaceae bacterium
CCGATTCCTGGCGATATGGAACAAGCGGGGTTTCAACATCTACCTGTACCAGAGCCTGGTGTTCGTGGCCGTTTTCGCCATCCGCTGCCGCACCTACATAAACGCTTCCAGCCCCCTCGTCTTGGTGCTGACCGACAGCATGCTCGCCATCCTGCTGGCCACGGCATTGTCGTTTGTGACCTATCCGTTCGAGCAGGCAGTGATGAAACTATGGAAGAAACTGACAGCCTAAATCTTTTATCGAGCGTCGCTCAAGAAATCCATAAAAAACTTCGCGCCTTAGCGTGAGAAAAGGGCGTGCCGGCCCACAGAAATATCAGAAGAATCTGTAGTTTATAAAAAAGTGGTTGTTTTCGTTGTTCATCGTTGTCTTAGTTGTTTGATAATCATGTGTGGATACCATTCGAGAAATTTGGTTTAATAGAAGGTGGAGCGCGGATGCCTATAATTTGTTTAATTCGTAGTTTAAAGAAGCGTTGTTTCTGTTGTTCATCGTTGTCTTAGTTGTTTGATGAGTGTGCGCGTCAGCCAAAATTAGCGTAATTCGTAGTTAATAATTGGGTGGGGCAAGATAGGCGGCGCCATGACATAAAAAATGCTAAAATGACTTTTTTCATTTTGCTCTGTCCATGGCTTGCACTATCTTTGCAATTTGAAATCAACTAAAACGATAATAAAAGTGAAACTGAGATTTTTAACTGCATTGGCGCTGGTTATGACGGCAGTTGCCGCTATGGCGCAAAATAATGTGGCCGAGGAAGTTGCGTGGGTCGTTGGTGACGAGCCCATCTTCAAGAGCGACATCGAGGAACAATACCAGCAAGCACTGTATGAGCGCATTCCCATCGATGGCAATCCCTATTGTGTGATTCCCGAGAAGATGGCGATTGATAAACTCTTCCTGGACCAGGCGCGCATCGACACCGTCGAGGTGCAGCAGAGTGCCATCTCATCGGAGGTGGAGAGCCGTATCAACTTTTTTATCGCCAACTTGGGCAGCAAGGAGAAGGTGGAGGAGTACTTCCGCATGCCGTTGCCTCGACTGCGCGAGAAGCTCAACGAGATGTACAGCGATCAGTACTGCATCCAGCAGGTACAGAACGAGTTGACCAAGAATGTCAAGGCCACGCCCGCCGATGTGCGCAAGTTCTACAACAATCTCTCCAAGGACTCCCTGCCCTATATCCCCCTGCAGGTCGAGACCCAGATCATCACCATCAACCCCGTCATTCCACAGCAGGAGATTGATGAGGTAAAGGCACGACTGCGCGACTATGCCCAGCAGGTAAACAGCGGCGAGCGCGAGTTCTCGACGCTGGCCATCCTCTACAGCCAGGACCAGTCCACTGCCGTCTATGGCGGCGAGACCGGCTTCCAGAGCCGTTCGGTGCTGCTGCCCGAGTATGCCACGGCAGCCTTTAACCTGAACGACAGCAAGCGCGTGTCCAACATTGTCGAGACCGACGACGGTTTCCACATTATCCAGCTCATCGAGAAGCGTGGCGACCGCGTCAACACGCGCCACATCTTGCTGCGCCCCAAGGTGAGCGACAAGGACCTGATCGACGCCGTGAACCGTCTGGACTCGGTGCGCAGCGACATCATCGCGGGCAAGAAGACCTTTGACGAGATGGCACTGTTCATCTCGCAGGACAAGGACTCGCGCAACAACAACGGCAACATGCTCAACGAGAATACCCACAGCAACCGTTTTGAGATGGCCGACCTGCCTCCCGAGGTGGGTAAGAAAATCAGCACGATGCAGCCCGGTGACATCAGCGAGCCTTTTGTCATGATCAACCCCAAGACGCGCCGCGAGCAGGTCGCCATGGTGAAACTCGTGAAGCGTATCGACGGCCACAAGGCCGACCTCGCCGAGGACTACATGATTATCAAGGACATGTGCGAGGCGTCGGAAAAGGAGAAAATCATCCACGACTGGGTCGTGCAGAAGCAGAAGACGGTCTATGTCTACATCGAGGAGGGCTGGCGCAACTGCGAGTTTGAGTATGACTGGCTCAAGACCAATAAGAAATAGAGTTGAGCTGATCATCTAGACCCTCTAGAAAATCCAGCCTATCTAGAGCAATCGGAAACTGAGAAATCATGCGTGCAAACCACGACAAGAGTCATCTGAGCCATGGCACCACAGGCAACACCCGTGCCTGCTGGCGCCATGTGATTATGGCTTGCTGCATGATGGCGTTGCTGATGTCGCCCATGGTGTGGGCCCAGTCCCCCAAGGGTCCAAAAGCGCGACCTGTGGTGACGCGGACCAAGAATACCAAGCGCCCCACTAATCCCCAGCCCCCGCAGGCAGCCAAGAAGGGCGCCAAGGGCCCTAAGGTCAACCGCATTACCCCCCAGATTCCCAAGGCTAACCGCAACCAGACCAACAAGGTGTTCCTTGAGAATGCCGACCTGCTCAGGGCTAATGAGGCCATCAGCCGCGACTACCAGGTGCTCAAGGGCAATGTGCGTTTTCGCCGCGGCGACATGTACATGTTCTGTGACAGTGCCTATTTCTACCCCGAGACGAGTTCGCTCGACGCCTTCGGCAATGTGCGCATGACGCAGGGCGATACCCTGTGGGTGTACAGCGATGTGTTGCACTACTATGGCGAGCAGGGTGTGGCGGAGCTGCGCAGCAATGTGCGACTGGAGAACCGCAGCACCACGCTCATCACCGATGCGCTGGACTATGAAATCAACTCCAATGTGGGCTACTACTTCGACGGTGGCACCATCGTCGACAACCGCAACAACACCGAGCTGAGTTCACAGTATGGCCGCTATGAGCTGGATACCAAGCAGGCTGAGTTCTCGCGTGATGTTCATCTGGTCAACGACCGCTACGAGATGTTTACCGACCTGCTCGACTACAACACGATGAGCCATATCGCCAAAATCTCGAGCCAGACGCTCATTGTGAGCGACAGCAATACCATCAACACGACCAACGGCTGGTACAACACCAGTGCCGACGATGCAACGCTGTATCAGCGCTCACTCATCACCGCCAAGGACGGCAAGACGCTGGAGGGCGACACCGTCTATTATAACCGCAAGCGCAACTATGGCGAGGCCCGCGGTAATGTCGTCATCACCGACCCCAGCAACAAGGTCATCCTGGACGGTGGCTACGGCTACCACGACGATAATGCCCACTACAGCTATGTCACCAAGCGTGCCAGGGCGCGTGAGTTCTCGCAGAAGGATACCATCTACCTGCATGCCGACACGCTGTGCACGCTCATCAGCCACATCGTGAACGACTCGGTCAACGACTCGGTGAGGGTGCTCAGGGCCTTTAACCAGGTGCGCTTCTACCGCAACGACATCCAGGGCATCTGCGACTCGCTGCAGTTGAGCGAGGCCGACACCATCATCAACATGTACCGCCATGCCGTGGTGTGGAACCTGGAGCGACAGATCTTTGGCGACGAAATCAATATCCACCTCAACGACAGCGCTGCCGACTGGGCCACGCTGCCCACGGGCGGCTTCATGGCCGAGCACCTGGGCGAGGTCTATTATGACCAGTTGAGCGGCAAGAAGATGAAGGCGTGGTTTGAGAACAAGGAACTGCGCCAGCTCGATGTTGACGGCAATGTGCAGGTCATCATGTTCCCCGAGGAGAAGGACTCCACCTATAACAAGATGGTCAATGCCGAGTCCAGTTACATGCGCTTGAACCTCAAGGCCAAGCAAGAGGTGGACCGCATCGTCATGTGGCCCGAGGTGTCGGGCAAGGTCACGCCGCTGTACCTGGCGCGCAAGGCCGACTTGTACCTGCCGCAGTTCAAGTGGTATGAGACGCTCAGGCCGCAATCGCCCGACGACATCTTTGAGTTGAGCGAGGAGCAGCGACGCGTGTGGCAGTCGGTCGAGGGCGGTACACGCCGCCGTTCGGGCAGCAATGCCACTAGAACCGAAGCCCCGGCAACCGACAGTCAAACCCTTAAAGCCGAGTGATGCCATGAGTGATGTGATTAAACTGCTTCCCGATTCGGTCGCCAACCAGATTGCTGCCGGCGAGGTCATCCAGCGCCCTGCCAGCGTCATCAAGGAACTGGTAGAGAATGCCATCGACGCCCAGGCAACCCATGTCCAGATTATCCTCAAGGACTCTGGGCGCACGCTCATTCAGATTATCGACGATGGGGTGGGGATGAGCGAGACCGATGCACGCCTGGCATTTGAACGACACAGCACGAGCAAGATACGCAATGCCGAGGACTTGTTCTCACTGCACACCATGGGATTCCGTGGCGAGGCGCTGGCATCGATTGCCGCCATCTCGCAGGTGGAACTGCGCACGCGGCGCCGCGATGCCCAGTTGGGCACGCGCCTGCTCATCACGGCCTCGCACTGTGAGAGCCAAGAGCCCGACATGTGCCCCGTGGGCAGCAATTTCAT
This sequence comes from uncultured Prevotellaceae bacterium, assembly GCA_900322135.1. Classification (GTDB taxonomy): domain Bacteria; phylum Bacteroidota; class Bacteroidia; order Bacteroidales; family Muribaculaceae; genus Sodaliphilus. The sequence goes on from ONYP01000060.1 coordinate 4,420, forward strand.
GATCAAGAACATCTTCTTCAATGTGCCTGCCCGCCGCCGTTTTCTCAAGTCCAACCAGGTGGAGTTGAGCAATATCGTCAAGGAGTTTGAGAAACTGGCGCTGGTCAACTACAGCGTGGAGTTCACGCTCATCCACAACGATAATGTGATGTATAAGTTGATGAAGGGGACCTTCCGCCAGCGCATAGCGGCACTGATGGGCAACAGCATCGACCAGCAACTGCTGCCGGTGGACATCGACACATCGCTGGCCAAGATACAGGGCTACATCGGCAAGCCCGAGAACGCCCGCAAGCGCAACGCCCTGCAATTCATGTTTGTCAATGGGCGTTTCATGCGTCATCCCTATTTCCACAAGGCCGTGATGTCGGCCTATGAGCAACTCATCCCCGAGGGTGAGCAACCCAATTACTTCCTGCGCTTTGATGTCGACCCGCAGGCCATCGATGTGAACATTCATCCCACCAAGACCGAAATTAAGTTTGAGGACGAGATGCCCATCTGGCAGATTCTCGCCGCCGGCGTCAAGGAGACGCTGGGCAGGTTCAGCGAGGTGCCGTCCATCGACTTTGATACCCAAGATGCCCCTGCAATCCCTGCCTATAGCGGCAATGTAGAGGTGCATCGTCCCGAGATAGAAGTGGATTCAACCTACAATCCGTTCAAGGCCCAAGGCGGCTCATCGGCAGCCCCGCAGCGCCCGCGCTCAGCGTCTGGACAGGCGATGAGCAACTGGGATGAGCTGTATGCCAACTTTGAACGCAAAAAACGCGAGAGCTCCGGGCAGCAGGAGGGCACTCTGCCCTTTGACAACCAGGCCGAGCCTGATGCCGCTGCCGAGCAACCTAAGGTTACTGCGGGGGGCGTCCAGACTGCCTATCTGCAGCTCAAGGGGCGCTACATCCTGTCGCCCGCCAAGTCGGGCCTGATGGTCATCGACCAGCACAGGGCCCATGTGCGCATACTGTTTGACCGTTACATCGGCAGGATTCATTCAGGCTACATGTCTTCACAAGCCATCCTTTTCCCCGAGGTCATGCACCTGAGCCCTTCCCAGGCGGTTGCTCTCGAGGGGTTGCTGCCCGAGATGGAGAAGATGGGCTTCAGCCTGTCGCGCATGAGTGGCAACGACTGGACAGTGAACGCCGTTCCTGCCGGACTGGACGGGGTGGATACCTCGGCAATGGTCCAGCAGATCATCGAATCGGTCGATAACGGCGGCATGCCGTTGAAGAAACGCATCCTGGAGCATCTGGCACTTACCGTGGCGCGTGCGGCGGCGATTCCTGTAGGCCGCACCCTCATGCAGGAAGAGATGGAAATCATCGTTGCCGACCTGTTGCGCCTGCCGGAGCCCAATTACACCCCCGACGGGAAAACCATTATCCAGGTGATTCCCATCGACCATATCTCAAAAATGTTTTAATCATGACCCATCATGTTTGACTTCAACCGAATAACCCAAGAGACCGACCTGTATAACCTGCACACCCACTCGCAGTATTGCGATGGCCATGCCCCGATGGAGGAATTTGTGACCGAGGCGATTGCCCAGGGCTTTACTCATCTGGGTTTCACGCCCCATTCGCCCGTCTCGGTCGAGAGCCCCGTCAACATGAGCCGGGAGCAGGTACAGCAGTACTTCGATGAGGTGGAGCGCCTGCGAGGCATCTACGGCGACCGCATCAGCCTCTACACGGCGATGGAGATTGACTATGTGGGCATGGGTGACGGTCCTGCCAGCGACTACTTCACCCGGTTGCCGCTGGACTACCGCATCGGGTCGGTTCACTTCATCCCCGCCATCGATGGCTCGGGCGAGATGGTTGACATCGACGGCAAGTTCCCCGGTTTCAAGGCCCGCATGGCCGAGCACTTCAACAACGACATTGAGTATGTCGTCAATACCTTTTTCTCGCAGATGATGGCGATGGTCGACGAGGGCGGTTTTGACATCGTGGGCCACATGGACAAGATTGGCTTCAATGCCAGCCAGTACTGTGACAGCATCGACGAGGAGCCGTGGTATGACAAACTGGTCATCGACCTGTTTGAGAACATCATGGACCACCACCTCACCATCGAAATCAACACCAAGGCCTGGCTGCAAAGCAACCGTTTTTTCCCAAACCTCAAGTACTTCGGGATGCTCAAGCGCTTCAACGCCCCGGTGGTGGTGAACAGCGATGCCCACTATCCCACGCTTATCAATAGTGGCCGTCTTGAGGCTATTAAACTCCTTAATGTGTTGTAAATCAACAATTTTAAAGATATAGAAGAACGATGAAACAGTCCAAGATACTCTTTGTTCTGACGGTGTTGCTGGCAGCCTTGATGCCCACCTCACTCCATGCTCAGGATTTCACCGACAAGGATACCCTGCGCTATGTTGACGCCATGCGATTCAGGATGATCAACTGGGCATTTGACCGCACCCTGCAGTCGCGCATCCCCGTGGCATTGCATGACAGTGTTCGCCCCACCTTGTGGGACCGTGCCTCCTGCACCAGCGGCAAGGGTTTCCGCTTCGCTACCAACTCGACGGCCATTGCCGTGCGTTATAACCTGCTCACCAACATGCACATGATGCACATGGCCGACACGGGCATCAAGGGCACCGACCTCTACATCTGGGACGAGGACACCCGCAGCTGGCAGTTCGTGAACTGCAACCGCCCGGTACGCATCGACAACGACATCCGTCCGCGTCAGGACTCCATCCAGAGCAAGGTGTATGTAGACCGTCTCGACGGCAAGATGCACGAGTACATGATTTACCTGCCCTTGTATGACGGCGTGCGGTGGATTGAAATCGGTGTGGACAGCACGGCGGTGCTGGAGCAGCCCACGCTCAACTCGCCTCGCATGGGCAAGAAGTTCGTCTTCTACGGCACGAGCATTCTGCAGGGCGGTTGTGCCTGCCGCCCCGGCATGGTGGCGACTAGCATCATCCAGCGTGACTTGGATGTGGAGTGCGTGAACCTGGGTTTCAGCGGTGAGGGAAAGATGGACTCCTGCATGGCCAGGGCGATGGCATCGATTCCCGATGTGGCGGCCTACATCCTGGACCCCATCCCCAATTGCACCAAGGACATGTGTGACACGGTGACCTACGGCTTTGTCAACATCCTGCGCACCCTGCGCCCCGAGGTGCCTATCTTCATGGTCGAGGGGCAGATGTACAGTTATGCCAAGTACAGCGGCTTCTACAGCGAGTACTTGCCGGCAAAGAACAACGAGTACCACAAGAATTACCTGAAACTCAAACAGGACAACCCCAATAACCTGTACTATATCACTTGCAAGGACCTCTATGGCCCCAACAACGAGGGCACCGTCGACGGCATCCACCTGACCGACATCGGCTTCTGGTGGTATGCCCAGAAACTCGAGCCCTACCTGCGTGCGGTGCTCGACGGCACCCCCATCCCGCAGGAGCCCGGCGTGGACGACCCCCGTTGACCTTTAACAATCTCACGCAAAGGCGCTAAGCATTTTAATATATAATTTTGTGTGAGAATCATGCTACCTTTTAAAACTTAGCGTCTTAGCGTGAGGCAAAATAAGAAGAAAATGAAGACCAAGAAAAGCCATTACATACAAGACCTTATCCTCGAGGGCGAACATGAGCATCAGGACTTCAAGTACCAGATTACCGATGCCCGCAAGATTGCCCGCTCCATTGCCGCCTTTGCCAACAACAGCGGAGGCCATCTGCTCATCGGCGTCAAGGACAACGGCAACATTGCCGGCGTGCGCAGCGAGGAGGAAATCTACATGATCGAGACGGCAGCCCAGATGTATTGCCGCCCCGAGCAACAGGTGGCTTTCAAGGTATTCAATGTCAATGGCAAGTCGGTGGTCAAGGCCGACATCGCCGAGGCCGTGGAGAAACCCGTCGAAGCCCCCGATGACAACGGCAACTGGCATGTTTATTACCGTGTCGCCGACGAGAATGTGCTCGCCAGCCGCCTCCACGAGCGTATCATGAAAAACGCCACGGCAAGCGATGAGGAGCAGGAGGATAACGGCACAATCGTCTACAGCGAGCGCGAGCAGTTGTTGCTCAACTACCTGGACAACCACGGCGGCATCACCCTTGACGGCTATATGAAATTGGCCCACATCAGCGAGGAGACCGCCATGCAGACCGTCGTCACCCTCCACGGCATGGGCCTGCTCACCGTGCAGTACCACGACGGCCAATGCCTCATCGTCGCCATATAGCGAACCGCTTTGCCGAAAGTGTCGATTCCCAACTTGGTGACCACAATCCGTTCCAATGCGTTCAATAATTGCGCGAGTCTGACAAGTGTTAGGATTCCTGATGGTGTGACCTTTTTGGGAAGCGATGCTTTTTCTGGTTGCACCTCTTTGTTGTGTCGGTAGTGGTTGGCAATGGCGTGTCGACTATCGGTGCATATGCTTTCGATGGCTGCACTTCATTGACCGATGTGGTGCTGGGCAGCGGCTTGACCAGCATGGACTCTTATACTTTCATGGGATGTACCTCACTGGCGGGCGTGACCTGCTTGGCCAACACGCCGCCCACCATCCGCCCGAGTTCGTTTGAACAAGTCACTTGCAACAATGCCATGTTGGCTGTGCCTTTGGGTAAGGTCAGCACCTACCAGACCGCCGGTTATTAGCAGCAGTTCCAGCACTTTACTACAGTGGACAATATCCGTATCGTGCCGAGTGTCGCCCAGGGCGATGTGAACGGCGATTCTAATGTGGATATCAACGATGTGACGACACCGATCAGTTTCGTCCTCACCGGCTCCTGGTAACTGTTCGGCTGATTGAACAATAAATACGAATGAGGGAAATGCACATCAGTGCATCTCCCTCATTCATTATCATGTAGTGCTGTCTTCAGTTTAGAAGGGCAGGTCGTCGCTTGCGCCAGGCTGGTCGAATGTGTCGACACCGGGAGCAGGGGCGGGAGCAGGTGCTCCGGGAGCAGGTGCAGGAGCGGGCTCGCCGGCAGGCGCATAGGGTGCGGGTGCTGCAGCAACGGCATTGGGATCCTCCTTCACGGCCTTATAGCCGCGGATGTCGGTGTACCAGCGGCCATTGAACTCGCGGCTATCGATGTCGTAGCTCAGCGTGATGATGTCACCCACCTCGAGGGGGAACTGGTCGGCACGGTCACCGAAGAAGTCAAACTTCACCTTGCGGGGATAGCTGTCAAGGGTCTCCAGCACATATTCCTGTTTCTTCCACGCATTGCCAGCCTTGGAAGTGCCGCTCTGCAATTCCAGTTTCTGGATTATCTTTCCTTTAATGTCCATTGTCTCAATTATAAAGTTTAGCGTTTAGCATTTAGGGTTTAGAGTTCAGTGCAAGAATGGCGGATGCCTCTTTAAACTCTAACCACTAAACTCTAACCTGCGAGCAACGCTCGCTTATATTACTTGCTCTCGTCGGCGAGGGCCTTGATAACGGCTTGAACTTGCTTCCAGGCCTTCTCTACAGCGGGGATGTGGCAGCGCTCGGCGGGCGAGTGGACATCCTGCAGGGTGGGACCGAAGGAAATCATCTCCATGTCGGGGCGCACCTTCAGGAACAGGCCGCACTCCAGACCGGCGTGGATGGCACGCACCACGGGACGAACGCCGAAGAGTTTCTCCCACTGCTGCTCGGCAATGGTCAGCAGGTGGCTGTCGCTGATGGGCTCCCAGCCCTGATAGCCGCCCTCGCTGATGATTTCGTCGGCACCGGCCATGCGGAAGATGGTCTCGCACCTATGGGTCAGGTCATACTTGCCGCTCTCGAGCGATGAGCGGTGGAACATCTCGACAACAATCTGGTTGCCCTCGCGCATCTTCACGCTGGCGAGGTTGGTCGAGGTCTCAACGAGTCCGGGAATCTCCATGCTCATGGCGTCGATGCCGTGAGGTGCTACATAGACGGCGTTGACAACGCGGCGGGCGGTGTCGGTGTCGATGATGGTCTCGGGAGCGTCAACGCTATTGCAGGTGATTTCCATCTTGGGCTCGGTGCGCTTGTACTCGAGGGTTGCGGCATGGGCGATGGCGTTGTGCAGGTTGCCGGCGTCAATCTTGGCAAGCACATAGTCCATCTCCTCACCGATGTTCCACAGCAGGCGTGAGCTCAGCTTGGTCGTGGTGGCATAACCCAGATGGATGTCGGCACCGCTGTGACCGCCGTGGAAGTGCTCAAACTTGATCTCAAAATAGGTCAGGTCCTTGGGAGCAGCCTCGGGCTTGTAGTTGAACTTGAAGATGCTCACCAGACCACCGGCGCAGCCCATGGTGATGGTGCCGTCTTCCTCCTCGTCGAGGTTGAGCAGGTAGTCACCCACCAGCATGTCGGCCTCGATGTTGCTGGCACCGGTCAGGCCGGTTTCCTCGTCAACCGTGGCGAGAGCCTCCAGCGGACCGCATTGCAGCGTCGGCTCGATGATTGCAGCCAGTGCGATAGCCAGACCCATACCGTCGTCGGCGCCCAGCGTGGTGTTGTTGGCGCGCACCCAGTCACCGTCGATGATGGTCTCGATGGGGTCGGTATCAAAGTTGTGGGTCGAGCCGGGACCTTTCTCGGCGACCATATCCATGTGTCCTTGCAGCACGATTCCCTTGCACTTCTCGTAGCCGGGAGCGGCGGGCCTGAAGATGGCCACATTGCCGGTCTTGTCGACCTTGTACTCCAGGTTGTGCTTCTTGGCAAAGTCCACGAGCCATGCGCGGATCTTGTCTAACTTGCCTTCTTCATTGCCACTGGGGCGGGGAACCTTGGTGATCTCGTCAAAGATCGACCATACTGCTTGCGGATTCAGATCTTTTACTTGCATAGTAAAAATAGATGGTTAAAATGTTAGTGAATATTATGGTTTATAAATTACTGTTAAAGCAAATTCATTTCCACCGCTAAGTTACAACTTTTTCTTGAAACATCACCCAATTGTCAATAAAAAATCCATGGAATTAAAATTTTGCCTATCTTTGCAACAAGCAATTCATAATATATCAAAATTCGGAAATAAACTATGAAACTATACAAGGCTAATATCATCTTCACTCGCGATAAGGATCAGTTCGAGGTTCTGGAACATGGCTATGTGGGCGTCGACAATGGACGCGTCGTGGATGTGTCCAGCAGCGCCGATACCTTTGGCCAACAGGTCGAGGAAGTGATTGACTACGGTGACCGCCTGCTCATCCCGGCCATGAACGACATGCATGTGCACGCCGGGCAGTACCGCAACCAGGGCATTTCCATGGACTTGGAACTGCTGGAGTGGCTCAACCGCTACACCTTCCCCGAAGAGTCTAAATTCAGTGACACGCGCTACGCAAGGCGCATGTACAGCCGCTTCGTGCACGACCTGTGGCGCTATGGCACCATGCGCACCGCGACCTTCGCCACCACCCATCTCGAGAGCACGCGCCTGCTCATGGAACTGTTCCGTGAGGCTGGCATGGGTGCCATGGTCGGCAAGGTGAATATGGACCGTAACGCCATCGACCCCCTGTTGGAGACTGTCGATGAGGCCGTTGCCAGCAACAAGGCGCTCATCGACGAGTGGAACGACCCCGACGGTCTCGTCCGGCCCATCATCACGCCGCGTTTCATCCCCTCGTGCACGCCAGCCATGCTGCGGGCATGCGGCGAACAAGCACAGAACTACCAGGTGCCTGTGCAGTCCCACTTGTCGGAGAACCCGAGCGAAATCGCCCTGGTGCGCGAGTTGGAGCCCGAGAGCCGCTTTTATGGCGACGCCTACGACCGCTACGGCCTCTTTGGACAGACACCCACCATCATGGCACACTGCGTCTTCAGTGAAGGCGAAGAGATGGAACTGATGAGCCGTCGCAATGTGATGGTGGCGCATTGCCCCACTTCTAACCTCAACCTGAAGACCGGTATCGCGCCCATCCGCGCTTTCCTCGATAGGGGCATCAAGGTGGGCTTGGGCAGCGACATCAGCGGAGGCCATGACATGAGCATCATGCGCATGATGGTCTATGCCATCCAGGTGAGCAAGGTTTATAACCAGAAGTACAAGAACAATCGCTTCCTCTCGCTTTCCGAGGCATTCTGGATCGCCACCAAGTCGGCAGGCAGCTTCTTCGGTCGTGTGGGCAGTTTCGAGCCAGGCTACGAGTTCGACGCCCTCGTTATTGACGACAGCGACCTCAACCACAGCAACTACACGCTGACCCAACGCCTCGAACGCTTCATCTACATAGGCGACGACCGCCACATCGCCGTCCGCTTCTGCCGCGGCCGCGAAATCCCCGAACCCCGCATCCTGGACTAATCCATAAAAATTGGCGATAAGCCATTATCCCATGATTTCGTCAATCAGTTTTAGTGTCGATTCGATGGATTGAAGGTCGGTAAGGACATTTGCCCTCTTGCCCTCGATGGCGTTAACAAAGGTGGAAACCTCTTGAAAAAAACCTTGAGTGTAAATTGAGTTGCCCGCAAGGGTGGGGGAGAAACCGTCATGACGGTATAAGTACTCGACCGATTGGTGGCGAGGAAGAAGTTTCTCGATGGGGATACTTGCGATGACAGTCGGTTTGGGAACAAAGCTCAACTTCTCGCATTGGGCCAGGTGATAGCTGCCTGAGCGGGTGTGGACAGTGAGTGACTGTCGCGCGTCTTGCCAGCAGTGGCAGGTGGACAACTCTATCGTGCCGAGCATCAGGATATAGGAATGTTCATCAATCTCTAAATAGGAAACGATTTCGGCCTTACCAAACAGCCATGTCGCCAAGTCCAACGGGTGTACAAGTCGAGTAGGACATCACCTTCGGGGTAAGTGCCAGTGAGTAACATTTATCCAATAGTCATTATCATCTATTGCCCACCACTTGCCCGAATAGCTGGCGCCGCCCCTCGGTGACCATCGTGATCATGTAAATCTGCCGGCTTGTGTAATCATGGCCCACGCAGCGACGCATCATGGAGGGCTTTTTCTCTCCGGCAAAGGGCTGTTGTGCTTTGTAGGTCTCTTTTTTCATCGTCTTGCGTTGTCTTGTGAGTTGTCTTGCGTTGTTCTTGTATTGTATGTTGCGTTGTCAACGCAACAAGCAGGACAACAGACGGGGCTACAAAGTTACTCATTATTTCCCTCTTGGGCAGTCGACAGGGTGGGGTGGAAGTGTTAGTTAATCTTTAGGCGGGTGAAAATTAGTTAAATTGAGGGTCTCCAGTGACTTTTTGAACAAAATAATTGCTAAATTTCAAGGTTCAACTCGCAAAGTATCACTAACTTTGCAGGTCTTTTTGCACAAAACGCGAGATGAAGGCTACGCTACTATTGACACTGGCAATTGTGGGACTGGCGGTACTGCTGCTGGGCGTGAAGATTTTCTTCGTAAAGGGAGGACGCTTCCCCAACACCCACATCCACGACAATCCTGAGATGCGCAAGCGAGGGATTACCTGTGCCAAGGACAAGGAATTTTTTGAATAAACTGAACAAATAACAATAAAGAAAAAGTCAAAAAACATCGTTTGAAATGAACTTCATTAAACATTACACCAAGCTTGCATTGTTTGCTGTTGTCGTGCTTATGGCTGCCGCCTCTTGTAATGGCGACAAGACTGCCGAGGCTACCAAGACTGCCGATGGCAAAGCCGTTGAGGCACTCAAGATCCGTTACATCGACGAGGATTCCATCATGGCCAACTACAACCTGGCCAAGGACATCAACGAGGCCATGCTGCGCCGTCAGAACCAGTTTGACGCAGCCCAGAAGCAGCGCGCCAACGAAATCAGCAAGTTTGGCAACGCCATGCAGCAGAAGTACCAGAACAACCAATACCTGACCGAGGAGGCCTTCAACGCTGACCAGGTGAAGCTGCAGAAGATGCAGGCCGATGCCGAAAACTATCTGGCCAACCTGCAGCAGAGCATCCAGAATGAGCTCAACCAGAGCCAAATCCAGCTGCTCGATTCCATCGACAACTTCATGAAGGAGTATGCCAAGAAGAAAGGCTTTGACATGGTGTTGCGCAAGAGCGCCACGCTGTATATCGACGAGAAGTATGATGTGACCAACGAGGTGATCGAGGGCCTGAACAAGCGCTACAACAAGGTGGGTGGCAGCACTGCCGCTCCCGCCAAGGAGACCGAGGCCGCTGCAGCCAAACCCGCCGCTAGCGAGAAGGCCACTGGCCTGAGCACCGAGAAACCTGCCACCCCCGGCAAGGTTGACCTCAAGAAAAAAGACTGACGCTATACAGTCGTGAAATTACGCTGCCCGCTCTTGACATCGGTATGTTATGTGCGGGCAGCTTGTGTTAACCAGTAGAATGTAATTACTGTTTATATAAATTTGTTTTTATGAAAAAATTCACATTCATCTTTGTAGCTGCTATGGCACTAATGATTACCGCTTGTGGAAGCTCCAGCAATGAAGGGGCTGACGGCAAGAACTAGCCCGCCGAGGGTGCCGACAACTCAGGCCACACCACGCTCGTGGCCTATTTCTCGGCCAGCAATGAACATGTGACCGCACAGGTCGCCAAGACCCTTGCCGAGGCTACCGATGCCGACCTGTTTGAAATCGTTCCCGAGCAGATCTACACTGCCGAGGACCTTGATTGGAACAACAAGAAGAGCCGCTCAACGGTCGAGATGCATGATTCCACCGCTCGTCCTGCTGTGGCCAGCAAGGTCGAGAATATGGACCAGTACACCACCATCTATGTGGGCTTCCCCATCTGGTGGTACACCGCTCCGCGCATCATTAACACCTTCCTGGAGCAGTATGACCTCAAGGGCAAGACCATCATCCCGTTTGCCACCAGTGGCGGCAGCGGCATGGGCAAGAGTGGCGAGGACCTGAAGAAGGCCAGCGCCCCCGATGCCAACTGGATTCTCCCCGGCGAGGTGCTCAATGGCAATCCTCCCGTCGACAGCCTCAAGGCTTGGGTGGCCACCCTCAAGTAACAGGCTCCTTAAGGAAAAGAAACATCAAGCCCCGTGTTCATCATCGAGCACGGGGCTTGTTAATTGAAATCTGCTAAAGTCTCACCGAGTTCTCCGAGTTTTACCCGAAGTTGTCGTAGTGGATCGATGACGGGTCAACGCCCAGCGAGTCGAGCACCTCGTTGACGGTCTGGCTCATCATGGCCGGGCCGCACATGTAATACTCGCAGTCCTCGGGGGCCTCGTGCTGACCCAGATAGGTGTCACGCATCACGGGAGCCACAAAGCCTGCCGTATACTTCACGCCAGCCTCGTCGGCAACGGGATCGGGACGGTCCAGTGCCAGGTGGAAGTGGAAGTTGGGGAAGTCCTTCTCCAACTGCAGGAAGTCCTCCAGGTAGAAGACCTCGCTCAGCGAGCGGGCGCCGTAGAAGTAGTGCATCTCGCGGTCACGGCAGTTGAGCGTGCGCGTCATGTGCAGGATTTGAGCACGCAGCGGGGCCATGCCGGCGCCACCGCCCACCCAAATCATCTCCTTCTTGCTGTCAAAGATGGGGTGGAAGTCGCCATAGGGGCCGCTCATGATGACCTTGTCGCCGGGCTTCAGGGTGAAGATGTAACTCGACGCGATGCCGGGCATCACATCCATGAAGCCGGTGGCGGGTTTGGGTTTGAACGGCGGAGTAGCGATGCGCACGGTGAGCATGAAGCGGTCACCCTCGGCGGGATAGTTCGCCATCGAGTAGGCACGCACGGTAGCCTCGTCGTTGCGGCACTTGAGGCTGAACAGGCCGAATTTCTCCCATGTGGGCAGGTACTCGCCCAGCGACTCCTTGTCGATGTCCTTGTCATAGTCCATCTCGTACTCGGGGATGCGTATCTGGGCATAACTGCCGGGGATGAAGTCCATGTGTTCGCCGGGAGGCAGGGCAACGATAAACTCCTTGATGAACGACGACACGAGCTTGTTGCTCACGACGGTGCACTCATACTCCTTGACCGACAGCACGCTGTCAGGTACCTGGATGGCCATGTTGTCCTTGACCTTGACCTGGCAACCCAAGCGCCAGTGGTCCATCTGCTCCTTGCGCGAGAAGTGGGGCACCTCGGTAGGCAGAATCTGGCCGCCGCCCTCGGTCACCTGCACCTTGCACTGGCCGCAGCTGCCCTTACCGCCGCAGGCGCTCGACAGCATCACGCCGTTCTCGTGCAGGGTGTTGAGCAGCGTGTTGCCGCTCTCGACCTCCAGTTCCTTGGTCCCTTTATTGATGTTGATTTTCACTTTGCCCGACGGCACGAGGTAGTGCTTGGCGACGAGCAGCAGGATGACGAGCAGCAGCGTGAGCACGAGGAACACGACCACGCTCGACAAAACCGTTAATCCAGTTGAATTCATTATCAGTATCATAGTGTGTGCCCTCCTTATCCTAATTTAATGCCCAGGAAACTCATGAAGGCGATGCCCATGAGACCAGTAATGATGAATGCGATGCCCACGCCGCGCAACGGCTTGGGAATGTTGCTGTAGGCCAGCTTCTCACGGATGGCTGCGATGCCCACGATGGCAATTAGCCAGCCGATACCCGAGCCGGCGCCGTAGACGGTGGCCTGCCATGCCGAGGGGAAGTCGCGCTGCTGCATGAACAGGGCGGCACCCAGGATGGCGCAGTTCACCGCGATGAGCGGCAGGAAGATGCCCAGCGAGGCATAGAGCGAGGGCGAGAATTTCTCCACCGCCATCTCGACCAGCTGAGTGGCCGATGCGATAACGGCGATGAACAGAATCAGGCCCAAGAAACTGAGGTCCACACCAGCCAGGTCAGGACTCAGCCAGGTGAGGGCTCCTTCTTGCAGGACATACTTGTTGAGCATGTAGTTGATGGGCACGGTGACCACCAGCATGAAGGTGACCGCGATGCCCAGTCCCAGGGCCGTCTTCACATTCTTGGACACCGCCAGGAACGAGCACATGCCCAGGAAGTAGGCAAATATCATGTTGTCGATGAATATCGACTTGATAAACAGATTAAGTTCTTCCATTGTCTTGTGTCATTAATGGTTAAACATGCTCGTTAATCCTCTTGCAGGTCCTTGTTGCGTGCACGGTGAACCCAGATGATGCAGCCCAGCGTAATCAACGCCATGGGCGGCAGAATCATCAGTCCGTTGTCCATGTAGCCGTGGTCATAGCACCACTGCGGAATCACAGGTTGGCCGAAAATCTTGCCTGAACCCAGCAACTCGCGGAAGAAGGCGACAATCACCAGGATGATGGTATAGCCCAGTCCGTTGCCGATGCCGTCGAGGAACGAGGGCCAGGGGCTGTTGTGCATCGCAAAGGCCTCGAGACGGCCCATCAGGATGCAGTTGGTGATAATCAGGCCGATGAACACCGACAGCTTCTTGCTCACATCATACTGGTAGGCGGTGAGCACCTGTTGCACGATGATTACCAGCGCGGCGACCACCACCAGCTGCACGATGATGCGGATGTTGGTGGGAACGGTCTTGCGCAGGAACGAAATAATCACATTGCTGAACGCCAGCACACAAATCACCGAAATGCCCATCACGATGGCGGGCTCCAGACTGGCGGTGACGGCAAGCGAGGAGCAGATACCCAGAATCTGCACCAGGATGGGATTATCCTTGGACAGCGGGTTGAATAATGCTTCTTTGTTTTTCTTGGATAACATAATCGTGGATGGTTTTATTCGGGTTGATTGTCGTCGGTAACTTCTTCGATGGCTGCAGGCTCAGGCTGTGCCTCGATACCCTGCAGCGTCTTCAGGAAGGCCTCATAGGGGGCCAGGCAGTCGGCCATCATGTCGCTCACGCCGCGGCTGGTGATGGTGGCACCCGTCAGGGCGTCGATCTGCTCGGCACCGTTGGTGGCCTTCTGCCCCTTCTTGAGCACTTGCACGACCTTGAACTGGTTGTCGGCAAACAAGTGCTTGTTCTCAAACTTCTGCTGGAAGTCGGGCTCAGCGATGCGTGCACCCAGACCCGGCGTCTCGCCCTCGTGAGAGAAGTTGGCACCATAGATGGTGTTGCCGTCATCGTTCACGGCGATGTAGCCCCAGATGGGACCCCACAGGCCGGCACCGTACACGGGCAGCACATACTTGATGCTGCCGTCGTCCATGCGGCACTTCATCACGGGCAGCTTTCGCTCGGCGGCTTTCACATTCTTCTTCATCTCGACATTGAAGGCCACATTCTCGGCACTGTCGACGATGTTGCCGTTCTTGTCGACCAGCAGGTCCTGGATGATGTACTTCTTGTAAGTCTCCTCGATTTGTGAGTCGTCGGGGACTGCGATGTGCAGCGCGCTCAGGATTTGCTTGCGCGTGTCATTGGCGATGTTCTCGTTCTGCTTGGGCTTGAGCGCCATGTAGATGAACGCCAGCACAGTGCCCACGAGCAGTACCATCACGGCAGCATACAGAATCTGGTATAGGTTGCTGTTCTTGTTCATGGCTTATCCCTCCTTCACTTTAGCAGCGGCACGACGGGCGCGGCGCTTGATGTTAGACGATACCACGCAGTGGTCAATCAGGGGCGCGAAGGCGTTCATCAGCAGGATGGCGAGCATCATGCCCTCGGGGTAACCACTGTTGTAAACACGGATGAGGATGGCAAACACGCCGATGAGCAGGCCGTAGATATACTGGCCCACCTTGGTGCGTGCACCGGTCACGGGATCGGTAGCCATGAATACGGCACCAAAGGCGAATCCGCCCAGGCACAGCTGCATCACCGGGTCGAGCATCGAGGCGGGGTAGGTGGTGCTTTGCAGCGCGGGCAGGTGCACGAGGGCTGCCATGCCCAGACCGCCCACAAATACCGAGCACATGATGCGCCACGAGGCGATGCCGGTAATCAGCAGGATGGCGGCGCCAATCAGGATGGCAATCATCGAGGTCTCGCCGGGAGAGCCGGGGATGAAGCCGGTGATGGCGTCGAACAGGCTGATGGGATGATTCACGATGTTGGTCATCGTCGGCTCACCCACGCTCGTTGCCACCTGTCCCAGCGGAGTAGCGCCCGTGAAGGCTTCGACCGGAGTGCCGGCACCCATGCCGAACGCGCTGTCGAGCTTGACAAAGGGCGCGTCACCGCTCATGTGTGACGGATAGGCGAAGAAGAGGAAGGCACGGGTGATGAGGGCGACATTGAAGATGTTCATGCCGGTGCCGCCGAAGATTTCCTTTGCAAAGATGACGGCAAATGCCGTGGCAATGGCTGTCATCCACAATGGCGTATTGATAGGGACAATCAAGGGGATGAGGATACCAGTAACCAGGAAACCCTCCTGAATCTCCTTGTGGTGAATCTGTGCGCCGATAAACTCGATGCCCAGACCCACGGCATAGCTGACCACAATCACGGGCAGCATAGCCAGCAGACCATAGACGAATTTGGTGAAGTGTCCGACATCCTCGCCGATTGCCAGATAGTGCTGGCAACCGATGTTGTACATGCCGAACAGCAATGCCGGCAGCAGGGCTACCACCACAGTGATCATGGTGCGTTTCAGGTCGTTGCCGTCATGGATGTGGGCGCCCGTCCGTGATGTCGCGTTGGGCGTGAACAAGAAGGTCTCCATGCCGTCATAGACCGACTCCAGCTTCGAGAGCTTGCCGCCGGGACGGAATGCGGGCTCAATCTTGTTCATGATATTCCTTAATGTTTTCATATCAATCAATATTGTTGAATAGCGATTTTAATTGACTTAATAAATGTGGGTCAAGACATCTCGGCGCGCAGCTTGTCCAGACCCTCGCGCACGATGTGCTGCAACTCCAGCTTGCTGGTGTCGGCAAACTCGGCCAGCGCGAAGTCCTCGGGGGCAATCTCGTAGATGCCCAGCTGCTCCATCTTGTCGATGTCGCCGCTGATGATGGCCTTGATGAGGAACTCGCCGTAGATGTCCATCGGCAGCATGGCGTCATACTCGCCGGTGCGCACGATGGCACGCTCGCCGCCCTTGATGCGGCTGTCCATGCTCACGGGGCGCTTCAATCCTCCCAGCCAGGTGGTGAAGGTGCGGTACAACGAGAAACGCTTGGGACTGAATGATGCCCAGCCCATGAACTCATCAGGCTTGCTGTTCTCGGGGATGACCGTGATGTGGCGGTAGGGGGCACGCAGCCACCCGTCGGCATCGACCTTGACGCCGGTCAGTACATTGCCGCTGATGATGCGGCTCTCGCCAGCCTCGCCCTTGACCTGGCCCTTGAGCAGTGTCGTGAGTTCGGCACCCATCACGGTCTGCACATAACGCGGTGTCTCGACCATCTCGCCATTGATGGCAACAACGGTGTCGTGACTCACCTTGCCAGTGGTGAACAGCTCGCCGATGCGCGCCAGTGTCACGATGTCGAGGGTCCACACCGTTTCGCCCTTGTTCACGGGCACGGTGTTGGCCACCTGCACACCCGCATTGCCGGCGGGGTGGGGACCGACGAAGGTGTTGACCTCGGCACCGGGGGCATCGATGCTCTGGTTCTCGCGCACGCCGATGTATACCTTGCCGTCAGTCATCCGGGCAAGGACCTCGATGCCCTTGCCGATGTACTCGCGCTTGCCCGCCAGGACGATGTCCAGGTCCGGCGCCAGCGGGGCCGAGTCAAATGCGGTGACAAAGATGTCGCGGGGACGCACGCCGGGAACGGGGACAATGTCATAAGGACGCTGCCTGAGCATCACCCACAGGCCCGAGGCAAGCAGCACCTGCATGGCATCGCCCTTGATGTCATGGGTGACGGCATCGTTGCCCTCGTCGGGGACGATGATGATGGCGTCGATGTGTCGGCGCTCGCCACGGCGCACCTCCTTGACGGTGCCGCTCACGGGCGACACCACCTTGATGTCCTCATAATTCTTGTCATGGTAAAGCGGCTCGCCGGCGGCGACATGCTCGCCCTCTTTCTTTTCCATGCGGGGAATAATCCCGTGGAAATCGTCGGGCACGACAGCAACGCTACGGGACGGAGCGGTAAAGGCAATGTCATTGCCGTCGATGGCGCCCAGCAAGTTGATGTCGAACCCTTTCTTGAGTCTTACAGTTGACATGATATGGATAATTTTGGTGATATTATATTATAATGTGTGCAAAGGTACAAAAAAACTCAATAATCCCACCCAATTGTCAATAAAATCTCCATCAACATTACAATTAAGACCCCGGCCGCTGGTGGCGAGGTGGAATCATGCGCTCTCATCGCTGCCGTGGCATCCCCGATTATCCATCCCCGCATGGACTCTCGCTGGCTTGACAAAATGGCATTGTTAATAAAAAAAGATGAAAAAAATCGTTTGAAATGCGGTGTTTTCAAATATTTGTGATAAATTTGCGTTAATTTTTTAGGCAAAATGGCTTCTTACAACTCCTGTGATGACCATTCATTGCCGCGAAAATTATTGTGTATCAATCCTTTGCGGTTTTGGCGCAAAGGTCTGAGACACATTTTGAACTGTGATGATTGAACACAAACTTTAATAACTAAATTTAAAATTTTATTAATTCATCATTTAAACTAATTTTACAATTATGGCTGAACAAACAAACATTCAGAAGCCACAGCCCGCTCCCAAGAAAGAGGTGAGCAGCAATGTTAGTGGTATCAAGAGCGCATCGATTGTCGTTCTTATTTGCTTCATCTTTGCATTGATTATTTTCTTCTGTGGATTAGGTCTGCCTTCTAACTTCAAGGTAACTCCTGACACGGGCTTTGCAAACGGCTTCTTTAGCCTTGACAAGGAAGGCCCCCAGAACCTGGCAGGTACCATGTTCAAGGGTGGTATCATCGTGCCCGTCCTCCTCACCTGCTTCCTCGTGGTAGTAGTGCTGACCGTCGAGCGCTGGATTGCTCTTTCCAAGGCTAAAGGTAAAGGCAACACCACCAAGTTTGTCGAGAATGTAAAGGCTGCCCTCCGCAACCATGACATTGCAAAGGCTGAGGACCTCTGCCGCAAGCAGCAGGGTACCGTTGGCGCCGTTGTTTACGCAACCCTTCAGAAGTACAAAGAGATGGAGAGGGACACCGTCCTGACCAAGGAGCAGAAGCTCGCTTCTATCCAGGCTACCCTCGAGGAGGCTACCGCTCTGGAGATGCCCGCCCTGCAGCAGAACCTGCCCGTGCTGGCTACCCTGACCACTCTGGGTACCCTGATCGGTCTGTTCGGTACTGTGTTGGGTATGATCAAGTCGTTCCAGGCGCTGTCCAATTCGGGTGCTCCTGACTCGACCGAGCTGTCAACCGGTATTTCTGAGGCACTTGTTAATACCGCCCTCGGTATTGCAACCGCTGCCCTCGCTCTGATTGGTTACAACTTCTACACCAACAAGATCGATAACATGACCTATGCTATCGACGAGATTGGCTTCGCTACTGTTTCTACCTTCTCTGCTTCTCACTAATCATCGGGTTAGCAGTTGTTTAATTAATCACATTTAAACAAATAGATTAAGGTAATTCAGAAATATGGGAAAAGTCAAAATTAAAAAGAAAGAGACCCGCATCGACATGACCGCCATGTCCGATGTGACGGTGCTTCTGTTGACTTTCTTCATGTTGACTTCTACATTCCTTCAGAAAGAACCTGTGCAAGTAATCACGCCTCCATCAGTTAATGAGGAGAAGGTTCCTGATCAAAATCTGTTGTCTGTTCTTGTCAGCCCGGAAGGTAAAGTTTATCTCGAGGTGCTCGGTAGCAAGGACTCGACAATGAGGAGCGAGACAGTTCGCGCCGACTTGCTCAAGAAGATGGTCGCCGAATACAAGAAGACTCATCCCAGTGCAAACCTTACGTTTACCAACAAGGAGATTGAGACCTTCTCTAAATTGAACGCATTCGGTGTGCCTATTACTAGAATGAGTGAATGGTTGAAGATGGATACTGAAGAGCGTGACAAAGCGCTCAAGGAGGGACCCGGTATCCCAATCAGCATGAATGAAGATCCAAATAATCCTAACGAGTTCCAGATGTGGATCAAAGCTGCTTACAACTCTGAGAACGAGGAGCTCAAGGATGCTATCGTGAAGGGTGGCGGTATCGCCATTAAGGCTGACCAGTCTACCCCGTACAGTGTAGTGAATGTAGTCATGGACAACCTGCAGACTATCAAGATGAACAAGTTCACCCTGATGACTGCCCTTAAAGTGGAGGAGGATTAAGATATGGCAATTAAAAGTAAAAGTCGTCAGAAAAAGTTCGATACCCGTATCGACTTCACTCCCATGGTTGACATGAACATGTTGCTGATCACCTTCTTTATGTTGTGTACCACCATGATCAAGAGCCAGACGCTCAAGATCGCGCTGCCTACCAACGAGAAGGTGGAGAAAGAAGACCAGAACAAGGTAAAGCAATCCGAGGCCGTTACCATCATCATCGATGGTGAGCTCGACGAGAAGGGACTTTCAGACCCCAGCAAGGGTAAGCTTTACTACTATGATGGTATGCCCGAGACTGAGAATCTGGCAACCACTGGTGAGAGCAACATGAAGCAGATTCAGTTCGGTACTGAGGACGGCGCTTATCCTGCTATCCGCGGTATTCTACAAGAGCGCAACAAGGAAGTTGTTAAGGAAATCGCTGAGTTGAAAGACAAGTGGAAAAAACATGAGTTCGATAAGGACGATGACAAGAACACCGAGATCTTCCAGCAGAAACGAAAAGAGGCCACTAACAACGAGAATTTCAAGCGCCCGGTTGTGATTATTAAGGCTACGCCCAATGCTTGTTACGCACATGTAGTCAGTGTGCTCGACGAGATGCAGATCAATGGCATTGTACGCTATCAGATCGACCGCATCAATGAGGTCGACTCGGCGATGATGATTCTCCTGCAGGGTAAGGAGCTTAATAAGTAGTGATGTGGGATTAATGGATTTGTTTAATCTTTAAAAAAAGAAATCATTATGGCAAAAGAAGTTGATCTTTCATCGCGTGAATGGTGTGACCTGGTGTTTGAAGGGAAGAATAAGGACTTCGGTGCTTATGTCATCCGTACCGATTCACCCAAGCGTCATACAAAGGCTGTTGTGTGGACCATCATTGGTACGCTTCTCCTTGGAGGTATTATCATCGGTATCATGAAAGCCAATGAATACCTCGAGGCACAGCGTCTCAAGAATGAGCAGGAGCAGGAAACCGTCATGGTAGACATGTCTGCTACCGAGGAACCTGAACCTGAACAGGAGCGCCTCGAGCAGCCCAAGCCCGAAGTTCTCCCTGAGGAGGTTCTTCAGACCGTGAAGGTTACTGAGCTCCGCATTGTTGAGGACAAGGAAGTTAAGAAGGAAGACGAGATCAAGACTCAGGAAGAGCTTCAAGAAACTCAGACTGCTTTCGGTCAGAAGGACAATGACAAGGGTACTGATGACCGTAACGAGACCAAGACCTTGAAGGACGAGGTTGTCGTTGAGAAGAAGACTGAGCCTGAGAAGAAGAAAGACGAGCCCGAGAAGGTCTTCACCTCGGTAGAGCAGATGCCCCAGTTCCCCGGTGGCGATGCTGCACTGATGAAGTACCTGAGCTCACACATCCAGTATCCGGCCATGGCCGCCGAGAACAATGTTCAAGGTAAGGTCATCCTGCAATTCGTTGTAGAGAAGGACGGTAAGGTTGGTGAGGTTAAGGTTGCCCGTTCGGTGGACAAGGACCTCGACAGGGAGGCTATCCGCGTCGTTAAGTCGCTGCCCAAGTTCACCCCGGGTCGTCAGAATGGTCAGCCCGTGCGCGTATGGTACACGCTGCCCGTTACCTTCAAGCTCCAGGGTACCAACTAATCGATTATTCGGTTTAGAATCCCCGATAATGAAAAACGGCGTCGCATCCGAGCGGCGCCGTTTTTTTGTGTATTGTTTTTTAGCAACAAGTGTCGTTCCCTCGTCCCGCCCTCGGTCGTGTGCAGTGGTCAACTGGCGGTAGTGCTGCTTGCTCGATGCCTCGTGCGCTGTGCCGTCGTGCTGGACTTGCTCCGTGATTGCCTCAGCGTGCAAGAGCCGCGGTCCCGCGCGGTAACCTCGATAGGGGGTTCAGTTCGCCCCGCTGTACACAGGCCTACAATTCCTGGTTGCTAGTGATTGGGTGCGACTGCTGGTTTACAGCAGTTCGGTGGCAAAGTTGATGGATTGGATCTCAACATCCAGTTGGCGCAGTTGGGCCGACAATTTGTCCAGCTGCTTGCCCATGGCCTTGACATCGATGGTGGTCACATACTTGATCTCGCTGCGCGAGTAGCGGTCGCCCGATGTTGACGCCTGGTTGAACACCTCGCGCAGGATGCCTACGCGCTTGGTCAACACATCGCGCTCGGCCATCAGCTGGGTGAGGTTTTTCTTGCCGCATGTGGTCTGCATGTTGGTGGCATTGATGCGATAGATGATATCCTCAAGTTGCTTCAGGCAGCTGTCGAGTTCAGCGAGCAGGTCTTTGGGCTCCTCGGCGGGCTGGTCACCTTCCTGAATCTTCACATTGTTCAAGATGCGTGCCTTGAGTTGCTCGACACGCGTCTGCAAATCCTTGCGGATGCTTAATGCTTCGGCTAGTTTCATAATGTTGTCTTTGATATTGGTTCAGTGTTGCAAAGGTAGTCAATATCCTGGTGTCCGTCAAGAGCGGTGTGGCATTTTCCGCCGGTCGATATCGGGATGGACGGCACCACCGCAATAGAGGAGAAATCAAAAAAAAGCCTGCCGCCCGTGGAGTGGGGCAGCAGGCTGTAGTGTGAAGATAAGGAGTTGCTCCTTACTTGTTGACCTGGAAGCGGTTCCAGCCGTCCTTCAGGTGGGCAACCACCTGGTTGGCAGCAGCCAGACCGGCGTTGATGTTGGCCTCGGCGGTCTGGGCACCCATCTTCTTGGGGGTGAACAGCACGCGCTCGGGATACTTGGCCTCGAGCTCGTCGGCGTTGGCGGGCTTCACATCAGCCACATAGCGGAAGTCGGGACGGGCCTCCATGGCCTCGGCCAGACCGGCCTCGTCGATGACCTCCTTGCGGGCGGCGTTGATCAGCACACCGTTCTTGGGCAGCATCTCGATGAGGCGCTTGCCTACCGAACCGCGGGTCTCGTCGGTTGCCGGGATGTGCAGGCTCACATACTGGTTCTCGCTGTACAGCTCCTCGACGCTGTGAACGGGACGGATGCCGTCGGCCTCCATGACCTCGTCCTTCACCCACGGGTCAAGGGCGCTGATCTTCATGCCGAAGCCCTTGGCGATGCGTGCCACGCAGCGGCCAACGGCGCCATAGGCATGGATACCCAGCGTCTTGCCCAGCAGCTCGGTG
>ONYP01000067.1 GCA_900322135.1 uncultured Prevotellaceae bacterium
ATGCCGTCCTCGGTGAAGCTCAGGATGTCCTCATAGATGGCCCAATCGCTGTAGGTGCCGTCCGGGTAGCGAACGCGGTACCAGATGGTGCTGGGCTCGGTGGGAACGATCTCAACGAAGTAAGCGTGGATGCCGTCGGTGGTGTAGCCGTTGAAGGTGGGAGCACCAGTCTTCTCGGTGGGCTGGGGAACATCAGCAGGCTCATAGGTGAAGTCGGCAGCAGGCAGGAAGGCGCTCAACTGGTCTACATTAGCCTGACCACTGTAGTTCTCGTTGTACATGTAGGTGGGAGTGTAGATAGGCTCGTCGTTCTCATCATACATAGCAGTGCCCCAGAAGTAGGTCGATGCATAGTTACCGGGCTCCTGAACCTTAACCTCGACCATCAGGTTACCACCATTGTAGTGGAAGGGCTCGTCCAGGGCGAAGGTCAAGAAATAACCACCAGCCTCGGGAACGAGGGTGGAAACAACAGTAGCGTCAGTGACGAAAACGGTCTCGGTGAAGCCGACCTCGTCAACCTCCTTGAGTGCCAACGAAAGCAGACCGCCAGAGAAGTTCAGGGTGTAACTGCTGAAGTCCTGTCCGTAAGGAGTGCCATCAACATTGCCGAGGGTCAGGAAGGTAACCTCGGTGATGTCGCCATCGGCCATCTCAGCGAGCATGTCGGCTGAATAGATCATCTGGGTAACACCCGGGGTGTCATACCAAAGACCATAAACGGGAGCATAGGCTGACTGATACTCACCCTGGCATACAGAGAGAACATTAGCCTGAGCAGCGAATGCCATAGC
Source organism: uncultured Prevotellaceae bacterium (assembly GCA_900322135.1). Classification (GTDB taxonomy): domain Bacteria; phylum Bacteroidota; class Bacteroidia; order Bacteroidales; family Muribaculaceae; genus Sodaliphilus. The sequence goes on from ONYP01000067.1 coordinate 795, forward strand.
GGCAACTGCGATCAAAGTAAATAATTTCTTCATAATAAAAACATATTTAAAGTTAATAAAAAAAGTATATCCTATTGAGAACTATAGTAAATATCTTATTTCACACTGCAAAAGTAATACATCATTTGAAAAGCAGCAAAAAAAACATCAACAAAATTACAAGGGATGTGCAATTATCGGTACACATCCCTATTTATTTCAGGGGGCATTACGCCTCCAATGGGTCAAAAGAGCAGGAATCACTCTTCCCAGTCGCCGACCAATACCTTATGAATGAGTGCAGTGATGTCGTTGATGTCAACAAAGCCATCGCCACCCTCGATGTTGCAGTCCGTTGCGAGGTTTGCTGCTGCACCCTGCAGGACGCAATCGATGAGCGCCGTCACATCATTGATATCCACCAGACTGTTGCCGTCAATATCACCGCGCACCAGTTGGCTTGCACTCTGGTAAACGAAATTAGCCTTGGGCAAGAACTTCACCAGGTTGTTGTAGTCATTGCCCCAAGACACATAGTGGTGGAAACCTGCATTGTCCTCGGTCTTCACACCGTAGAAATTGGCCGAAGAATACGAGCCGGGAGCAGTAACGAGTGTCTCGATGGCCAGGTTGCCTCCATTGTACTGGAAGGGCTCGTCAAATGTGATGGTGATTTCAGTCTCACCCTTGGCAATGGTGGCATTGGCGACAGTAGTCATGTCGGTGATGGCAACAGCCTCACTGAAGGTGGATTCTTCAACCTCCTTGAGCGAAACCTGCAGGGTGCCGTTACCGAAACCAATTGCTGCAGTGGGATAGAAGGTTACCGAAACGATTTTCTGACCAGCCAGATCAGCAAGCATGTCGGCAGGATATATCATCTGGCTCATGGTGCCCTCGGTGTCGAAGTAGAGTCCGTACACGGGGAGTGCAGCATTGTATTCGGTGTCGTCACACACCAGGACCTCGTTGGCGGCTTCGATAGCGGTACCTGCAAGGGGTACCTCGATGATGCCGGCCTCGCCGCAGTCAATGGTCAGCGTAGCGGAATACTCACCTTCCACTGCCGGAGCAAACAGCAAGGGAATCTCGACCGACTCGCCGGCAGCCAGTTCGCCCATTTCAACATTGTAACTGAAAGGAGCCTCGAGCGCACCCAGGGCGGGAGTGAAGGCGTTCAGGCCCGTGTTCTTGAGCACGATGGTCTGCAAGTCCTCACGCTCGGCGCGGATAGTGTTGAAGGTTACCTGAGCGGGAGTCACCTGGGCAGCCCACTCCTCGGGAACACCATAGTCGAAGGTCACCTTGGGCAAGAACTTCTCCTTGGAGCCCTCGCGTTGAATGGCGGTGTAACCCGTCTGGGTTTCGCCATAGAAGTAGCACCAACTGTAGCCGCACTCGCCAGCCTCCTGAACATTAAAGTCAATGACCAGGTTGCCGCCGTTGTAGTTGTAAGGCGTGTCAAAGTTGATTGTCAATTCATTAGAGCCAGAGGTCAGCGACACGGCAGCCACTTGGGTCAAGCCAGTGATATAAGACGACTCATAGACGGGGCTCTCGGTCTCACCCATCGAGACGGCCAGAACGCCACCATCCATGTTCAGAGCACTGCTGCTGTAGAAGGTCAGCGAGTTAATCGCCTGACCGTTCATCGCTGCAAGTTGTTCGGCAGGATAGATCATCTGCGAGTGTGATCCCGGAGTGTCATAGTAGTTGTTCTTGATGGGAAGGTAGGCCGATGTTGAGGTTCCGTCACACACCAGCAGGGTCTCATTGGCCTGTGCAGGCACAAACATAGCACATGCCATCAGCACTGCCGACAGCAATTTAAAACTTTTTTTCATGTAGATGTAAAGTGTTTAATGGTTAGGTTATAGTTAATTAAACAATATTGGTTTAGATTTCTTGTTATTCTCCATTAACTGGATTACATAACGGTGACAAAAATAGGTCTTTTTTTAATTCTTGCAAAATTATTCAACAAAAAATATCTCAATCTTAATGGTTTCGGTAGTCAAGATATTGGTCGATTTCTTGATTAAAGCAATAGAAAAAACCATACATCCCTAACATTCAACGCAATACATTATTTCTCAACGAATACCACCAATTGAACGACAAAAATTTTTGCAGCCCCACACTAGGCCTGTTTTTCTGCATAAAAAGAGCGCCCCGTTCGACATGATTCAATAAGCCTGGCCCACATGCGGCACATCGGCCTACACACACGGGAGGGAAACGCCATCACTGTTGCGTTTCCCTCCCATGATTGAGTATTGACGGATTCCGGTTATTTGAGGATAATGCCTATCAGCGCATTCACATCGCTCACGCCCACCTCACCGTCGCCGTTGACATCGGCCGACGGCAGTGCGGGACCTCCCAATATCACATCGATCACCGAATTGATATCGCTCACGCCCACCTCGCCGTCACCATTGACATCGCCGGCAATCACGATGGGCATCACGGCGTCGGGGTGGAAGTCGATGCCACCAGCCACCTCGGTCGAAGTCTCGCCAATCCATCCGCAATACTGGTTCACAGCATTATAGACCTTAATGAAATCGATGTGGGTGAGGTTGACATGGTTGCCCTGCTCGTCAACAGCCCAGTCAATCTTGAAGCCCGGGTTATAGCCATCGACACCCGGCTGACGGAACGGATTGTTGGGCAGGTTATCGACATATCCCCATGGGAAACAGAACTGCACGAAATAAGGGTTGCCGTCGTTGCCGCCGATGTCAACGGCATTGCAGCGCATCTTGGTGCCCGTGAAAGTCATCGTCTCCTCGCCCCGGAGCCACAACGGCCAGTAGGGCTGCATGTGGAAACTGTTGCGGCTCATGTAGCCGCTGGTGCTGTCGGGATTGACATCGTTGCTGGTCCAGCGGATATAAGTGGTGTCGATCAGGCTATGGTCGGTGGTGCTGGGAGTCTTCGGTTTGTTCTCGTCGGGGCGATAGTAGGTGATGGTATAGTCGTGCTGGGTCTTCAAGTGGTAATAATCGCTGCCGGCGAGTTCATACCACTTGTCACCGTCGCTGGGCACACCGTCGCCGTCCATATCCACGCCGACCATCACGATTCCTGGCTCACAACTGCCGCCTGAGACCATCTGGTCGCTGTAAAAGGCATTGCCCTGGATATCAAAGTCCCATGTGTGCATGTTGACCACGGGATGGTCAAAGCCCACAATGACATAACCGCCATAGCCACCCAGGGAAATCATGCTCTCGGCCCAAACGGTGTCAACGCTCGTTATGACTTGGCCATGGAATGTGTAGGAGACCGTATCAACGCGGCCGCAGATATTTTTCTGGCAGCGAGCCAACACGCTGTCCACGGGCTCCCCTATCCTGGCAACCGGCAAGGTGTTGATGAATTGCCCCGGTGCAGGCCTATATTCAAACACGCGCGTGAGCCACGGGTGGTTGCCCCACATCGATAGAGCCGCCATCATGGCAAACGCTGTTACTAGAAGTGTTCTTTCTCGTCTCATGTCCTTAAAAAATTCTTTATTTTCTCCAGGTCAACACAGGTCTTGGAGTACTACCGTTCGTTGATATTATTGCCCAGGAAGGCGAAATGGGCGGGTATGTCGCCGGTGCGCACATCCCATTTCTTGACGCCATAGCGGTCAAAGCAATAGAGCCTGCCTGGCGAGACATAGTCCTTGGCATCGGTGACATAGATGTCACAGGTGATGGGATTGACCGCAACGCTATAGGGGATGACAATCTCCCGATCGGTGCCGTCGGTAATGAAATTGTCACACACCACCTGCCGTGTATCGGTATTGATGATGGCATAGGAAAAGGCATTGCTCATCGACACATAGCTCCACTCGGTGCTCACGACATAGAGTGAGTCCCCGTCGAGCCACATGTTGCTCACGCGGCAGTCGATGCTGTCCACCAGCTGCTGCTTGCGCGTGTCATAAGCATAAATCTTGCTGCCGCGGGTGTAATAGTCGCCGCGAGACGCCACCCAGAGCATGCCGTGACGGTCGCCCTTGACCATCGACAGGTTGATGGCGATGGGCACGCGGCGCTCCTCCTTGAAGGTCGCCAGGTCGATGACCGACACCGTGTTTTCATAGTTGGGCACCATGTAGCCTCCCGAGTTGGCCACATAAATCTTGCCCTCGACAATCTCCAGTTCATCGGGCTGGAAGCCCACGAGGCAGGTATCCACGACCTGCATGGTCACGGTGTCGATTTTGGCGACATAACCGCGCTGCTCATAATTGGGATTGATCTGCACCGGGCCGGCATAACTCGTGACATAGGCATAGCCGCCGTAGAAGCGGATGTAGCGGCAGTTGGGGATATCGATCTGGTACTTCTTCTGGCAGGTGTACTTGTCGAGGACATCCACCTTGTTGGAGCAGTTGATGACACAATACAGGTTGCTGCCGTAGATGCCGATGTCGTTGCCCACATCACCCATCTCCTTGGGCACGGTGGGGTTGGCGTAAGAGAAAATGTTGCGGATGTAGTCGCCGCTGGCATAGTCATAGTAGTCGAGTGTGGCCTTGTTCCAACCCATATTGCCCTCACACAGGAGGTAAAAGCCCTCGATGTCGGTGAACTCGGGTTGAGCCACCGACACATGCTCGGGAAGGAAAATGGTCACTTCCTCGCGGCACCCCATGAGCAACAGCAACGGTGCAATGATATATAGTATTCGTCTCATCAGATGTCAAATTTCAGGATAAGTTTGTAGTTGCGTCCGGGCATGGGATAGTTCAGGATGACATCATAGTACTGGTTGAAGAGGTTGTTGACCTCGGCCGAGACCTTGAGCATCGTCTTTCCAATATGGAACTGGTATCCTGCCGAGAGGTCATGGGTGTACCAGGGCTGCTCATGGTTCTCGCGGGTGTTGGCACTGGTGTGGTAACGCTCGCCCACATAGATGAAGCTGTAGTTCACATCCAGGTCACGCCAGTTAACATGCCCTACCACCGAACCGCTGTGCCATGGGATGTAGGCCAACTGGCCCTTGTAGGTTCCTCCATCCTCGTTGTCGGCAGGGTTGGTGTAGTCCTGGGCCTTCTGATAGGTGTAGCTAAGGTTGACATCCAGTATCACATCGGCGGGAAAACGCAGCGTGGTGCGAGCGCTCACATCGATGCCGCGAATCTTCACGATTCCCACATTCATCATCATCCAGCGGTACTGGCCTGTGCCCTTGGGGACGGCGATAATCTTGTCGGTGATATAGTTATAGTAGGCATCGGCACTCAACTTGATGCCCTCGAGCATGCCGCGGCCGGCCAGCAGGCGGTAGAGGAAACCCACATTGTACTGGGTGGCATACTCGGGGTTGAGCGAGATGTTGCCCATGTCGGTGTAGTAGAGGTCGTTGAAAGTGGGCAGACGGAAGATGCGCTTGTAGTAGGCACGCAGGTTGAAATCACGGTCGGCCCATGGTTGCCAGCTGAGGAAGACGGCAGGCGTGACCTTGTTGGCATAGCGGCTCATCTTGCCCACCACCTGGCCGTCGAAGCGCGCCGACGAGCGGTCGTTGACCATCGTGTAGAGCAGGCTGCCCTGGGCCTTGAAACCATGCCATGTCCATGCCGTAGCCAGTGCGGTGAGCACCGTGTGGCGGACGGGATAGCCGAAACCCGTCAATGTAGCATCAAGGCTGTTCCACTGGTAATCCACCGAGAGGTTGACATCCCAGTCGGTAAGGATGGTATATTTGTTGGCGGTGGAGAGATAAATTTCGTCCTGCCAGAACTTGTTGTCGATATACATCAATGTGGTGTCGGGGTTGAGATAATGCAGGAAATCACGCGAGTACTTGGCATTGAACATCATCTCATAGCGGTCGGTAAACTTGCGCTGGTAGGCTCCCTGCACAAAGAAATTGCGGTCCCACTGCTTCTGGGCATGTTTCCACACATTGTTGACAATGGCCCCGGGGATGCCCTTGCTGCTGTCGTAGTAGTAGACCTTGGCATGCCACTTGCCGCTAGGCATCACGCCGAAGATGCCTCCCTCGACACGATAGGAGCGCACCTCACCGTTCTGGCGCACCGCGGTGGTGTCCCACGCCACGCTGCCGTCGCTATAGTGCTTCATATAACGGAAACGGTACTTGCCCGTGGCATAGGTAAACTCGCTGTTGAACGACAGGCTCACCGACCGGCTCACCTTGTGCTCCCAGCGCACGCTGGGGTTGACAAGCCCAAAGGAGCCCGTCTTGAACGAGACATTCAGGTTGTCGCGCTTGCCGTCTGCAAACTTGGGGCGACGCGTGCGCAGGTAGATAGTACCCGCCGAGCCGTAGTCCTTGGCACTCTGGAAGATATTGCTGCGCTGGCCGTTGTAGAGCGAGATGGCCTCGATGTTGTCGAGCGAGAACTTGCCCAGGTCGACCTGGCCGTTCTGCGCATTGCCTATCTGGATGCCGTCATAGAAGACCCCCATGTGATTGGTGCCCATCGAGCGGATGTCCACCGTCTTGAGGCCGCCCACGCCGCCGTAATCCTTGAGCTGCACTCCCGCAAAATAGCGCACGGCATCGGCCACCGAGTGGCTGTTGAGTCCCTGCAGCTGCTTGCCCGTGAGTTCCTGGGCGGGAATGACATCCTCGTAGGGGCGCCGACCGTAGATGATGACATTCTGGATGTACTGCATCGAGTCCAGATGGCTGTAATTCACCGGTGTCTGGACCGAATCGGCCTGGTGCGCAAGCACCCCTTCCTGGGCATGGGCGCACAGGAAAGACACGATAGCCAGTAATGTTGCCACAAAGGATCTACTCATTGTTACGGGTTTCTATTTTAACGACTTGGCAGGTCTTCTGACTCGCCCCTACCCCATAGTCATGCGACCAGCCCTTCCCACGCAGTCCCATGCTGTCGGGCCAATGCGCAGTGGCCTGGTGCAGGGTATTTTCAAGGGGGGCACACAGCAGCACCGTCTGTCCGGGATTCCCACCCGGTTCCCTTTTCACCCGGGGCCATCGCCCCAAGCACCAAATCTCGCTGCAAAGATAATGCAAAATACTCACACAACGACAATTCCATGTCAATAAAAGTACTGATTGACTTTGACGGCTTGCGCATCATTTCCCGCGCAAGCCATAGTGGCCATATACTAAAAAAAACTCCAGTGCGCATCGCTGCGGGCTGGAGTCTCAATAAACAAATTAACTATGGAAAATATATACGATTATTACAATCTCAATATATTATCATTCATTCACTTCGGCCTCGGGCAAGGTAAGCAGCTTCCCGGCAGGTTGAAGCAAGCTCCATTGCATTTGGGTCGCTCTACCTATCAAAGCCGAAGTTTTCGGCAAATCAGGGATGTCAATCCTCGCTCTCGATGAGTTCACGCTCCTGGCGGGCCTGCTCGGCAAGCGCCATCTCGTTCTTGTCACCGACGACAAGCGTCTGATATTCACGCAAGCCGGTACCGGCGGGGATGAGGTGACCGCAGATGACATTCTCCTTCATACCTTCAAGGTAATCGACGCGGCCATTGATGGCGGCCTCGTTGAGGACCTTGGTGGTTTCCTGGAAGGATGCTGCCGACATGAAGCTGCTGGTCTGCAGTGCGGCACGCGTAATACCCAAGAGGATCTGCTCACTGGTAGCGGGCACGGCATCGCGCACAACAACCAGTTTCATGTCACGGCGCTTGAGCGACGAGTTGATGTCGCGCAGCTTGCGGGCCGTGAGGATCTGTCCGTTCTGGACCTCGTCGCTGTCGCCCTTGTTGGTGACAATCTTCTTACCCCAGATGCGGTCGTTCTCTTCCATGAAGTCGCGCTTGTCGACAGTCTGCTCCTCGAGGAAACGGGTGTCGCCGGGATCGATGATGCGCACCTTGCGCATCATCTGGCGCACGATTACCTCAAAGTGCTTGTCGTTGATCTTCACACCCTGGGTGCGGTACACATCCTGAACCTCGTTGACGATATAGTCCTGAACGGCCGTGGGGCCCTTGATGCGCAAGATGTCGGCGGGAGTGACAGCACCGTCGGACAACGGCGTGCCGGCGCGAACGAAGTCGTTCTCCTGAACCAGAATCTGCTTGGCCAGGGGCACGAGATATTTCTTCTCCTCACCGATGCGGTTCTTGACGGTAATCTCGCGGTTACCACGCTTGATGCGGCCGAAGGTCACCTCACCGTCGATCTCGCTGACGATAGCGGGATTGGACGGGTTGCGGGCCTCGAACAGCTCGGTTACACGAGGCAGACCACCGGTGATATCACCGGCACCACCCGAGAACGAGCGCGGAATCTTCACAAACACCTCACCGGCGGTGATTTCCTCACCGTCCTTCTTCATGAGGTGGGCACGCACGGGCAGCGAGTAGGATTTAACCACATTGCCCTCGGCATCAATAACCTCGGCCTCGGGGATGCGGTTGTGGTCCTTGGTCTCAATGATGAAAATCTCAGCATTGCCTGAAATCTCATCATACTCCTCGCGATAGGTCACGCCCTCGACGAGGTTCTTGAAACGCAGGGTACCGTCAACCTCGCTGACGATGACTGCGTTGAATGCGTCCCATTCACAGATCTTGTCACCACTCGAAACCATGTCACCGGGCTTGAAGAACAGCTTGGAGCCGTACTCGATGGGGGCATGGGTGAGCACCATGTTGGTGTTGGGATCCTTGATCTGCATCTCGGCCATACGACCAACGACGATGTCAACGCCGTCCTTATCGGTAACGGTGCGCAGGTCTTCAATCTCGATGCGGCCGTTGTACTTGGAGGTGATGTTGGAAACTGCCGAAGCATTGCTTGCCACACCACCAGCGTGGAAGGTACGCAGGGTCAGCTGTGTACCCGGCTCACCGATAGACTGAGCGGCAATCACGCCGACTGCCTCGCCCTTCTGCACCATGCGGTGCGATGCCAGGTTGCGGCCGTAGCACTTGGCGCACACGCCGCGCTTGGCCTCGCAGGTGAGGACTGAACGGATCTCGACCGACTCGATGGGCGACTCGTCGATGCGCTTGGCAGCGGCATCGGTAATCTCGTCACCACTCTTAACGATAATCTCGCCGGTAGTGGGGTCAACCACATCATGAACCGAAACACGGCCCAGGATGCGCTCGCCCAGCGTGGCGACAACGCGGTCACCGTTACGCACCTCGCGGCAAACGAGTCCGCGCAGCGTACCGCAGTCCTCCTCGTTGATAATCACATCATGAGCGACATCGACGAGACGACGGGTCAGATAACCGGCGTCGGCGGTCTTCAATGCGGTATCGGCAAGACCCTTACGGGCACCGTGGGTAGAGATGAAGTACTCGAGCACCGACAGACCCTCCTTGAAGTTGGCGAGGATGGGGTTCTCGATAATCTGATGTCCGCCTTCGACACCAGACTTCTGAGGCTTGGCCATCAGACCACGCATACCAGAAAGCTGACGGATCTGGTCCTTAGAACCACGAGCACCCGAGTCGAGCATCATGAATACCGAGTTGAAGCCCTGCTTGTCGGCAGTAATCTGCTTCATCAGCTCGTTGGTGAGCTCGGTATTGACATTGGTCCAGATATCGATGACCTGGTTGTAACGCTCGTTATCGGTGATGGCACCCATGTCATAGTCCATCTTGATCTGCTCGGCCTTGGCGTCGCCATCGGCGATGATCTCGGCCTTGCGGTCGGGGATAAGCACATCGTTCAGGTTGAACGACAGGCCACCCTTGAATGCCATGTAGTAGCCCATGTTCTTGACATCGTCAAGGAACTTGGCCGAACGGGGCACACCGCAGCTGCGGATGACGCGGGTGATGATATTGCGGAGCGACTTCTTGGAAATCAGCTCGTTGACATAACCGATTTCATAAGGTACCGTCTCATTGAAGATGATGCGGCCGACAGAGGTCTCCTCGACAAGCTTCTGCTCATGCTCACCATTGGCGTTGACGACATCGGCAACGACACTGATGATGGCGTGCATGGCCACCTTGCCCTCGTTGTAGGCTACCAGAGCTTCCTCGGGTCCGTAGAACTTGAGACCCTCGCCCTTGTCGCCCTTGCGGAGCTTGGTGATATAATACAGACCGAGTACCATATCCTGTGACGGAACGGTCACGGGGTCGCCATTGGCGGGATTCAGGATGTTGTGGGGCTCGAGCATAAGCATCTGGGCCTCAACAACGGCCTCGTTGCCCAGGGGCAGGTGAACGGCCATCTGGTCACCGTCAAAGTCGGCGTTGAATGCGGTACATGCCAGCGGGTGCAACTGGATGGCCTTGCCCTCGATGAGCTTGGGCTGGAAGGCCTGGATACCCAGTCGGTGCAGTGTCGGGGCACGGTTCAACAGAACGGGATGACCCTTCATTACATTCTCGAGGATGTCCCAAACAACGGGTTCTTTGCGGTCAACAATCTTCTTGGCGCTCTTGACGGTCTTGACGATGCCGCGCTCGATGAGCTTGCGGATGACAAAGGGCTTGTACAGCTCGGCTGCCATGTCCTTGGGGATACCGCACTCACCCATCTTGAGCTCAGGACCCACGACGATAACCGAACGGGCCGAGTAGTCGACACGCTTACCGAGCAGGTTCTGACGGAAACGGCCCTGCTTACCCTTGAGGCTGTCGCTCAGGGACTTGAGGGGACGGTTGGAGTCGCTCTTCACAGCACTCGACTTGCGGGAGTTGTCAAGCAGCGAGTCCACAGCCTCCTGCAGCATACGCTTCTCGTTGCGCATGATGACCTCGGGGGCCTTGATCTCGATGAGTCGTTTCAGGCGCGTGTTGCGGATGATGACGCGACGATACAGGTCATTGACATCGCTGGTGGCAAAGCGGCCGCCATCGAGCGGGATAAGGGGTCGCAGCTCGGGCGGAATCACGGGGATGACCTTGAGGATCATCCACTCGGGACGGTTCATGCCCTTGCTGGCACGGAACGATTCCACTACCTGGAGGCGCTTCAGGGCCTCGGTCTTGCGCTGCTGGGAGTTCTCCTTGTAGGCACGGTCACGCAGGGTGTTGGCCAGCGAGTCCAAGTCGAGTTCGGCAAGCAGGTCATAGATAGCCTCGGCACCCATCTTGGCGATGAACTTGTCGGGGTTGTCATTCTCCAGTGCCTGGTTGTCCTTGGGGAGCTTCTCCATGATGGCTACATACTCGTCCTCGGTGAGGAGGTCGTACTTCTGCAGCTCTCGGCTCTCGGTACCGTTGTCATACTTGACACCAGCGGGATTGATCACGACATAACGCTCGTAATAGATGATCATGTCGAGCTTCTTGGTGGGGATACCCAGCAGATAACCGATCTTGTTGGGCAGCGAACGGAAGTACCAAATGTGAGCCACCGGCACAACGAGCTCGATGTGACCGCTGCGCTCGCGGCGCACCTTCTTCTCGGTTACCTCAACACCGCAATGGTCACACACGATACCCTTGTAGCGGATGCGCTTGTACTTACCGCAATGGCACTCATAGTCCTTGACCGGACCGAAGATGCGCTCACAGAACAGACCGTCGCGCTCGGGCTTGTAGGTACGGTAGTTGATGGTCTCGGGCTTGAGAACCTCACCGCGTGAATTATCCAGGATTTCGTCGGGCGAAGCCAGACTGATGGTAATCTTGGTGAAATTGTTCCTTATCTTTGAATCTTTCTTGAAAGCCATAGTGGAAAGCGTTATTAATCAAGTTTCACATTGAGACACAGTCCGCGCAACTCGTGCAGGAGCACATTGAGCGATTCGGGGATGCCCGGCGTGGGCATGGGATCTCGTAGGCCTTGCTGCGGCCCACGACATCGTCACTCTTGACGGTGAGGATTTCCTGGAGCACATGGCTGGCACCAAAGGCCTCCAGTGCCCAAACCTCCATCTCACCAAAGCGCTGGCCACCAAACTGGGCCTTACCGCCCAGGGGCTGCTGCGTGATGAGGCTGTACGGGCCGATGGAGCGGGCGTGCATCTTGTCCTCGACCATGTGACCGAGTTTCAAGAAGTAGGTCACGCCGACGGTAGCCTTCTGGTCGAAGGGCTCGCCAGTGGCACCGTCATAGAGTTGGGTCGTGCCGGCACGCGGCAGCCCGGCCTTGTCGGTCCAAGCGTTCAAGTCATCAAGGCTGCAGCCGTCGAAGATGGGGGTAGCGAACTTGACGTCAAGTTCACGGCCGGCCCAACCGAGGACTGCCTCGAAAATCTGACCGAGGTTCATACGCGAGGGCACACCCAGGGGGTTCAGTACCAGGTCGACGGGAGTACCATCGGCCAGGAACGGCATATCCTCCTGACGTACGACGCGCGAAACGATACCCTTGTTACCATGGCGACCTGCCATCTTATCACCGACGCTGATTTTGCGCTTCTTGGCAATATAGACCTTGGCCAGCTGCATGATGCCCGAGGGCAGCTCGTCACCGATGCTGATGTCGAGTTTCTTGCGCTTGAGCTCTGCCTCATAGGCCTTGCTCTTGTGCAGGTAGTTCATCACCGTCGAACGGATGAGCTCGTTGCGGTGGCTGTCGGCGGTCCAGCGGCTCAGGTTGATGCTGTCGAAATTCTCGATGCCCATGATGATCTCACGGGTGAATTTCTCGCCCTTGGGCACGATCTCGCTGTCCATGTAGTCCTTCACGCCCTGCGAGATGCGACCCTCGGTCAGGGTAGTGAGTTTCTCAACGAGGATACCGTGCAGTTCTTCCTGACGGGCTGCATATTCCTCATCGAGGGCTGCGATTTCGGGGTCAACGCCACGAACGCGTTTCTTCATGGCACGGGCAAACAGGCGCGTACCGATAACAACACCCTTGAGCGAGGGATTAGCCTTCAACGAAGCGTCCTTCACATCACCGGCCTTGTCACCGAAGATGGCACGCAGCAGTTTCTCCTCGGGGGTGGGATCGCTCTCACCCTTAGGCGTGATCTTACCAATCAGGATATCGCCGGGGATGACATGGGCACCCACGCGGATGATACCGCGCTCGTCGAGGTCCTTGGTAGCGTCCTCGCTGACATTGGGGATATCGTTGGTGAGTTCCTCCATACCGCGCTTGGTCTCTCGCACCTCGAGGGTGTACTCGTCGACATGGACGCTGGTGAGGATGTCCTCACGCACGAGACGCTCGTTGATCACGATAGCGTCCTCATAGTTGTAACCCTTCCAGGGCATGTAAGCCACCTTGAGGTTGCGGCCCAGCGCAAGTTCGCCGTCCTGGGTCGAATAACCCTCGGTGAGGATCTGACCCTTCACGACGCGGTCGCCGGCGTTACAGATGGGACGCAAGTCGATGGTCGTGCTCTGGTTGGTCTTGCGGAACTTGGGCAGCTTGTATTCCTTGACAGCACTGTCAAACGATACAAACTCCTCGTCCTCGGTGCGGTCGTAGCAGATGCGGATGACGCTGGCGTCAACAAACTCGACAACGCCATCGCCCTCGGCCTGCAGCTGAGTGCGGCTGTCATAGGCCATGCGCTGCTCGATGCCGGTACCCACGATGGGAGCCTCGCTGCGCAGCAACGGCACAGCCTGGCGCATCATGTTAGCACCCATCAGGGCGCGGTTAGCATCGTCGTGCTCGAGGAACGGGATGAGCGCAGCAGCAATCGAAGCGATCTGTTGCGGCGACACATCCATGAGTTCAACCTCCTCGGGAGCAACAACGGGGAAGTCGGCGTTCTTGCGGGCCTTGACACGGTCACGCACGAAGGTGCCGTCCTCGTTCAGCGGAGCATTGCCCTGAGCAATGATGCGGTCTTCCTCGTCCTCGGCGGTGAGGTAAACAATCTCGTCGTTGTTCAGGTTCACCTTGCTGTCGGCCACCTTGCGGTAAGGCGTCTCGATGAAGCCCAGATTGTTGATCTTGGCATAAACGCACAGCGAGGAAATCAGACCGATGTTGGGACCCTCAGGGGTCTCAATGGGACACAGGCGTCCGTAATGGGTGTAGTGCACATCTCGCACCTCAAATCCGGCACGCTCACGCGACAAACCGCCAGGACCCAGGGCGCTCATACGGCGCTTGTGGGTAATCTCGGCCAGCGGGTTGGTCTGGTCCATGAACTGCGACAACGCGTTGGTACCAAAGAAGGTGTTGATAACGCTCGAGATGGTCTTGGCGTTAATCAGGTCGATGGGAGCAAACTGCTCGGTGTCACGCACATTCATGCGCTCACGGATGGTACGCGCCATGCGGGCAAGACCGACGCCGAACTGGTTGTACAACTGCTCACCCACGGTGCGCACGCGACGGTTGCTCAAGTGGTCGATATCGTCCACATCCTGCTTGCTGTTGATCAAGCCGATCAAGTACTTAATGATCTCGATGATGTCCTCCTTGGTCAGCACGCGCTTGTCGGGGTCGGTATCGAGACCCAACTTGGTGTTGATGCGGAAACGGCCCACCTCACCCAAGTCATAGCGCTTCTCGCTGAAGAAGAGGTTGGTAATCACCTCGCGGGCGCTGTTGTCATCGGGCGGCTCGGCATTGCGCAGCTGGCGGTAGATGAAGTTCACAGCCTCCTTGCCGCTGTTGCAAGTGTCCTTGTTCAGCGTGTTGAAGATAATCTGGTAATCACCGGTGTTCACATCCTCGCGGTGCAGTAGGATGGTGGAAACGCCCGAGTCGATGATCTCGGCGATGTTCTCCTCCTGCAACTCGGTGTCGCGGTCAACGATGACCTCGTTGCGCTCGATGCTTACCACCTCACCGGTGTCCTCATCGACGAAGTCCTCACTCCAGGCACGCAGCACGCGCGCAGCGAGCTTGCGGCCCACGGCTTTCTTGAGGTTGGTCTTGTTGACCTTGATTTCCTCGGCGAGTCCAAACACTTGAATGATGTCATTGTCCGATTCGAGTCCGATGGCACGCAGCAGCGTCGTCACCGGTAATTTCTTCTTACGATCGATGTAGGCATACATCACATTGTTGATGTCGGTAGCGAACTCGATCCATGACCCGCGGAAGGGGATGATGCGGGCCGAGTACAGTTTCGTGCCGTTGGCATGCAGGCTCTGGCCAAAGAAGACACCCGGCGAGCGGTGCAGCTGCGATACGACAACACGCTCAGCACCATTGATGACAAAGGTGCCCTTCTCGGTCATGTAAGGGATGGAGCCCAGGTAAACATCCTGGACCTCGGTGGGGAAATTATGGTCAGGGTCGGTGCAATAAAGCTTGAGTTTAGCCTTCAAAGGCACACTGTAAGTCAAGCCGATGTCCAAGCACTCATCGATGGAGTAGCGAGGCGGGTCGATGTAATAATCCAGGAATTCGAGTTTGAAGTTGTTGCGCGTGTCCTCAATCGGGAAATTCTCGGCAAAAACTTTATAGAGTCCCTCGTTTTTTCTCTTCTCAGTCGGGGTGTCCAGTTGGAGGAAGTCCCTGAATGACTGTAACTGCACGTCAAGGAAATCAGGATAGGGATAGGGATTTCTTACTCGCGCAAAATTGACTCGTTCTTTTTTTGAAACTGACATTGACAATAAGATTTGTGAACTCAATTGAGATTGTTGATAATCGAAATAATAGGCTGTCTTGCGCCTGGCATGTCATGGCCTGGCATGACGCAAACACTTGAGGATCAACATTCACCGGAGGGGTTGCCCACGGCACGGGGAGCACCCGTTCCGCGGGCAACTCCGATGAATCATCTTGTACAGGTCAAAATTGACACAAAAAGGTTAAGAACCCACTTATCGTGGTAATTCTTAACCCAAACACCCGTTAACAGGTGCTATTATTTCAGTTCAACCTCGGCACCCAGACCTTCGATCTCTGCCTTCAGAGCCTCGGCCTCGTCCTTGGATGCACCCTCCTTGAGGGTTGCGGGAGCCTTGTCAACAAGGTCCTTAGCGTCCTTCAGACCCAAGCTGAGGAGCTCTTTCACCTTCTTGATCACCTGGAGCTTCTGAGCACCAGCGGCCTTGAGGACAACATCAAACGAGGTCTTCTCCTCGGCCTCGGCGGCACCACCAGCAGCGGGACCAGCGGCAACAGCAACAGCTGCAGCGGCGGGCTCGATGCCATATTCATCTTTCAAAATCTGAGCGAGTTCGTTAACTTCCTTTACGGTAAGGTTGACTAACTGTTCTGCAAAAGCTTTCAAATCTGCCATAATAGTATGGATT
>ONYP01000087.1 GCA_900322135.1 uncultured Prevotellaceae bacterium
TTTCTCGCCCCACAGGTTCGTGTAGCGCATCTGGCCCTCGAAGCGGCCCATGCGCTCCCAGCGGCGCATCGGGTCGTTGTAGCAGTACAGGTCCACCGGTCCGATCTCCTCGGCCAGTTCGTTGCCCGTGCGGCGCACCTCCACCCAGTCACACTCGATGCGCTGCACCATCTTGACGCCCTTCTTGAACTCAAAGGCTCGCAATTCGTGCTGGCTCATACGCCCTCACCTCCTTTCCGGCAATTGTAAGGGCTCACGGCGATGCCCTTGCCGCGCCCCAGGAACTTGACGGATGCATCGACCTCATGGACATAGAAACGCACGACAGCGTTGCTGTTCATGAACGACTCGGGGGCCGAGCGCACGACGATGAGCACGCCTACCGACTCGACGACGAACGGCTTCGTGCTCGGATAACGCCCGTCCAGGCTCTGGCACATGTCCTTAATGGTCTCCTTGAGTTCGGTGTAGGCGTTCTCGGTCTCCTTCTCGGTGGTGATGAGCACATGGTTGTAACTCTCGGCCCACTCTTTCAGAATGCTGCACTTCTTGTTCTTGGAGGAGAATGTCGTCACCTCTACAAAATACTGCTTACTCATACGGCCTCACCTCCTTCCTCGCTCTCGCGATCCTGGCGGTTCTGCTCCACATGCTGCAGGTAGGCGTCGTGCAGCCGCTCGGCCTCGTTGATGTAGTGTTTGTTTATGGCACGGCGCTCTGCCTGATTGTCCTTGCACCGGTTGTCGAAGGCTGCCTCAGCATCATTCAATGCGCACACCAGCTGGCGCTCCAGCCCGATGACCTGCTTATGCAAGCCTTCGATTTTAGAGGTAAGGTCCTCGAGCATGGCGCTGTCGCTTGGGTCGATGCTGTCATTCTGAATGCTCAAGGCGTGGCGCAGGTTCCCTCTTTGGTCCTTCAGGCGTTCAATCTGGGTCTTGAGGTTAAGACGGCGCAGGCTGTAGCCCTCCTTGATGCGGATGCGCTCCATGTTGTAGGCGTTCTTCAGCACCTTGAAGCGCTCGTTGAGTTCCTGGAGGTCGTCCTCCTTGGCTTGGCGCAGGCGTGTCAATCATAACTGGTCACCTCCTTTCGCGATATCGATGGCGGACATGATGGCAAAGTGACACACCCAGGCGACCGTTGCAAAAATGGCAACAGTCGTGTGCTGTCCCGTGATGAGCCAGGACAAGAGGCACACCAGGGCGACAGCCGCCAGCAGGATGTTGACTTGCAGGGTTAAAAACTTCAGCACGATGTGACCCAGTGCTGTGGCCAGGGCTTCATAGCCCTCACTCTCCCGGTTGATTTGAATGGTGTTGTTCATAACACTTGTTGTAGGTAAGCAATAGGCAGAATAAAAAAACGGCTGCCTGTTCCGTGCTTACCTACAACAAGTGTCATCTCCGAGGGAGCGCCATTTATGTAGCGGAAAGGCAGCCTTTCTATCGGCTGATGCGGGCATAAAAAAAGCCCGACTGATTTCGAGCGGATAACCGACGCTCAGGCGGCGATGACTAACATCGTTGTAGGTAAGCGCTGCAAAATTAAGTTCTAATTTTGAACTGACAAAATTTAGAGCAAAAAAACGTCAGAAAATTGCCGAAATATGTTTTATAACATAAAAAAAAGCGTGGGGTTTTTCCCGAAATTTCCAAAAAACACTTCCAAATTTGGCTTTTTTGTTCGTATGTTTGTTAGTTTGTTGGTTTGTGCTTAATTTTGCAAAGCAAAATTTGCATCTGCTGTAATGAAATCAATGTCTGTTCACCCATGGAACATAGGTACATATCACCACTCAGATACCCTGGAGGCAAGGCAAAGCTCCTAGGCTATATCTCTCGGATTATTTCAGAAAATAATCTGGATGACGGTGTATATGTAGAACCGTTTGCAGGCGGAGCGTCGGTCGCATTGGGCCTTTTGCTCAATGGCATTATGAAACAGATCATAATCAATGATAAAGACCGGTCCATTTACGCCTTCTGGCATTCCATATTGCAGCAAACTGACGAGTTTTGTGCTTTGATTCAGGCCACTCCAGTCACAATAGAATCCTGGAAAGAGCAAAAAAATGTCCAAAAGGATAAAAATGACGCCGACCTGTTGGCATTGGGGTTCTCAACATTTTTCTTAAACAGGACCAACAGATCTGGCATCTTGAATGCCGGCATTATTGGTGGAATAAACCAGACAGGACGATATAAAATAGATGCTCGATACAATAAGCAGGAACTCATTGATAGGATCAGGACCATTTCAGGCTTCCGAGATAGGATTTCTGTGTTAAACCAGGATGCTGTCGATTTATTGACAACGCTTGACTGGAATCAATTTGGTGACAAGGTTTTCATTTATTTAGACCCGCCATACTATGTAAAAGGGAAAAATCTCTATCTCAATTACTATCGAGATAATGACCACAAGGAAATCGCTGACATTCTATCAAAGAGTACAGGGTTTAAATGGGCTGTATCTTATGACAATGTCGATTTCATTCAAAAACTCTACAAAGAATTTCGTTGCTCGCAATTCCAACTAAACTACAGTGCCAACAACAGTGGAAAGGGCAATGAGATCATGTTTTATTCAAACGATCTGATAATACCCAACTCAGCTATCATTTAATTATGGATAACAAGAAGACGGAAGTAAAATATGTAGGAGCTGACAAACTGTTATTTGACAGCAAAAATCCTAGAATGGTCGAGTTCGGAGATATGAGCGATGAGACCAAAGTTATTAACACTCTATGGCAGAATATGGCCGTCAATGAAATCGTCATGTCGATCTTGGCAAACGGATTCTTTGAAAACGAACCAATGTATGCCATCGATGCTGATGGAGGTAAATACACTGTTATTGAAGGTAATCGAAGGCTTGCCGCGGTAAAAGCCATCCTTGATCCTGACATCGTTGCCAATGACGGGATGAAACGGTATAGGGATAAAATAACCCCGGCGATAAAGAAACAATTAAGTTCAGAACTCCCGGTTGTGGTTTTAGAATCACGTGAGAGCGCTTGGCGACTAATTGGTTTCAAACACGTGAATGGTGCCGTAAAGTGGGATTCTTTGGCCAAAGCCGAATATATCGCGCAAGTCCATAACAGTTATAATGTCCCCTTAGAGGACATCGCAACACAGATCGGTGACTCTAACAAGACAACCATCCGGCTTTATCAGGGCCTTATGGTGCTTCGTCAGGCAGAAACTGAGACAGAGTTCTCCAGTGAAGACAAATATTATTCGCGATTGTATTTCTCTCATTTGTACACGGCCATCGGTTATGAGGGGTATCAGAACTTCTTAGGATTGGATTTAACCCAAACGTCCACTTCTCCTGTCCCTCAAGATCATCTTAAGAACCTGGAGCAATTAATGTTTTGGTTGTACGGTAGCAAGCAACGAGATTTGCGACCCATTATTAAAAGTCAAAACCCAGACTTGCGTAATCTCAATAACGTTCTGCTTGATAGTGACTCCACGTCGATGCTTATTGCAACAAGCGATTTCCGTGCCGCTTTTGAAAACAGTCAAGATGGACTTGATTTGTTTTCTAAATCCATAATGGATGCAAGAGTTGCAATCGAAAAAGCACAAGCTAAATTGAGTTTTTACGATGGAAGTGAAGAAATCGCAAATTCTGTACTGATATTGGCCAATCAAGCAGATACCCTCTTCAGTTCAATAAAGGCTATAAGAGCGCAAAAATTATCCTCGGATCAAGACAAACAAGCAAGAACAATTGACTGATGGGGTTTAAAATCAACAATAGAGGCAGTGGTTTTGTCCCAGATGGCGAACCAACAACATCGGAATTGGCCGATTTTATTGAAATTAAAGCAATCTTAAGTGACGATGGCAACTATTCAATAACAGATGTCAAGACCTCACTTGGTATAGCTTGCGATGAAAGCCTTAACACAGAAGATAGCCTTGTTGATGCCGATGAGGTTAAAATTGAAGAGGCTCTCTCGGAAATCGATGAAAGACGAACAACGGCGACCGAAAACTATCCTTTCCTGTCATCGCAATTCGGCATTACTCTTGATAATCAGTGCGATGACGTCATTAAGGATGTTTATATGTTCTTATTATTTGTGACCCGTGTTAACATGAATACCATGAAAACGCAGAACGGCATTGATGCAACTAAGACATTCGAACAGCTGTGTTCTGCAATTATGGAGAATTATTGGGGCAATTCAGCAAAAGCATTTGTCATAGGTACGGGATCCGAAACAAGTGATTTTGAAACAAAAATCAACAATGCAATTAATGCAATCGGGGAACCTAGAGTACAATTCCGTTGGCCTGATGGTAGCCTTAAAAAGGAAAAAGACGCAAAGGTTGATGTGATTGCCTATATTCCGTTTGCAGATGATAGACGAGGGCGATTTATCGCAATTGGACAATGCAAGACTGGTACCAGTTGGCAAAGTTCGATTAGTCAACTTGTCCCACAAAGCTTCAATACGAAATATTTCTCGCCACCTTTTACATTCACTCCAGTTGTGTTGTTTTTGGTATCTGAGGCTTTTTATGAGAATTGGGAAACATACCAAAGAGATTCTCACGGATTGTTATTGGATCGTTGCAGGTTAATGCAATATCTGCCTGAATCTTTAAGCGATGGCCTACTCAATAATATCAGAGAATGGAACAGAGGCATTATCGAGTTGTTGTCTTCTTAAGAGCAATCCCGAGCAAAATTTTTTAACTTTTAATTTCAGATTATGATAGACAAGATATTTCTTTCAAGACAAGCCAATCGATGGAAACTGTGGGCCGAAGACTTCGAGTCGGTCCACCTGTATCAAAACATGATGTTCGAGGCCGAAATCGACCCCGCAACCGGCAAAGCCTTTTGCCCGGTACGCAACGCGGCACTGAGTCTCAATCTGTCAAAGAAGGAACTGCAACGCCGACTCGCAGTGCTCGAGCAGGAAGGGCTCATCCGCCTCGAGGGCGAGAACTACGAGGTCCTGGAGTGTGAATACATCCGCTTTACACCGCCCCAGGACGAGGAATAACC
The DNA here is from genome assembly GCA_900322135.1 of uncultured Prevotellaceae bacterium. Taxonomy (GTDB): domain Bacteria; phylum Bacteroidota; class Bacteroidia; order Bacteroidales; family Muribaculaceae; genus Sodaliphilus. The sequence goes on from ONYP01000087.1 coordinate 5,038, forward strand.
CTCAACACCGGCAACCAAAAAGAAGGCCCGCGGTTTCTGTTCCGCGGGCCTTCTTTGTGTCCTGAATTCTCACCGAATATCAGACAAAGTGGAAATTGACCTGCGACAATTCCTGTCCGAACGAATGCAGTGATGACTCAATCTTCTTGGTCGTTTTTGCGCTTGGACGGCGGTAACCGCTCACATACTGCGACAACTGGCTCTGGTTGATGCCCGTCACACGAGACAGACCAGCCAAGGTCAATAAACCCTTGTAGTAAGCCAAAAACGAGGGCACATCATAGGAGAAGTCAAATTCCACTTCCTCAAAGTGCTTTCCCTCTTCAGCATACAATGCCTTCATGTCCTCATAGACCGCCTTGAAATCGGCAATCGTCTCCTCGATGGAAGAGCCCTCGCCGATAAGACCGTAATCCAGTCCGTCATCATCGGGCATATAGGCGCTGTAGTCGCCTTTGGGACCCTTCTCAATAAATACTTTCACGCGTTTCATACTCTTCATGTGTTTGGTTAATGGTTAATATGCTTTTGTTTGTTCGTTTCTTTTAAAAGCCAGCGGGTCATTTGAGACCCGACTGGCGCTTGATTGACCCTAGTGTTCCTGGCTTAACATCCTCACTCAGGTGGTTGCTTGTCGTGAAGGTCTTCCCCGTTATTGGGCTGTACCAGGCTGGGTGACCGGACACCTGCTTGTTCAGTTCGTAGCATCCAATCTTCTTAAGGGCTCGATGTAATTCACTATACTTCATTTCGTCTGTATTTTGATTTACACCACAAAGATAATGCTAATATTTTTATTAGCAAAATATTCCAGCAACTTTTTTCAAAAAAAGTGATTTTTGCCGCTTGTTTTGACCGGAAATGTCGCAAAATGGGGTAAAAATCGTCAAAAAAAGTCCAATTTGCGTCCAAAAATGCACGTTTACCGCCCCAAAAAACGCGTTTTTGGGGGTAAAATTTTGAGGTCATTGCACCTAACACGCTGATAATCAAGAAAACTTTTTGAAAAAATCAAAAATCTTTCTGTTCACTCTCGCTCCGAAGTGCCGAACCGCTCAGAATCGCAAAGGCAATTACCACCCCTCTCGATGGTGAAATGTGACCCATCGGGCGGTTTGCAACCTGTAACTGGGAGGGTGACGGCGGGTGATTCTTTCCAGCCGATATCGGATTGGAAAGAAATAACCCTGCCGGGTCTCACGACAGGGCAGGGCAAAGAAAGGATGGTGAACAAACCACACTGTGAAATCCAGGTTATTATTTCTTTTTTCTACGGTCGGCCATGAAGCGGTCCACAAACGAGTCGGTGGGTACCTGGGGTGCGCCCTTGAGGGCCTGCAGCCACTTGCGCCGCATCATCAGGTATTTGAAGGCGTCGCTGAAGTTGGTGGACAGCATGGGTAGCTTTTTGGGCTCGAGCTTCTCGCTGCGTTTTACCTTGGCCACGATCTTGACGTTGCCCCGGTACTTGACCTCAGCCTTAGCCAGCTCAATGCTGCTCACCAGCTCGCGACAGTTCACCGCATCGACCAGCAGCGAGGGCAGCATCACGTTGTCACCGCCCATCAGTTCCTGCATGAAGGAGTACTCGGCAGCCTGGCGTATCGTCGCCTGGTGGCGGCTCATCAGGTTCACTGTCCAACCAGTGCGGTGCCCTGAGGCATCATACTCGATGGCCTGCTTGATCTTGCCGGCATGGTCTTCGCCCTGACGCTGGTAGTTGTTGCCGGCACGGTCATAGTACAGGTTGAGTTCCCGGCACTGGTGGTAGCGGAAGAAGTCCAGGAACTGGTCGGCCAGCTCACGGAACCAGCGCGGAGGAATCTCGAACAGGTTCTTGTGGATGCGGTAGGTCTTGCCGTCCTGTTGGCCAATGACCAGCGACAACATGTTACCGAAGTCCATACCCCCATCGATGGGTTCGTCGGCATCCAGATAACGCAGCTCACGCGAATAGTAGGCCGCCTCACCGCTTACGGTGCCGTCGGTGTACTTGTGGCGCTCGCTGAACTGGACATAGAAGCGCAGATCCTTGCGCAGGCCAGGCCGCATCCCCAGCACGCTCTTCAGGAACTCGTGCAGTTCCAGGGTACCGTTATACAGTCGCTCGATATACTCGGGCGTCAGGATCTCGATGTTCACCAGGCTTGACGTGTTGATGAAGAAGGTCTGACCCTTGCGCAGCTTCAGCAACGCCCGGTCATAGTACTCCACCTTCTTGGCCAGGCGTTTGACCTTGGCTCCGTCGGGTGCCTTCTTGTGACGCTCATTCACCAGCTGGGTCAGTATCTCATTGCGGATGGCGGCCGCCTGGATGATCAGTTCAATGCGCTCGGGATCCATCTCCCCGGCATAGCGGAAGAACCAGTCAAACTCCCCCTCGTTCACGTCCGGCATATCGGTGGTGATGGTGATGCCCAGGAACAAGTGGCTGCGCCCATAGGTGATGGCATCGCCACGCAGGATGGGCATCGCGCGGTTCACCTTGGTCTCCTTGGCATACTTAGCCTCATCAAAGAACAGGTGAATCACACTCTTGCCCGCCAGCAGGCTGGGATTGTCCAGCGAGCCCAGGAACAGTACCGAGCCGTTAAAGAAGGAATACACATACCTGTAGTCATCGACAATCACGCTGCAGCGGCGCCGCCAGTCATCGGGAGGGCGCACACCTTTAATGTAATGCACCCCCTCGATCATGCCCATCAGCTTGAGACCGTTCTGCACAGCCGGCATGATGTTGTTGGTCAGGTTACTATAGGTGTTGGCCACAAAGGCGAATGCTCCGCCCGGCATATCATACACGCAACGGTACAGCCTTCGTGCCTGGATGACGGTCGACTTGGCGGTACCACGCCCGCACACTGCCACGAATACCGTCGTGTCCACCCAGTCGGTGAGCACCTGCAGCGTGTGGCCGAATTTCACACCGATGTCATCGGTCGCCCTCGCTTTGCTCGCTAAACTCCTCGATGTCATGCAACATGCGTTTCTTGAGGTTGAACTGACTGATATTGGCATCCTCCTTGATATTGGCATCCTCCTTCACCGATTCGCGCACGAGCTCCGGCACCTCGGGGATGGCGTCTATGAGCTTCTCCACACGGCGGCGGTCGGTGGCAGGAAGGCCCAGATCGCGGCGGCTCGTAGTGTAGATGACCGTCTGCTGCTGGTTCAACAGCTCCTCAGGAACACCGGGCGCTTCCTGGTCGAAGCAGCCACGCAACTCGGCGGCGAGCTTCATGTAGCGCAGCGCGTTCTTGGCATCACCCTGGGTGAACAACAGGTTGGCCCAGTTCTCCAGACGCTCAGCATAGAAGTTGCTCCAGGCCCGGGGACTCACCTCGTCCTGGGTATAGAAGAAGTTGAGCGAATCGGCATAGACCCGACGCGCCATGTAGTCGCTCAGGCCATAGGGCTCGCTCTTGAGCAGGCGGATGATGCCGGCTTTGGTGACGACCTTGTTGTTGAACTTGAGGCGGGCACGCAGACCCCTCACCAGTTCCATCAAGTCGTAGTAACGGCGCTCGGCTTCGGGCAGGGCGTCAAGCGAGCCGGTGCTAAGCACCTGCTCGATGAGCGCCATGTCGATGCTGTCGAAGTCGATGCGGGCCAGCGCCTTGGTCTCTTGATTACTGGTAGACGGTAAGTTCATCGTCGTCCATTTGGTCTAATAGGTTGGTGAACTGGTTGCGACGCAGCGCCTTCTGCAGTTCGGCAAAGGCATCCACATCACCTTTAGAGGCAGCACTTTGTAGGCTCATCTGCGGCAAGGCTGCCGTCTCGATGACTCCCTGGCGGATGAGTGCCGCCACCGATGTCCCAGGTGTGGCAGCATCACGCTGGAACATCAGCGACTCGGCACGGTCGAGCTTCAGGGCTGCCGCCATTTGGGCAGGACGATAACCCAGCGCCGCCAGTCGCCGGATATCCTCAGCCTGGTCCTCGGTCGGGCTGAACAGGTCAGCCGGTAACAGTTCACTCTTCGCCATCGATGATGTGGTTAATCTCGCTGATCTGAGCGCTCAGGGCATCGCGCCGTTCCCGCAACTGGATGACCTGTTTGCCCACCTCCGAGCGGTCGCACGGGTGCGATGACCGGCGGTTGATCTCATTCCATCGCTGCAGTTGGGTATTTGCTTGGTCACGCTCAGCAATCAGTTTTTTTTTCGTTTCTCTAACTCTTCACGCAGGACGGTGGACTTTGCCTCCCACTTGGCCAGAGCCTCACGAGCCGCATCGATTTTGCTCTCATTCTTGGCTTTCTCGGCTTCCTTCAGCCGCTTGCGCTGCTTGCTGGTGTTCGCCTGGGCACTGCTATAGCGGCGGGCCAGTTCCAGATCATCCAGGGCGGCGATGTCTTGAGCCTCCTTCAGGGCGCGAAGCTTGGCACACTTGCCCAGCACCTCGCCGTGTTCCTGGTAATACTCCAGCTCTTCCCACATCTCGCGGTTCGCCAGGTAATTCTCCACGCATTCCTCGGCAAGGTGGGCGGCCTCTGCCAGGTCGGCATCGTCGGGCATCGCCGCCAGTTTGGCGTGGGCATCCTTGTATTTGCCCAGGGCCGTGAACATGTCGCTCACCAGCACCTTCAATTCATCAGGGCAGTCCGGAGCGTCCAGGAACTTGAACTTCTCCCGGAAGCGGATCATCTTCTTCACCGTGGGCGACGCCTCAGTTGGGACCTTTTCTTGTGGCCCGGGGCTCTGCCCCGGTAATTCCGCTTTCTCTGTCCCCTGCGATGCGCAGCGCTTGAGTTGAGACAACTCGGTGGTGCTCAGGCCAGCCAGTTTGCGCAGTTCCTCGATGAGCGTCACCCTCAAGTCGGCCGTCTCCATGCGGTGCATGAAGGTCTTGCGCAACATCAGGTTGTGGCCATACTTCAGATACAGGGCAACACCCGCCGCCCATGGGCGGGGTCCCTTCAGGTAATTGATAATCTCCTTTCTCATGATGTTTATTCTCTTTTGTGAAGGAAGTTAATTTCCTCCACAAAGTTACACCCCGGTAATTACCACCCAAAAGACAAAAAAAGCGCCCCATGGCCTCATTCCAGGGACGCAAAAGAGCTCTTCATATTATGAAGCAATACGGAATATCAGTTAGAGGGTTGTGGTTCTACATAGAAAACTGTATCCCTCTGGATCGTTTCCATGAGGTTGATGGGAGGCAATACCAGGTTTTCAAGCTGTGTTCCCTGGAGTTTTGCTGCTATAACACCACGGGCAGCACCCACAGCGATTGTCGCCATGTAGCGACAGAAATACGCAGGAACAGTGAGCTTGGTTTTATTTTCGTTGTACATCTGATTATAAGCCTCCGATTCTACTGCGAATACACAGATGAGACGTAAATTGAGGAATACTTCATCCTCTTTGACAAAAGCAAAATCACTGACGCACCGAATTAATTGTTGCTCAAACTGTGTCTGGAACAAATAGTTTGACTTAACACCATATTTGACTCCATCCTCTATGGGCTGATCTTCCTTATTGAAGTTATCGATGAGAACTTGAATAATTCGGTATGGGATTGTATTCTGTGACATAATCTTTTATCGTTTTAAGCGGCATTCATAATACCTGCATTCTGGTCATTATGAGCCGTTGTTTCCGTTTCAAAAAATACATCTTGGTTATAAGACGAACTCCCCAACCAGTTAGATGGAATTATAGACATCATGCTAAATGCAGTTTCAATTTCCACCTCAGTGAATGTTGTATCATCATTGGCAATTACCATGGCGGCATCAGATACAGTGAAAAGTGCTCCATTGTCGGTGAACAAAGGAACATTATCACCGTAAAGTCTGGTCATCATTTCCTCGAATGCTAATGCTTCACGATTGAATTCCTCATCATCTCCATGTTCCACCGAGTAAACTAGGTCGACAAGGCAGGTGCCAAATTCCTTACGTCGCTCGACCTTAATAGTCAACCACGAGAAACTTTTTACCATTTGCTCAGCCCATTCGATAATTTTCTGTTCCATAATCTTAATTGATTTTGTCATTGAAGTATGACTTCAAATTTGATAACAAACCATCTGCTAGTTTTTTAATATCAGCACATTCCTCGACTGTAAACCTAGTGGGTTTATAATCCGCTGCTTTTCTTTTATTCCTCAAGTAATTAAATGATTGGAGGAACTTTCTTTCAGTCTGCTCATTCTGTCCCATTCGTTTCTTTATTTCTAATAATATATTCTCATGTGACGAACCGTTTGCAGAATGTTGTTCTTGATCTTCGTATGAAATAGGGTTCTGTTTTACATGAGCGAGAAGGTATTTCATCATCTGCAACACTGCATAATATGAACAATGAACGCTGACGAAACACCAATCTTCGTCCCTGGCATTAATGATCATTTGTGCGGCATACTGGTTATTATAGGCCTTAACTCTCATGTGTATAAAGCGGTGTAGCAAATTTTCGCTATGCAAAAGTAAGGCCAAATATATAAATAAACAAATAAATACTGCCAAATTTACCGAAATGGAGTAAAATTACACTTGGAAAGTATTTTCACGTCAGAAATGACAAAAAAGCACAAAAAAATGAGGGCACGCCCGTGATGAGCACGCCCCTCCTGGGTAATCCGCTCGAAACAGATACCTTATTACTTCAACTCAACAGTGATCGCCTTGCCGCAATGTGGACACACAAGCCTCTTGCCGTCCTCTGATACCTCAACGGGGTCGGCAAACAATTGCCACATCGGCACGTCAAGCGCCTTGGCTATCCTCTCGGCTGTCTCAATCAGCATCTTGCCCTGGATTTGACGGCTCAAGGCCTGTCGGCTTACCCCAAGTGTTTCAGCCAACTCATTCAGGGTCATGCCTTTTTCTTTCAATATTTCTTTAATTCGTGTCATCATTTTTACACTGCAAAGTTACATTATTTCCACCAATGTAAATAGAACTATTTGCAAAATAATGTTAAAGTTAATAATTTTGTTGCTAATTATTTGTTTTATGTAAATAATATTATTTACCTTTGCAGTGCTTCAACCATCAAGTGTCGCATTCGCGCCAACTTATTATTTTGGAAGGGTAGCTTTTATCCCAGTTCCGTTGCTACGAAAAAGCCGCAACCTGTTTACAGGAAGCGGCTTTTTTGTCGGGGTATGTGGGGGACTAAGCCTCGTAGCGGCTCTGCTCAATCCACACAATGGTGTCAGCACCACTCTTGAAGGCCTTCAGCGTCAGCAACGAACCCTCGCTGCCGGTCCACGTCTTGCCCTCCTTCAGCAGGATGCCGGTGGCTGCGGCTACCGTCGGAGAGGTGCCGCCGCAACCCACCAGGGTGACAACGGCGCCATGCACGCCGTCGGTGATGCCAGCAATCACAGCCTCACCGCTGCTCAGCTGGTAACGGCCGTCGCCGGCATAGGCAACGCTCGTCGAACCGCCGGTGACGGTGGCAACAGGCTCGCTCAGGGGAACAGTGCCCTCATAGATGGCAATGTCGTCGCCCTTCATCGCCTGGGTCAGCGTCATCTCGTTCATGTTCTGCTCGTTGTTGCCCGTGTACGACGACGTCAAGCGCATCGGGTTACACGGCGAACCCAGCATGTCCGTGGCCTTGCCGCTGCAGTAGCGCACAAAGGCGATGCAGTTTCTGCCCAGCCAGTTGGTCTTGAACTCGCGCACCTCGCGCTCGTTGCCCGGGTGGTTGAACTTCAGCGACGGGGTGTAACCCTCAGCGTCGGGGTCGCCCTCGCTCGCACTGGTCATCTCCACAGTGCCGGGAGTCATGTAGATCTCGATGCCATAGGCACCGGGCTTCAGTACCACGTCTTCCTCCACAACCACGCCGGCTTCGTTGCGGCTGGGGAAATACGCGATGTCGTCAATGTCAATCAGCACCACGCTGTCGCGCGGGTTAAGGCCCTTGCCGGGGGCACCGCTGGGGCGCTTCACATCAGCTTTGATATACATAATCTGATAATTTTAAACATTAAACGTTAAACATTAACCAAGTTGCTGGGGCGGGAAACCCGCCCCGGCAGCTTTATCAGGTTAGCCGCGGGCAACCTCGTAGAACTTATTGTCGTCGGCCTTCACGAGCTTGATCCAGTGACCCTCGCTCAGCGTCATCGCTGCAGTCAGCACAAAGTTGCCACTGTTGGCGATGGTCGAGGCGTTGGTCGAGCCGTTACCGTAGATGGTGTAGACCAAACCCTTCACGGCGTCGTCCAGGGCGGTGATGGCAGTCGGCTGGGTGTTGGCGTTGGTCACAAAGGTGTCGGCACCGTCAACGCTCGGTGTCGTGTCGTCGGCGTCAAACTGGAACGCGTCGCTCGACGACGTGCCGCGCTCAATCTCGATGAACTTGCCATCCGAGCGCTTCATCAGCTTGATCCAGTCGCCCTCGCTGGGACTCCAGGCGGCGCTCAGCAACGAGAACTTGCCGCTCTTGGCGATGGTCACACCGGCAGCGGTGCTGCCGCACTTCAGCGTGATGACCTTGCCCACCTGCGCGTTCTCGATGTCGGTGATGGCCAGCGTCGAGCTGTTGGCAACAGTCAGGATGCTAGTGTGCAGCGTCGCGTTGGGCTGCTTGTCGGGCTCAGCCTGTACAAAGTAGCTCTCGGGACGATCATACTCGTTACACCAGATCAGCTGGCGTGAGCCGTCCATCTGGCTCTTGTCGGTGTACTTGAAGCCCACGGCACGCGCCCAGATCGACTCCTTCCAGTTGCTCCACACCTTCAGTGTCCAGTCCTGCTGCTCCAGCGAGAAGCGGGTCATCTCGCCGCTCAGGTGCTCAAAGCAGTGGATGTTGCCGTCAAGCGTCCAGATCAGGCGGTGGTGGTTGTCAGCGTTGTGGACCGACACGATGCGCACGCTGGGATACTCCTTGACGTACATGATGTCGGCGGTGTAGTCCTGGTTGGTGCCGTAGTGGGCCTCGTTGTACTTGTGGTACCACACAATCATGTGGCTCGGCATGTACAGGCGCAAGTTGCCGCTGTCGCGAACGACGGCGGGAATCTGGCTCGTCATCTGGTAAATCTTCTCACCGATGTTGCCCACGTTGATTTCGCCGGCAACAAAGGGCTTGATCTGGTAAACGGTGTTGCCGTTGTTCACGTCAACAAAGCCGTCAACCTTCTTGCGGATGAACTCATACAGGCCGTCAGCGGCCTCCATAGCACGACCGGGAGTGTTCAGGTCGGGATCCTTGCGTACGCCGTTGATGCGGCGCTGCTCACGCTCGTTGTGCAGCTTCTTGGCCGTCTCGGCAAGCAGGTACTCGATAAACGACCACTTGATGGGGTTCGACCCCTCCATGTTCAGCGAGCCGATCCAGATGCGCTCAAGCTCCTTCAGGTTGGTGAACTTGTGGGCAAACATCACGCTGTACATCCTCAGCGTCTCGTTGTCAAACTCGTAGTTGCCCTTCACCACCTGGTCAAAGTCGCTCGCCGTGTTGTCGGCCTGCGAGAACTCGCCAAGCCATACGTTAACGAGGGTGGCCAGGTCTTGGTAGCCGCTCTCCAGCGGGAAGATGCGCTCCAGGCTAGGCAGCGTCATCAGCAGCGACTGCAGACGGTCCTGCCAGGGAACACGGTAGAACGCGCCCAGGTCGGCCTGCAGCCTCGAGTAGTCGGTGCTCGATGCCATGGGAGCCGATACCATGATGCCATGACGGGCAAGCAGTGCGGCACGCGCACGCTGGTTGTAGGCACTCTCCATCGAGTACATCTCGCCCTCAAGGCCGCCCAGCTGGCGCTCGTCATCCAGGTTGAATGCCTGGGCGGGAGCAGCGGCACCATGCTGGGCACCCTCGCCGGGGTCACGCTCGGCAGCGTCGGTCAGCGCGGTGATGCGGGCCTTCAGCTCATCAATCTCCTTGGTCTTGGCCTCGATGGTCGCCTGAGCGGTCGCCTTGTCGGCCTGCAACGCCGTCAGCTCGTGCTGGGCAGTGGCAAGACGGGTGGCGTTCTGCGACAGCAAGCCGCGCAAGGTAGCCAGCTGCACATTCTCAGGCTGCTCACCGCCTTCGCCGTTCTCTCCACCCTCACCCTTGAAGTCCTCGGCCAGGGCCTTGGTGAAGCCGGTAAGGAACTCCTCGCTGAAGCCCATCGTCTTCAGCTTCGCGATCTCCTCATCGGTCACCGTCTGCGTGCCACGCTCATCCTTGTGCCACTCGCTCAAGCCGAGCAGCGCCAGGATTGTGGCAGCGAAAACTTTGAATCTCTTCATTTCGATGATTTTTTAATTGTTTATAATTCTGTTAATAACTCATTCTTTCTATACAAGTTGGTTGGCCTCATTAGCTGTAGCACGGCCCAATACCCAGGTGACGGCATCCTGTAAAGTGCCCAGCTGGTCGACGTAACCCAGCTCAAGTGCTTCGGTTCCCGTGAAGATCTGTCCACGGAACAATGGAAGCTTGGGATCATATTCAATACCCAAATTGTCTGCAACAGTTCTGGCAAACACCTCATGCAACAATTCCAGCTGTTGTTTGATCGGGTCTTCATCACCATTTTCCTCCAGTGCTCGGTACTCAAAATTCTTCAGGTCCGCACTATCAGGGTAGATGTCGCGCACATCGATGCCGTTCTTCTCGAAGTATTTCTTCCAGCTAGCCCATGTCACCATTACACCAACGCTCCCGACTTCACACAGCGGTGAGGCAACGAAGATGCGGTCAGCCGCCGTCCCGATCCAGAAGTGGGCACTCGCCATCATTCCTGCAACAAAAGTCGCCACCGGCTTGGTCATGTCCTTGATAGTGGATGCCACCACGTCTACATGGGCCACCATCCCGCCGGGGCCGTTGATCCACAGCACCACGCCGCATATCTTCTCGTTCTGTTCCGCCATCAGCAGCCACCTCTCAAGCGCAAACGTGTTCCAGCTATACAGCACACCCTCCAGCTCGATCACCGCAACGCTGCCTTCTGGCAACGTCTCGTCATCAAGTTCCCAGCGGCTTGCGAGATAGGTGGGATCTGTGGCATACGCCTTCAGTGTGCTTTTGTTGAGTTGCGATTCCGCCTGGTCTAGGTTCCCCTGCATGACACAAGGTAGCAGCAACGCGCTCAGCGCCTCAAAATCCTTAGGCGTGATCGACCATGAACCCGTGAAAATTTCCTGTAAATGCTTCATAGGCGTAACTTTTTACCGCAAAGCTACACCTTTATATAATAGTCGAAAAAGACTGGTAAATGAATCAGTCCATCAGATAAGGATTGGGTTCAAGGCCTCGACACTCCAGCTGGCACTCATACAGTCCTCCTGCAATCGAGAAAGTGAAATGCATCGGCCAATCAAGATTGCCGGCAACACGGTTGCGCCCATGCTCATCAACGTAGATCGCTACGATATCATCGGCTGTTAACGACTCCAGCAGCTGCGTCCTCTCCTGTGACACCTGCCCCATCCTGAATGCTATCAACTTGTGATACAGGCCCTCTTCTGCAGTGTCCGTCGACTGAACACTGCCAGGTACAGTCTTCATTTCAATGCCAAGATCTGTGGTCAGGATGTATGCGCTGCCTTGAAGAATGCCAAATGAAAAAATCTTCCGGGCGTCAAGCAAGCGCAGACTATGCGCGCCTGAGACAATAAGGTTCTTGTTTTGATATGTCTGCATGATGTAAGTATTTAATAATCAACTATTCAGCATTTTTACTGCAAAAAAAGGACAAAACACCCCGTTTGGTAGGTTATTTTCTGCCTCCTGAATTGCCCTTTTTGTAGCCTCTTTTTATACTGCGACGCTGGCTGTCGCGCCAACGCTGGTAATTCTTCAGCAACGCATCCTCACTGATGCTCTGCAGGTCATAACGCTTCATGAACACATACACGCTCTCGGTGAACTTGATGCCACGCAGGTGCTTCGCCTCGTCAAGCGTCTCGTGAAGCTCAGCCCACATCATCACCCTCATCCGTCGCTCCAGGATCTTCACGCTCTCACCCGAGAACCAATTGTACGTCTCCGGCGACTTCCCACCCTTGTTGTTCGCGTCACGGCGGTCCGGCAGGCAGAACGTCAAGTTCCCCCGGTCCATGCCGGCCGATTTCGGACGGCGCTCCATCAGGTCATAGATCGTCACATAGATATCCGACCCTGGCGGGAAATGAACCGCATTATACTCCGAGGCAAAGAATTTACCTCGAATGTATTCCGCCACGTATGGTTCTATTTGAATTGTCGCTGTCGTCACATTAAAACTGATGGGAAATTAGAGGCAAAGTTAGGAAAAATTCCCCTATTTTGAAATTAAACCAGGTACTATTTTCCATAGACAGGAAATCAAGCAACGCGGGGTGGGTTCTTTTTGGTACAAAATTTTTGCAACTTTGCAACTTTGCAACAGCGCCACCTAAACCTTTGAAACTCTGTAACTTTATAACCGTTACACTTTCCGCACCCCATTCTGTAACCGCATTTCAACTTTGCAACCGGCCACCACGCACGCCCGTTTTGCCCCCCTTCAAGCCTGCTGTTACAACCCCGCGATTTTTTATAACCATTTGTAACTCCTACTTGTAACCTTTTTGTATCTTTTCAATAGCTTGTTTATCAACAACTTTTGAAAAAAGCGAACAGACGTTATAAAGTTACAAATATTTCGGACAAAATAACAGGGTGGGGAAGGGGGAGGTCTCGGCCCACCGGGGGCAAAAAAAAGAGCCGGGCGACAACCATCGCACCGGCCCACAACCTAAAACAAACCAAAACGAGCGGCACCAAGTCACGCTCTGCAATTCTTAAAAGTTACTGCCTGGCCATCATCATCGTCTTCCCACAACGATTGCTCTTCAGGAGCCGATTTCGGCTTCAGATCCTCCCACAACGGCGGCTCGTCATCATCTTTCTTCACCTCAGCACCCACGCCCTTTAGGTAAATCATGTCCTTGGCAATACCTTCCACCTTTCGAACAATACGACGCCCCTTGGCGTTACACATCTCCAGCGGATTCAGGTCTTCAACGTAGGGGCACAACGCCACAAAGGCCTTCAGCGACTTGGTGAACTTCTGCATCGTGATCTTATTCACGCCGGCAAACATCTTATACGCCAGGAACGCGTCCTCGCGCACAATCTCTTTATTGATGTTACCGCTGCTCTCCGAGAAATAGAAATTCGCCCAGTCCTCAAAGTTGGCGCCCATGTCGGCCTTCCACTTGCGCTTCACGATATTGCCCATCGGTGGCAGCAACTTGATGCTCTCACTGGCCAGCGACAGGTAGAACTCAGTGCACTGCAGGAAAAAGTTGATATCTTGGTTCCATTCCTCATCGGTATAGTCCTGCCCGAACAGGTCCTTCCCGAAGTCGTCACGCACGCCACGGCTCTCCAGGTAATCGTTCGTCTCCGTCTGGATATGATAGTAGTCGCCAAACACCATGTATAGCAACCTCGCGTCAGTCGACGGGTCGAAGTTATAGGGCACATAGTTCGTCGAGAAAGCCAATTTCGGACTCTCCTGGAAAGGAATGTTATACGACTGCGAGTACTTTGGGTTCACCGTCATCTCGCTCGTGATCAGGTCATAGAACAACCCGATATTCAGGTAACGGTCACAGTCGTCGATAAACAGCAGATCCGTGTGGCGCGTCACCTGCTCGTTCCAGTGGTTGTTGTCCATCAACTTGGGATTGCGGCCACTCAACTTCACACTGTTCAGGAACGTCTTGATCAAGGCAAAAATCAGCGACTTGCCGCTACGGCCGTTGCACTCGCCCTCGTCATCGATCTTGTTGTCCATGGCATAAGGCGCCCACGCCCGCGACGGCGACTTGAACCGGTGCAGCGTGTAGCCGATAGAGAAAATCTTGTTGATCAGGTTCTGCTTCTGCTCGGCAATCTGCTCGGCTTCCAGGTTCGGCCCCTCGATGTCAAACTTGTGCTCACGCCGGTACTCGGCAGCCTCGTCCTCGCTCATGTTCTCCAAGCCCTTCTCCAGTTCCTCGCGCCAGTAGATGCGGCTGCTGTTGATGATGTAGTCAAACACCTTCGACCCTCGCGACTCCACCTTGATGTCAAAGCGCGGACCGTTCAAGGTATCCTCCCTGGTGATGCTGAACAGCGGCGGCAGCAACTTCACCCGGTGAGGCAGCACGTTCTTCGACCACACATAATGGTCCAGGTCGGTGCTCGTCCCCCGGTGCTCGCGGATGCCCTGGCCCGTCACCTCCATGCTCGATCCCTCAAAGAAGAAAATCTGGCTCTTAGCCGTGTAGTTCGTGAAGTCCAATTCAATCTTGCCCATGTTTTCAAGTACCAGGTCGCTCAGCCTGGTCGTCGTCATCAGCACATTGCGCAACTCGCGCGGCAGGAAGTTCTCCTCGGCCCACTGGTGGATAAAGTCGCGGATCTCGCTCGTCTTCACCTCGGTCACTACATTACCCACAATACGTACATACTGCGATGTGCCGGCCATACGGTCATGCAACTTGTGGAAACCGTTCAGCCGCAGGAAATACAACAGGCACACCGAATCCACCGTGTATTCCTTGGCACCGGTTTTCCCGTTCACCTTCTCCGTCCAGAACTTGGCAGGCAACGCGACAGCCGTCAGGTTCTTGAAGTCCTTGTACTCGTGGCGCAACTCAATCCAGTCACGGAAGTCCTTGCGCGGCTTGCCCCGGCGGTCACGGTACTGGCCAATCCAGGCCGGCAGCCACACCGTGTGCACGTCCAGGAAACGCAATGCCAACTCGGTGCCCTTGGCACGACCCGTCGCGTCGATGTCTGGGATGTTGTAAAGCACCTCCACATATTTCATGATCTCGCGATACTCTTCGTCGCTCAGCTTATAAGTCTCCGAGTTGAACCAGATCGGGAAATAGCCCAGCGACCGCACACAGATCGCGTCACGCTCGCCCGAGCAGATGAACGCCTCAGGCAGTTTCTTCTCGCGGTAAGGCTTGTCCTCGTTAACAGGGTCGCTCTCCCACAACTTGCGCTCGCTCTCATTGTAATCCGCCCAGCGCTGGCGCAACTCGCTCAGGCCGTTGATATAGTCCTTGGGCTTCACGCCGGGTGGCGTGTAACTGAAGCGGAACTCCTTCTTGGGGTTCAGCGGCTCATAGATCTTATAGAAGATAACATCAGGCTTGCCGTCCTTGCCTTTCTCAACCAGGCATTCGCGCATGAAGATGGGGTAGGTGTCGGTCGAGTGCTTCTTCTTCAGCACGCGGTTCTTGACAGGCAGACTCACCCATTTGGCTAGGTACCAGTGCAGCGCCTTCATGTGCTCAGCCTTGACGCGTGGACCCATCACAGCAAGATGCTCTGCAGTGAAGTCCTGCGAGAGCTCGTAGTAGCGTTTACCCTCGAGTTCGTCCTGGTTGGCCGCACATTCACTGAATTCCGGACAGTTGACCGACTTGTCGAGTTCGTCGGTCACGTTGAAGATGCCCGCCAGTTTGATGATGGCCTCGCTGAAGCGCAGACCGTCAACATCCATGCACACCTCGATGGGGTCGTGCTCCCTGGCATCATCGCCAAAGTCGATGAATTTCCAGACACCGTTTTTCCCCTTGCGCAGCATGGCGGAGGCGTCATCCTCGCTCTCGCGGGCCTTGAACTTGTTTTTGGTGCCAGCCACCTCCCTGGCTTGAGGGAAGTAGTACAAGAGAATATCAAGGCCGTCACCGGTGGCCTCGTATAGCATTCTGGGCGTGATCATAACGAGTCGGTTCGATTAGGTTGGTTGTATCAGGTTGTTTGAAAGGATCAGCAAAGAAACGTACAGAGCACAGCGCGCCAAAAGACCGTTACCCCCCCCATTTTCAGCAAACAGGTGCAGCAGGTTGTACTCTATGCCGTAACCGAGGGACACAAGGCGACGCTCCATCAGTTTTGACCGGTTTGTAGGGTCATCAGGCATATAACAATAATAATTGCGGCCATCAAACCGATAGCCTTTCTTCTTCATTCGGTAGCGTAGCCCGTAGATTTTACGCTTTCTCCTGTCAATGCTCATGCCTCTTCAAGTTTTAATTCTGCTCCCAAAAATAGTCCTGCAGATTCACATACTTCTCCAGGACCATCCAGGCAGAAATCTGTGCCTTGTCCTGAAAACCGAATGACACAATAATTGACGCCGCTGGTGTGAGAACGGTTCTTTACCTCTTGAACTAGTACACCACTGCGCTCAACTGCATCGATGAGACAGTCGCGAAAGCGTCTATCCCCATTATCGGAATATGAAAACGAAATCGTCCAGTCATTCTCGATGTGGACCATCCTGATCAAGATGTTGCCATGTCTATTTTTGATCAAATAAAACTCCATAATGAAAATCGATAAAAACCGGCAGCAACCATCCTTTCGCCCAGTAATGGAAGCTGCCGGCAACAATTAAAAGACGGAACGGTTTGCGATATTATTGATTGTTGACTTATACAGTTCTGGAATGCGGCATTTGCCGGAGCGCCAATTAGCAAAGGTTGTATAGTTGATCATACATTTTTCAATAATCGTATTAACAACATCACGGTAATCTCCATGCGGAACGCCATTGAGAAATTCAGTTAATCTCTGCGAATCCTGAAGCGCTTGTTCCGATGCTTGCGAATTTTTTACCTTATTTCCTTGCATATATTACTAATTTGATATAAATTTACAGCACAAAGGTAGAATTATTTTCCATAGTAAGGTAAATAATTCCTGTTAAAAAATATTAATCAACTTTTTATAAATGATGTTTTTATGGCTAATTTCCTGTTAATCCGCACATTGTGCGAGGAACGCAAAATCACTATGCGTGAGTTGGCGCGGCGAATTGGCCGCGATGAGTCAACAATCCAGTCCGCAATTAGACGAGGAACAACAAACACTAAGACGATTGAAAAAATAGCAGAAGTGTTGGAAGTTCCCGTGGGCTATTTCTTTGATACGGATCCAGTGGCCGGCTCTAGAACAGTAGTGGCTCTACCGGAGAACGAGGAGACAATAAACTACCTAAAGCAGATCCTGGAAGAGAAGGAAAGGACAATAAGGATTTTAATGGCCAAGCAAGGCCTCTAAGATGTTGACTGGGCGATGTCGGCACAAAACCGGCACAAAAAATAGATAAGAGGTTAAGGGCTAACCTCCTCGTGAGTCCCGGAGGTACCACATCAAAAACACGAAGCGACCGACTGAGAAATCAGCCGGCCGTTTTTTGTTGAGATATAGGGGAAATGGGTAACTATTCAGCCCAAACACCCGCCACCATATTTCACGCTAAGTCGCAAAGACGCTGAGCTTTTTTGGGTTTTCAGACAATTATCATAGTCCCGACAGGGAAACTTTTTGATAGATTGAAGCATTTCATTTCGTCTGACATATCATAAACAAATGATGTAATGTATAAATATTAGACTCTTAGCGACTTAGCGGCTTAGCGTGAGGGAAATCGCTGAATAGTTACAGCAAATGGGTATGATTGTAATGAAAATTGAAAAATCTTTATTACCTTTGCGGATGAGACCTTCAATCAATGATGATATCAACCGTTATTTATTTCTAAACATTTTGATTATGAAACAACTCTTCCGCTTTTCCGTAATGCTGCTGGCCCTCCTGTTGCCCGCACTCGCCACGGCCCACCCACCGTGACATTCAAAGGTCTATTTTATAGTGATTATTACGATGAGTATTCTGGCTCTGTTGTCATTCCAGCCACCGTCACCTATAATGGAACCACCTACTCGGTAACTGCTATCGGTAACAATGCGTTCTATAGGTGCACCGGACTGACCAGCGTCGTCATCCCCAACTCGGTAACTTCTATCGGTAACTCTGCGTTCGAGCGGTGCACTGGACTGACCAGCATCGAGATTCCCAACTCGGTAACTTCTATCGGTAAATCTGCGTTCGAGCAGTGCACTGGGCTGACCGGTATCGAGATTCCCAACTCGGTAACTTCTATCGGTAACTCTGCGTTCGAGGACTGTTCTGGGCTAACCAGCGTCAATATTCCCAACTCGGTAACTTCTATCAGTCTTGGTGCGTTCAGAAACTGTACAGGTCTGACCGGCATCGAGATCCCCAACTCGGTAACTTCTATCGGTGACGGGGCGTTCGCTGGCTGCAGGGGCTTGACCAGCATCGACATTCCCAGCTCGATAACCGCTATCGGTAACCAGGCGCTCTATATGTGCAGTGGACTGACCAGCATCGTGGTAGAAAGTGGCAATCCGAGATATGATTCGCGCAACAGCTGCAATGCAATTATCGAGACCTCCAATAACACATTAATTTATGGCTGCAAGAACACGACTATTCCCAACTCAGTAACTGCTATCGATGACTATGCGTTCTCTAAGTGTACAGGGCTTACCAGCATCGTCATCCCCAACTCGGTAACTGAGATTGGCGGCGGGGCGTTCTGGAGCTGCACTGGTCTGACCAGCATCGAGATTCCCAACTCGGTAACTGAGATTGGCGGCGGGGCGTTCGAGGGCTGCACTGGGCTGACCAGCATCGATATCCCCAACTCGGTAACTCATATCGGCAGCTATGCGTTCGATGGGTGCACTGGGCTGACCACCATCGTCATCCCCAACTCGATACAAACTATCGGTATCTATACATTCTATAGGTGCACAGGACTGACCAGCATCGTCATCCCCAACTCGGTAACTACTATCGGCAACTGGGCGTTCGAGCAGTGCACAGGACTGACCAGTATCGACATCCCTAACTCGGTAACTGAGGTCGGTTACGGGGCGTTCTATAGGTGCAGTGGACTGGCCAGCATCGTGGTAGAAAGTGGCAATCCGAGATATGATTCTCGCAACAACTGCAATGCAATTATTGAGACCGCCTCTAATACTTTAATTGTTGGCTGCAGGAACACGATTATCCCCAACTCGGTAACTGCTATCGGTGACAATGCGTTCTCTTGCTGCAGTGGACTGACCAGCGTCAACATCCCCAACTCGGTAACTTCAATCGGTGAGGATGCGTTCTTAGAGTGCACGGGGCTGACCAGCATCGTCATCCCTAACTCGGTGACTGCTATCGGTATCACAGCGTTCAATGGGTGCACAGGACTGACCAGCATCGTCATCCCCAACTCGGTGACTGATATCGGTGAGGGAGCGTTCAATAGGTGCACTGGGCTGACCCGCATCGTGGTAGAAAGTGGCAATCCGAGATATGATTCTCGCAACAACTGTAATGCAATTATAGAGACCGCCTATAATACTTTAATTTATGGCTGCAACAATACGATTATCCCCAATTCGGTAACTGCTATCGGTACCGATGCGTTCGCTAGACTTACTGGGTTGACCAGCATCATCATCCCTAACTCGGTGTATTATATCGGTTTCTGGGCGTTCTATGGCTGCACGGGGCTGACGGATATGTATTGCTACATTGCTGACCCCTCGAGAGTATTGATGGAGTATGGACAATTCGATTTGGATGATGGTGATTACTCTGGTCGTACGCTGCATGTGCTGCAGGGGACGGCTGATGCCTATCGGGCTGACGGGAATTGGCATCCCTATTTCGGACAGATTGTGGAAGACATATTCATTGGCGATGTGAACGGCGACCTTGAAGTCAATATTGCTGATGTAAATGCCGCCATCGACATCATCTTGGATGGTAGCTGGAATCCCCGCGGTGATGTGAACGGCGATGGCGAAATCAACATCGCCGATGTGAATGGCCTGATAGACCTCATCCAAAACTGATCGGCAACAAGACTGGAGGTGCCTCCTCAAAAACACGAAGCGACCGACTGCCCGCGCAGCCGGCCGTTTTTTTGTTGGTTACTGGCTCAATGGGAAATGGAAAGTATGGATGCTTGTGATGATTATTGAATAATCTTTATTACCTTTGCGGGCGTAACCTCTAATCAAAGATTATTTTAACCGTTATTTATTTCTAAACATTTTGATTATGAAACAACTCTTCCGCTTTTCCGTAATGCTGCTGGCCCTCCTGTTGCCCGCACTCGCCACGGCCCACGTGACTTTCAGAGGTCAAAATTGTATTTCATTTTACTATGAGTATTCAGGCTCTGTCGTCATCCCACCCGCAGTCACCTATAATGGAACCACCTACCCGGTGACTTCTATTGATGAGTTGGCGTTCATTTACTGCGAAGGCTTGACTAGCATCGTCATCCCCAACTCGGTAACTGAGATCGGTCAAGAGGCGTTCGCATACTGCACTGGGCTGACCAGCATCGTGGTAAAAAGTGGCAATCCAAGATATGATTCGCGCAACAACTGCAATGCAATTATCAAGACCACCGATAATGAGTTGATTGCTGGCTGCAAGAACACGACTATCCCCAACTCGGTAACTAGGGTCGGTAGCTTTGCGTTCAAGGGATGCGAAGGCCTGACCAGTATCGTTATCCCCAACTCGGTAACTGAGATTGGTGACTATGCCTTCTATTGTTGCGATGGGCTGACCAGCGTCAACATAGGTAACTCGGTGACTGAGATCGGTGCCTGGGCGTTCGAGGGCTGCTTAGGGCTGACCAGCATCGTGGTAGACAGTGGCAATCCAAGATATGATTCGCGCAACAACTGCAATGCAATTATCGAGACCGCCTCTAATACTTTATTGTTGGGCTGCAAGAACACGACTATCCCCAACTCGGTAACTAAGGTCGGTAACTTTGCGTTCGCTTACTGCTATGGGCTGACCAGCATCAACATCCCCAACTCGGTAACTGAGATTGGTAACGGGGCGTTCGAGGGCTGCACAGGGCTTACCAGCGTCGTCATCCCCAACTCGGTGACTTCTATCGGTGCCTGGGCGTTTGAAAGTTGCTATGGACTGACCAGCGTCAACATGGGCAACTCGGTAACTTATATCGGTAACAAGTCGTTCTGTAACTGCTCTGGCCTGACCAGTATCGTCATCCCCAATTCGGTAATTGAGATTGGCGACGAGGCGTTCAAGAGTTGCTGGGGACTGACCAGCCTCAACATAGGTAACTCGGTAACTGAGATTGGTGACGGGGCGTTCGAGGGCTGCGAAGGCCTGACCAGCATCGTCATCCCCAACTCGGTAACTGAGATTGGTGACAAGGCGTTCTCTGGCTGCAAGAGGCTGACCCGCATCGACATCCCTAACTCGGTAACTTCCATCGGTGCCTTGGCGTTCTATAACTGCACTGGGCTGACCCGCATCGTGGTAGACAGTGGCAATCCAAGATATGATTCACGCAACAACTGCAATGCAATTATCGAGACCGCCTCTAATACTTTATTCTTGGGCTGCAGGAACGCGATTATCCCCAACACGGTCACTGCTGTCGGTGACTATGCGTTTGCTAACTGTGCTGATTTGACCAGCATCGTCATCCCCAACTCAGTGACTAGGATCGGTGACGGGGCGTTCTCGAGTTGCACTGGGCTGACCCGCATCAACATCCCCAACTCGGTGACTTCTATCGGTAACGGGGCGTTTGAGGCCTGCACTAGACTGGCCACCATCGTCATCCCTAACTCGGTAACTTCTATCGGTCTCTCGGCGTTCTATAATACAGCATGGTACAATAACCAGCCAGACGGACTGGTCTATGCCGGCATGGTCGCTTACGGGTATAAGGGAACGATGCCAAGCGGAACCCATGTGACTTTAAAAGAAGGAACATTAGGCATCGCTGGCTGTGCGTTCGAGTCTTGCACTGGTCTGACCAGCATCGTCATCCCCCACTCGGTGATTGATATCGGTGACGGGGCATTCTATTGGTGCACAGGACTGTCGGATGTGTATTGCTACATTGCTGACCCTTCGAGAGTATCGTACGGGAATGAACAATTCAATTTGGATGATGGCGATTACTCGGGCCGTACGCTTCATGTGCTGCAGGGGACGGCTGATGCCTATCGGGCTGACGAGAACTGGTATCCGTATTTCGGACAGATTGTGGAAGATATATTCATTGGCGATGTGAATGGCGACCATGAAGTCAATATTGCTGATGTGAATGCCGCCATCGACATTATCTTTGATGGTAGCGGTAATCCCCGTGGTGATGTGAACGGCGATGGCGAAATCAACATCGCCGATGTGAATGGCCTGATAGACCTCATCCGAAACTAATCCGCAACGAGACTGGAGGTACCACATCAAAAACACGAAACGGCCGACTGCCCGCGCAGCCGGCCGTTTTTTGTTGGATGTATGGAAAATGTGGAAGCTTGTGATGAATATTGAATTTTCTTTATTACCTTTGCGGGTGAAACTTTAAATCAAAGATTATATTAACTGATTATTAATTTCTAAACATTTTGATTATGAAACAACTTTTCCGCTTTTCTGTAATGCTGTTGGCACTCCTGTTGCCTTTAACGGCCACGGCCGCCGACTTCGTGGTCGATGACATCAGTTACAACATCAACGGCAACGAGGCCGCCGTGACTCGCAAAGGTAAACCTGGTTATCTATTTATTGGGTATTCAGGCGATGTCGTCATCCCAGCCACCGTCACCTACAATGGAATCACCTACCCGGTAACTTCTATCGAAGCCCTTGCGTTCTATCGCTGCACTGAGCTGACCAGCGTTGATATCCCCAACTCGGTAACTGAGATCGGTCAAGAGGCGTTCGGACGCTGCCCTGGGCTGACCAGCATCGTGGTAGAAAGTGGCAATCCAAGGTTTGATTCGCGCAACAACTGCAATGCAATTATAGAGACCGCCAATAATGTGTTAATTGTTGGCTGCAAGAACACGATTATCCCCAACTCGGTAACTGAGATAGGTAACCTTGCGTTCGATGCCTGCGACAGTCTGACCAGTATCGTCATCCCCAACTCGGTGACTAGGATCGGTGACGGGGCGTTCTATAGCTGCGAAGGTCTGACCAGCATCAATATTCCTAACTCGGTGACTTCTATCGGTCAAGAGGCGTTCGCCTGGTGTACTGGGCTGACCAGCATCGTCATTCCCAACTCTGTAACTGAGATTGGTGTCGGGGTGTTCGATGACTGCACCGAACTGGCCGGCATCGTGGTAGAAAGTGGCAATCCAAGATATGATTCGCGCAACAACTGCAATGCAATTATCGAGACCGCCAATAATGTGTTAATTGTTGGCTGCAAGAACACGACTATTCCCAACTCGGTGACTGTTATCGGTTACTGGGCGTTCTATACATGCTCGGGGCTGACCAGCATCGACATCCCCAACTCAGTAACTGAGATCAGTGAAGGGGCGTTCAGTGATTGCACAGGGCTGGCCAGCATCGTCATCCCCAACTCAGTAACTGAGATTGGTGACTATGCCTTCTATTGTTGCGATGGGCTGACCAGCATCGTCATCCCCAACTCGGTAACTGCTATCGGTGACAGCGCGTTCTATGATTGCGGGCGGCTGACAGATGTGTATTGCTACATTGCTGACCTCTCGAAAGTATCGAGCGGGAATGATCAATTCTATAAGCGTAATGGTAGTTACTCGGGCCGTACGCTTCATGTGCTGCATGGGACGGCTGATGCCTATCGGGCTGACGAGAACTGGTATCCCTATTTCGGACAGATTGTGGAAGATATATTCATTGGCGATGTGAATGGCGACCTTGAAGTGAACATTGCTGATGTGAATGTCGCCATCGACATGATTCTGGGCGGAAACAGTAGCACCCCTGCTGCCGATGTGAACGGTGACGGCGAAATCAACATTGCCGACATCAACGCCATCATCGACATCATCCTGGGCGGCACCCGGAATTAGATATGACTGTCGGCGTGACCTAATTGCGACCGGGAAATATTACCGTGCTATCGCACGGGAAATTAAACAGATTATTTTAAATAATCATAATAAAAATTTTAATTTTCTCAATTTTAATACAAAATTTGTTTTGATTTTTCGGCCGTAGGCCAATCGATAATTGAGCCATACAGGTTTTGCTACACACCCCCGGGTGCTGAGCCTTGGTGATTCAAGGTGAGCCTCAATGAGTGCTTGTATTTGTTAATTGTTTGGATATCAGCGCTTCCGTTGTTACAGGCCATCATTTTTTTGACGCATGATGTGCCAAGTAATAAAATTAATCACTATATTTGTGGCAAATATTATTTTTTAGACCAAATTACTATGAAAAAGAAGAATTTAATCCTGCGTCTGGTCGTCCTGGTGACGGCCATGATGTGCGCAATCGGTACCAGCGCCCAGGAGGCCTACACCTGCTACACGTCGGACAACACGACGCTGACGTTCTATTATGACAACGAGCGCAGTAGCCGCCCGGGCACCACCTACGACCTGAACACGGGCCACAACGACACTGGTTGGGAAACTGACGGGACCAATTACAATGTGACCAAGGTGGTCTTTGATCCCTCGTTCGCTGATGCCCGCCCGACGAGCACTTTCTGCTGGTTCTATAACATGGAAAGCCTTAAAACCATCGAGGGCTTTGAGTACCTGAACACCAGCGAGGTGACCATTATGGGCTATATGTTCCATGACTGTATTGCTCTAACAAGCCTTGACCTGAGCAGTTTCAACACGTCCAAGGTGACCGAAATGAATGATATGTTCTACGACTGCATCTGCCTAAATACTATTTATGTTGGCGAGGGCTGGACAACGGAGGCTGTAGAGAATTCCAACCATATGTTCCATTACGTCCTTAGTATAGTGGGCGCTCAGGGCACGACCTACAACGAATCCAACCCGAAGGACAAGACCTATGCCCACGTCGACGGCGGTCCCAGCAACCCGGGCTATTTTCATGAAGCCAAGGCCTATGCCTGCTACACACCGGAGAATACTACGCTGACGTTCTATTACGACCGCCAGCGAGAAATCCGCCCAGGCACGATCTACAGTCTGAACACGGTTGACAGCCGGCCTGGCTGGCGCATCGATGACATTTCCAGAGATGTCACGAAGGTGGTATTTGACCCGTCGTTTGCCAGCGTTCGACCCACAAGCACATACTATTGGTTTGGAGGCATGCTCAATCTCGAAGCCATCGAGGGTATGAAATACCTGAACACCAGTGAGGTGACCGAGATGAGTTGTATGTTCACTTTCTGCGAAATATTGCCGAGCCTTGACTTGAGTGGTTTCAACACCGCCAATGTGACAAACATGTTCTACATGTTCTCAAACTGCCATGGCCTGGAACGCCTTGACTTGAGTAGTTTCAACACGGCCAAGGTAGAAAGTATGTCCAGCATGTTCAGTGACTGCGATCATCTGCAGACCATCTATGTGAGTGATGAATGGAGCATAGAATCGTTGTTATCTCCATCAAGTATGTTTACTGGCTGCACGAGCCTGGTGGGTGGCCAGGGCACGGCCTACAGTCCTAGCCATGTGAATAGTGACTACGCCCACATCGACGGCGGCACGAGCAAGCAACCCGGGCTACTTCACTGCGAAGAGCGCAGCCCTGCGTGGCGACGTGAACAGTGACCATGTCATCGACATCAACGATGTGACCGTCCTGATTGACGTGGTGCTGGGAAAGAATGTCGAGTATAATGCCACTGCGGCCGATTGCAATACGGCTTCGGGTGACGGCAGCATCAACATCAACGATGTGACCGCCCTGATCAACTTCGTGTTGAAAGGCGCTTGGAATTGATCTAAGACAAAGCCAAGAAATTTCCCTCATGCCCTCTCCCGGGAAAAGTGTAGGGCCTCGCCTTGGCGTGGCCGCAATGGGTCGTGGTTGATTTAACGCTGATTACGCGGATTGCGCTGATTTGTTTCGCGATAATCAGCGAAATCAGCGTTTGGTTAAGGAAAAGGGCGGCACGACTTGGCGTGGTTGCAATGAGCCAAGTGGTTGATTTAACGCTGATTACGCGGATTGCGCTGATTTGTTTCGCGATAATCTAACGCTGATTACGCGGATTGCGCTGATTTGTTTCGCGATAATCGGCGAAATCAGCGTTTGGTTGAGGAAAAGGGCGGCACGCCTTGGCGTGGTTGTAATGACTCAAGTGGTAGATAAAACGCTGATTACGCGGATTGCGCTGAATTGTTTCGCGATAATCAGCGAAATCAGCGTTTGGTTAAGGAAAAGAACGAGGGTGTGTCATAATTCAAAGGCTGGAACGCTAACCGCCCTGCGGGCGGGAAAACATGTGCAAAGCCGAAGGCAAACGAACTTGTTCGATTTGCTGAGGTGCCGCCATGTTTCGGGAAATTAAACAAATTAAATTTAAAATTATCATTAATATGCTAGAGATATCAATTTTAATTTAAAAATTTGAATAATTTCCCGTGCGATAGCACGGTTATGCTACCGAGTAGCAATTATGACACACCGCCCCGCGTACGACCCGATTGCTGACATGGCCGGTCCCGTTGTTTTTTTTGACGCATAATGCGGCAAAGTGTAAAATAATCACTATATTTGTGGCAAATATTAACTTTTAAAGCCAAATTACTATGAAAAAGAAGAATTTACTCCTACGCCTGGTCGTCCTGGTGACGGCCATGATGTGTGCCTTCGGCGCCGCCGCTGTCGAGGCCTATGCCAACTACACGCCGTCGAACACGACGCTGACGTTCTACTACGACAACCTGCGCAGCAGCCGCACGGGCACGACCTACGACTTGAACACGGGCACCACCGATGTCGCTTGGGACACTGACGGCACCAATGCCAGCGTGACCAAGGTTGTCTTTGACCCCTCGTTCGCTGGTGCCCGCCCGACGACCACCTGCGATTGGTTTTATGGCATGCAGAATCTTGAATCCATCACGGGCATGAGTTACCTGAACACCAGTGAAGTGACCAATATGAACTGGATGTTCTTGAACTGTTTAGCATTGACAAGCCTCGACTTGAGTAGTTTTAACACGTCCAAGGTGACCGATATGGTTTACATGTTTAGACATTGCTATAATCTGCGCACTGTCTATGTGGGCGATGGTTGGAGCACTGCGGCTGTGGCGTTCTCCAATGAAATGTTATATAACTGCCAAAGCCTGGTGGGTGGCCAGGGCACGACCTGGAACTCATCCAACCCGATGGACAAGACCTACGCCCACATCGACGGCGGCCCGAGCAACCCGGGCTACTTCACCGACAAGAACGCGCCTGAAGCCTATGCCTGCTACACGCCGTCGAACACGACGCTGACGTTCTACTACGACAACCAGCGCAGTACCCGAACGGGCACGACCTACGACCTGAACACGGGCAACAACGATGCCGGTTGGGACGCCGACGGCACCAAATCCAATGTGACCAAGGTGGTCTTTGACCCCTCGTTCGCTGGTGCCCGCCCGACGACCACCTGCGACTGGTTTTATGGCATGCAGAATCTTGAATCCATCACGGGCATGAGTTACCTGAACACCAGCGAGGTGACCAATATGAACTGGATGTTCTTGAGATGTTCAAAATTGACAAGCCTTGATGTGAGCCACTTCAACACGTCCAAGGTGACTAGTATGTACAGCATGTTCAGTGCCTGCATAGGACTGACGAGTCTTGACTTGAGCAGTTTCAACACGTCCAAGGTAACCAATATGTACTACATGTTCTATAACAGCACTAATCTGCGGACCATCTATGTGGGCAATGACTGGAGCACGGCTGCCGTGACGTCCTCGACTGATATGTTCCTTAACTGCTCGAGCCTTGTGGGCGGTAAGGGCACGACCTACGATGCCAACCATATTGACAAGGCTTATGCCCACATCGACGGCGGCCCCAGCAACCCGGGCTACTTCACCGACAAGAACGCTGGCCTGCGTGGCGACGTGAACAATGACCAGAATGTCGACATCAACGATGTGACCGCCCTGATCAACTATGTGCTCACTGGTAATGCCGTAGGTGTCAACATGACCAATGCCAACTGCAACCTGCAGGGCAATGTCGACATCAACGATGTGACCGCCCTGATCAACTTCGTGTTGAAAGGTGCTTGGAATTGATCTAAGACAAAGCCAAGAAATTTCCCTCATGCCCTCTCCTGGGGCGTGAGGGATTTTTTCATGATTGTATAGCGAAAAGTGTAGGGCCTCGCCTTGGCGTGGCCGCAATGGGTCGTGGTTGATTAAACGCTGATTACGCGGATTGCGCTGATTTGTTTCGCGATAATCGGCGAAATCAGCGTTTGGTTAAGGAAAAGAACGAGGGAGTGTCATAATTCATAGGCTGGAACGCTAACCGCCCTGCGGGCGGGAAATTAACCAAATTAATTTTAAAATTATCATTAATATGCCAGAGATATCAATTTTAATTTAAAAATTTGAATAATTTCCCGTGCGAAGCACGGTTATGCTACCGAGTCGCAATTATGACACACCGCCCCGCGTACGACCCGATTGCTGATATTGCCGGTCCTGATATTTTTTTGACGCATGATGCGGCAAAGTGTAAAAAAATCACTATCTTTGTGGCAAATATTAACTTTTAAAACCAAATTACTATGAAAAAGAAGAATTTACTCCTACGCCTGGTCGTCCTGGTGACGGCCATGATGTGTGCCTTCGGCGCCGCTGCTGTCGAGGCCTATGCCAACTACACGCCGTCGAACACGACGTTGACGTTCTACTACGACGACCTGCGCAGCAGCCGCACGGGCACGACCTACGACCTGAACACGGGCGACAACGATACTTCGCAGTTGCCCGTCCGACGACCACCTACGATTGGTTCTCTGGTATGACAAGCCTTCAATCCATCACGGGCATGGAGTACCTGAACACCAGCGAGGTCACCAATATGGCTTGGATGTTCGGAGGTTGCACAGTTTTGACAAGCCTTGATGTGAGCCACTTCAACACGTCCAAGGTGATCAACATGATCGCGATATTCCGTAACTGCAACAGCCTGACGAGTCTTGATTTGAGTAGTTTCAACACGGCCCAGGTCACCAATATGAATGTCATGTTCTTTGGATGCACCAATCTGCGGACCATCTATGTAGGCAGTGGCTGGAGCACCGCGGCTGTGGCCGGCTCCACTAATATGTTCTATAACTGCACCAGCCTGGTGGGCGGCCAGGGCACGACCTACGATGAAAACCATGTGGACAAGACCTACGCCCACATCGACGGCGGCCCGAGCAACCCGGGCTACTTCACAAGGATTGAGGCCTATGCCTGCTACACGCCGTCGAACACGACGTTGACGTTCTACTACGACGACCTGCGCAGCAGCCGCACGGGCACGACCTACGACCTGAACACGGGCGACAACGATAC